>NZ_LT608326.1:300000-420811 GCF_900095705.1 Fusobacterium massiliense | reverse complement strand
ACTCACCCGTCCGCCACCCAAACCGAAGTTCAAGTAGACTTGCATGTGTTAAGCATTCTGTCAGCGTTCATCCTGAGCCAGGATCAAACTCTTCGTTCAATCTTTTTTAAAGCTCATTTGCTTTTTTGTTTACACCAAATTTATGGTTGCTTTTTGTCTTTTCTCTATTCTGTTGTTAATGTCCTTTGTCATATCGACATCGGTTATGATATCATCTTTCAAAAACTTTGTCAACTACTTTTTTTCTTTTTTTTGTTTATTTTTTTTGTTCTAGTTTAAATATTTTTTTATTTCTTTATTTTTCAATACTTTTTAAGATAAATTCTGCATATTTTTTTGCACCTTCAGGCTTAGGATGAGTTGCATCTTTAAAAAATAATTCTTTATCTCCTTTTGCATACTTATGCCAATCTATTATATGAACATTCTTATATTCAGCAGTCCATTCTTCTAAATTTTTATTTATACCTTTTTCCCAAGGTTTAGGTACAACAGTATTCATAAAATATATCTCTCTATCTCCTAGTATTTCCATCGACTCATCAAAAGATTTTTTGTTAATGACTCCGTTTGTCCCTAGATGAACTACAACTTTCTTTCTTAATTTTTTCTCATTATTTAAAATTTTTAAAATATTAGGTAATTCAACAAACTGTCTAGAAACTTTTGCATCTACATAAGAATTTTCAAATACAGCCTTTATATAAGGCTCTCCCATTTTCATAACAGAATCTCCAATAAAAACATAATCTTTTCCATCTATAGAGTTTACAGACCCAACACTAGGGATCTCTTTTCCTTCTTTTCCTTCTTTTACTTCTTTTACTTTTTTATCATTCCCTGTATTAGTTATTTTTAATGCACTTTCTTGTATATCATTTTTATATTTTTTCTTTTCTACAATCAATTTTTCATTATTTTTCTGTGAAATTAAACCATTTAATAGTCTTACCTCTAAGTAATCTATACCATTTTCTGCTTCTTTGTGCTTTGAAAGTCTGGCATCTATTTCTTCCACTTTATTTTTAACTTCCTCTGAATTTGTCTCTTCGCTAAGAGGTAAAAATATTAAAATTAATGCATAGCCTACTATAAATATTCTTCTCAAAATCTTTGCCACCTTTCTTTCAGCTATCAATAATTTATAGCTTATTTCTGATAATATTATTAAAATAATTATTTGGATTACTACCGTATAACCATAGCTTATATCTGACCATTTAAAAAACTCTAATGAAAATATCATTATTGGATATTGCCATAAGTAATAAATATAGCTATGTTCCCCTAATTTTTCAAAAATTCTAAAAAATTTAAGATTAAAATTTAAAAAATTTACTTTTAAACTTCCTACTGTTATAACTCCACTTAATACACTCACTAAATACAAAAGACCATAATAGTTAGCTTTTGCAGAATAATCAACAATTAATATGGATACTATAATTCCTATTAGAGAAATATATGAATATATATTAAATCTCTTTTTATTAAGATTAATATTTTTAAATAAAAAATAAAAGCTAGCTCCTACAAATACCGAAAATATTCTTGTGTCTGTCCCATAATAAATAGCACTCAAATCATAACCAATCATTGTTTTATAAAACATAATAGACGCTGAAACCAAAGAAAAAACTAACAAAATAAATCCTACTAATTTTTCATTAATTTTTTGATTTTTAAAAAAATATATAAGAAATGGATAGAATAAATAAAATTGTATTTCTATTGATAAACTCCAAGTATGCAATAACGGAAAAATATCTCCACTTCTTTCAAAGTATGACATGCCACTAATTATTTGATAAATATTACTTAACCCGAACAAACTTGTTAACGAATTGTAAACCAACTTCAAACTTAAAAATTTATAAAAATAATAAAACACTAAACAAGAAGTTAATAAGACAGTAATTAGTGGTGGAATTATCTTTACATATCTTCTTTTTATAAATTGAAAATAGCTTTCTTCTCTTTCCCATAAAACTTCACTTATTAAATATCCACTAACTACAAAAAAAGTAACTACTCCCATATAAGTCCCTTTATACTCATACAAGTGATATATTATAACTGAAATTAAAGAAAATGCTTTTATTAAATATATTCCTATATTTTTATTTTTGATCCCACTCATCTCATTTTACTCTCCACTTTTTGTTTTTTATCTTATCGAGTTAATATTATATAATATCTTATCAAATTTTAAAAATTTTTTTTAAAATTATATAGATTTTTTTATATATTTAAATTATACTTCCCTATACAATAAATAAAGTCTCTTGGAACCAATATGGGCGTCAGAGACTATTTTTTGCTATTTTATTTTATACTTTTCTATAGAAAAATTAAAAACTGTACCTCCAATATTATATTTAAAATTTTAGGTACAGTTTATATAAATCTTTTTTTCTTTAATTTTATATTAATTTTTTTTGAAATCAGATACAAAAAATATTTTTTTATTTACTTTCTAATGCTTTTACTCTTTTTAAAAGTTCAGGTAACTTTTTCATTGCAATTCTTATCTTTAAATCTTCCCTATGATCTACTAAAGGATGTCCAGATAAAATTTGGTTTCCTTCAACATTTCCATGAACTCCAGATTTAGCCCCTATCATAGTATTATCCCCTATTTCAATGTGCCCTGCTATTCCGACTTGTCCTGCAAGAGTAACATTATTTCCTATCGTTGTACTTCCTGCTATTCCGACTTGTGAAATAATCAAACAATTTTCTCCTATAATATCATTATGAGCAATTTGAACTAAATTGTCAATTTTAGTATATTTTTTTACGATAGTATCCCCTATAGCTCCCCTGTCTATTGTAGTATTTGCACCTATTTCAACTTCATCTTCTATAATAACAGTTCCAATTTGATCAATTTTAGTATTTTTCCCATTTACTTTTACATATCCAAAACCATCAGAACCAATTACTGCCCCAGGTTGAATAATGCAATTTTTACCTATTTCAACAAATTCCCTAATTGTAACATTGGGATAAATAACTGTTCCATCTCCTATTTTAGCACCTTGACAAATACTAACATTTGGATATATTGTAACATTTTTACCTATTTCAACATCGTGCCCTATATATACATTAGTAGCTATATTAGTATTTTCTCCTATTTTACTACTATCTTCTATCATTTTTTCAACTTTTTTTATAGGTCTTTGAAAAAAATGTAAAAGTTTAGGCATAATAGTTCTTGGATTATCTTTTACTACTATGTAAGATTTCCCAATATTCAATGGTAAATCTATATCAGGTACTATAATTACTTTTGCCTTAGTTTTATCCAATGATTTCAAAAATTTTTCATCTCCAGCAAAAGTTATACTCTTCTCATCTGAATGAAAAAAAGGAGAAAGTTTAGAAACCTCCTCTAAAATTTCTCCTTTATATTCTCCATTAAGAAGAGTTACTATATCTGCTATTTTATATGTCATAACTCTTCTCCTTTACTTGTTTTAACTATTTTTTAGAAGCTTCCATTTCTTTTAAAACTTGAGCTGTTATATCTTCTCCACCAAATTTTACAGCATCTGCTTCAAATACGAAATCATATTTACCTGCAGCAACAACTTTTTTTACAGCTGCATTGTAAACTGTTTCTATTTGTTGTAATTTTGCAAATTGTGCTTTATTTAATTTTTCTTGTGAAGAATTTATAAAGTTTTCATAATCTTGAACTTTCTTTTCAAATGCTTTTTTTTCAGCATCTGTTAATTTATCTCCTTTTGATTGTAAAGCTACTTGTTCTTTTTGTAAAGCAACTTCTCTTTGTCTAGCTTCATTTTCAGCTCTTTTAGCTTCACTTTCTAAACTTTGTTGTGCTTTTTTAGTTTCAGAAAATTGAGATACAACTTTTTGAGTATCTACAACTCCTATTTTTTCAGCAAAAGCTGAAGTTGCTAATAAAACACTTGCCACTAATAATAATTTTTTCATTACTTTATACCTCCAAAAATTTATTAATATATTTGTTAGAATGCTTGTCCCATATTGAAGTAAAACTTCATTCCTTCATCATCCATTTTCTTTCCAACTGGCCAACCAAAGTCAAATCTTAATGGTCCAATAGGAGTATTAAGTCTTACCCCAACACCAGCTGTTGTTCCTATATTTTGTCCAAATTTTGTATTATCTCTTGTATAACTTGGATCTCTCCCATTTTGTTTCCAAGCTCTTCCTGCGTCAGCAAAGAAAACTATTCCTAAAATATCATTTATTTGAGTTCTATTTTCTATTGTTGCTACAACTTTTTGAGTTCCCCTAAAGAAACCTCCATCATAACCTCTAAGTGAATTTCCTCCACCTACCCAGAATTTTTGACTTTCTTTAGTACTATCAGACATTATTCCTGCAACAGCTTTATATGCAAAAGTATTTTTCTTGAATAAGCCTTTATGGTATTTTCTTAATTCTAAAGTAGCATTTCCAAATGTTCCTGATCTATAACCACCTGCATATCCTCCTTCTATTTGAAATTTTACATATTCTCCCGAAGTTGGATTTAAATAATTATTTCTTGTATCATAACTAATATATGGGTAAATACTCCATACATAGTACTTATCATCTACACCTTCTATTTCGTGCCAGCCACTTGGTTGAGTTGGATCTTTATAATACCATTTATCATTGGCTGGATTTTTTTGAAATTTCCCAGCTGCATGTTTTTCTCTTATATATTCTGCTTTAGTTCCTATACTTAATCTAACATTTCTTGAAAGTCCTTTTCCAATATTAGCTTTAAATCCCAAAGTATCTATATTATAGAACAAATCACTCGTACTATCTCCATAAGATGTTTTATAAGCTCCCCATCCCCAAGAAACTCTATCTGTATTTCTAATCCATGGATCAAAAAAGTCTATTGAAAATCCTGTATAATCTTTATTAGATTTTTCAAAACTTATTCCGAATTCTTGATTCTTTCCTTTCCAGTTACTATCTTTTAAAGATAAAGTCCCCATAAGCCCTGTTTCAGAACCATAAGCAACTCCCCCTTGTAATTCGGCTGTTCTATCCTCATCAATTAGTAATATTAAATCTAAACCTTCAGGATCCCCTGGAATTGATCTTGCTTCATATTTAACATTTTTAAATATACCTAATCTCATTAAATTATCAACTGTTCTATCGTATTCTTTAACATCAAATATTTTCCCGGGTTGAATTTCTATTTCTCTATCTATAACATAATCTTTTGTTTTTAGTACATCGTCAGTAGGAGTTCTTCTATTACCTTTTTGTTTAGTAATCATCTTTTTAACTTCTATTTTTCTGACAATTCCTTCAGTTATAGCTATATTAAGGTTTCCATTCTCATCAGTAGAAATATCACCTATATTTACTAAAGTATATCCTTGAGCTTGATATAGTTCTAATATTTTATCTCTATCAGCTTTTAAATTATTATAATTTTGAACTTCTCCAACTTTTGTAGATAATGCCGATAATATTGATTGTGTTGATATAGAACGATTTCCTGTAACAACTATATTTTTTACTATAGGGTTTTCAGTAACATCAAACACTAAGTCCATATTTCCATTGTTAACTTTTACATCAGGCTTAACAGTTGCAAAATATCCACTTGCTAATAATTTTCTTTGTGCTTCTTCTACTCTACTTCTTGAGAAGTGTTCTCCAGGTTTCAATTGAGTAACACTAGCTAATTCTGAAGAAGAAATTTTTGTGTTCCCTACAAATTTTACACTCGAAAGAGTTATAGATTTATCTGTATCTTCTCTTTCAGTATTTGCAGCTATTCCTTTTTCTCTAAGTAAAGCATCTACATTTTCATTCTCTAGTACATCTACAATAAGCTTTACTCCTCCATCATAAGATTCTGGTTGCAAAACAACGTCTTTAAAATAACCAGTTGCTTTTAATTCATTAAAGTCTCTTAATACTTTATCTGTAGAAAAAGTATCTCCTTCTTTTAAATTTAATTTTTCTTTTATTAAATCCGCAGAAACCTTTTGGTTGTTAATAACTTCAATGCTTTTAATTGGCAAATTAACCATATTTGAAAATGCATTTAAATTAATTACAATCAGCAACGCAATCAGTGCTTTTTTCATATAAAAGTCCTCCATTTTTATTTTAATTTATTATTAATACTGTTTCAATTTCTTTTAATATATTAACATATCTCTTAAAATTTTAAAAGCCAAAATATTAAAACGAGAATATTTCAGAAAAACTTTTATATCTTTTTCTTATTTTATAGCCCACGTGATAGTTATTTTTTCTATAATTTTTATTCTCATCAGTCCTATATTTATCTTGAATTGTTCCTACTCCTACTTCAACACTTTTACTCTCATCTATTTTATATTCCAATCCAACATCATATTCTCTCATTTTACTTTGAACAGTCATAGTTTGATTTACAACATCTCTTCCTGTTCCTAATACCTTAGCTTTAGCATACCAGAATAATTTATTTTTGTAAATATTATCTTTTGCTTCCAAATTTAGAGCTATACTATATATTTGCTTATTTTGCCCTCTATTGTTTTGAGTATTATCTTTATCTACTTCTTTGCTACTATTTTCTGAATTCCTATCTGTATTATATACAGTTACTTCAGGTTTAATGACTAGTCTAGTTAAATCTAATTTTCTTTTTGTATATTTTCTTGCCGATCCTACAACAGTTTCGACCAATTGACCTGCCACTAAGTTTTTCATAAAATTTAAAAAGACTTCATTACCTGTTCCATAAATATATATCCCCCCATCTGAATTAGGATGTGTTATCAATCCATTTAAATCTCCACCTGTTTTCCCATATTTAGATTTAAGGCTATATCTAAGTTTTTTTAATAGGCCATACACTTCTAAAGTATACTCATCATCGTCCATTTCAACACTTGTTTCAAAAAATATGTTCGGATTTATATCTGGTATTTTTGAATTTTCATTAAATGTAATCAAAGCACGATTTATCTTAAATTCATTGGTATTGACAAACATATATCCATCTTTTAATTCTGTTTCTCCATCAATAAAATATCTTCCATCTCTTCCTTTTAGAGCTAAATCAATATCTAAATTTCCATAAATTTCTGGAACTACTAAATTAAAATTATCCATATCTATAACAAAAGGTTTTTCTGTTTGAATAGAAAGATCAATAGGCATAAGCATATCTAATGTCTTTTGAATATCTTTTTTATCTTTATTGTTTTTAGACTCTTTTTTCTCAATTTTAGTTGTAGCTACTTCATTTTTTTTCTTTTTTCTTTTTTCTAATTGAGATTTTATTATACTAAAAGCACTTTTATAGTCATTCGGGATATCGTATAAAATTCCATTCTTTAAAACAATATTTCCTTTTAATCCTTTATTGCTTATAAGCATATTTTCTACATTTACATTTACCTTTGCAACTTTCGGATATTCATACTTAAAATCCTTTAAAGATAATATAAATTTATACGGTAAATCTTTTAATATCCTATTTTTATCAATTTTTGATACATTCTTTAAATCTGCTTCCCCTTTTATTTCCAAAGGAGCTCCATTTATTTTTGACGAAATTCCATCTAAAGTTAAATTTTCATTTTTTATATTTATTTCCCCTTTTGTTCCTTTTACATCTATATAATATTTTGGTACAGACAGAGAAATATTATCTAAGGCTACCCTAATATTCCTATTTTTTTCATCTATATGAGCATTTAAAATTACATTTCCATCTAATTTTGTTAAATTATACTTTTCTAGTAAAGGTTTTAATTTTTTTATCTCTATTTTATCTTCGGAGTTTATATTTGCAAAATATTTCTTATTTTCTATATCATACTCAGCTAAACCTTTTATAACATTTCCATATAAAGCAACTCTCATATCATTTATTTTAGCTTTTTTAATATCTCCATTAATTTTTAAAGATAAGTCTCTTAAAGGAATATCTTTTAATTTAATCTCATTAGAATTTAATAATAAGCTATAATTAGGATTTTTTAAATTTCCCTTTGCTTTCAAATCAATATCTAAAATTCCTACTAAATCTTGATTTATTATATTCGCTATTTTTTCTAAATTAATTTTATTGTTTCTGTTTCTGATATCTAAGGTCTTATTTTTTAAGTCTACTCGACCAATCAAAGTCAAAATTTCTCCTAAGTTTCTATCACTTAGACTTATATTCTCAAGATTTACAATACCATCTGAATAATTACTAGCTTTATAGCTCATCTTATAAATAATATCTGGGTATTTATTTTTTGAAAAATCGTTTAAAATTCCACCAGATAATTCAGCATTTAAATTCCCTGCAACTCCATTAACTTTTAAATTCCCTTGCAAAGCATAACCTAAATCTTTTCCACCTGTAAGCTCACTTAACTTCTTTTCATTTAAAGAAGCATTAAGATTTAGTTTTTTATCTTTGATTAGATAATTTCCTTTTATAGAACTATTATTAATATTTATTCCCTTTATTCCAACATTTCCATTTTCAAGCTCTACTTTCCCTGTAACTTTTAGCTTAGCCTTATTTGGTAAAGTTACTATTGTTGTTCCTAAATCGGTATAAGCCTTAGGATTATCAATTTTACCATTAATTTTTACTCTAAAATTTTCCAACAAAAAGCCTACTTTATCAAGATTTATATCTTTGTTACTTAATCTATCTATATTAGCTTCAGCTGAAATATCTTTTTCCTTTATATTATACTTTCCCTTAAATAATATTTGTTTATTTTTAAAATTCTTTATAATTAATTCTTTATTTAGAAATTCTACATCTAATTTAAAGTCTTTAAAAGTGTAATTCTTATAACCGATATTTTTTATTTCTCCTAAAAATTTTGCTTTCAAATCATCTTTATTTTTGTTAAACTCATAGTTCCCTTTTATTTCATTTATTTTTCCAATATACTCAAGACTTAAATTATCAATTTTACCTAAACTTTCAAGATTCGTTTTTTCCCCTGTAATTTTTCCATTTCCAGTAAAATTTAATTTAATATCCTTATCATCTATTTTTTTCTGAATAAATGCATTTTCTGCAATATAGTCGAAATTAAATGTCTTTTTATCAAGATTAGCTTCACCTTTTATAACAAGATTCTTCTTTTTGTCATCTTTATCAGCCATTCTTAATTCTTTAACTTCAACTTTATTGTTTTCAGCATCGAAATCTAAATAATTAACCAAATTATATATTTCAAAAGGAATTTTCCCTTTTCCATCAGTTATTTTCTTTTCTTTTACAGAATAATTTATTAAAAATTCGTTTCCAAAAACTTTTAATTTCTTATCATTTTTTAAGTAATCTGCAGAAAAATCAACTATATTTGAATCGACTATAGCTTTTATATTATCTTTTTTATTCTCAATCGTAGATTTTAAATTAATATTCGGCAACAAAGAATTTTTATCTAAAGAATTAAGTTGAACTAATAATTCTGTTTTTTCTTTTTCATTTTTTGCTTTTATACTTATTTTTTCATCTATATTTTTTATTTTAGTTAATATATTTACATCAAGTTTTCCTAACCCATCTTTTAAACTAGCATTAACTTTGAAATCATCAAGCTCCAAGATACTATACTTAGATTCATTTGCCTTTAAACTGGTATCAACAGTAAGACCTTTTTCATCTGAATAATGTATAATTGTTTTTATATCCTCAATATTAATATTTTTAAAATCCAAATTCTTTTTTCTTAACGGAATAAAGCTGTTTAGTATTTTTTCATCTACTCTATCAAAAACTATTATTGAATTTAATTCCTTATTTTTATATACAGCTTTAAATTCCTTATCAGTATTAAAAATATTTAACTTCAATACAACTTCCCCATCTTTACCTAGAAAAACGGATTTTAAAGATATATTTTTTACTTCAGTATCCAAATTATCGTATTTAAAATTAGGCATATCTAAAGAAAAAGTCCCATTAATTGTTGTTCCATCTAATTTTTTATCTGATAAAATAGATAAATCCGATTTTATATTGATATCTGAAAAGTGTAGCTCAGGCTTATTAACTAAACTTTGCAACAAATCTTTATCTAATAAGAATTTCTCTATATTTAATTTTAAATCTATTGGTTTTTCTTTGTTTCTATACTCTGTGTTTAGCTTTATATTATCTGAATTTACTAAAATCTTAGCATCTATCCCATCTACTTTATTTGATATAATGTGAGCTGAAATATTATTTATCTCTCTATTTAACTTTGGAGATAATTTTTCATCAGTATAATTTATTTTTATATTTTCTATATTTATTTTATTTATTGGTAAAGATTTCGGTTTATATTCTTTATTTTTTTCTTCCTTTTTCTTTTTTTCTTTTTTATCTTCTTCTTTTTTCTCTTTTTTCTTATCTTCAATTAGCTTTTGAAAATTTAATTTTCCTTCTTTGTCTCTAACAACATAAATATCCCCAGAATTTACTTTTATTTCATCTATTTTAAGGTGTAATAAACTACTGCCTGTATTCTTAATTTCAACTTTTGGAAAATATGCCAACACATTATTTTTATCATCATATAGCTTTATATTTTCAATTTTAGTATTAGTTAAAGATAAATCTACATTTTCTATTTTTATTCTTCCATTTATATATTTTGTACTTATTTTTTCTACAATATTTTCTATTCTCATTAAAGTTGTAGAAATAGCTAGCGTAGTAGCTAGAGTTATTCCAAGAGGTATTGAAATTTTTTTAGGTATTTTTTTTAATATAGTAAATATCTTCATAGAATACATCCTTTCTAACTATTTTTAATCTAGCTCTTACTTTTTTCTATTCTACCAATCTCTTTCAAAATATATCTACAAAAACTTTTGACTTTCATTTTCTTTTTAAATAAAACAAAAACATCTGGAACTAACTCAATAACTGTATCTATTATTTTCTGATATTTACTCAATTTCCCAGTAAAAAGCTTTAATTCATTAATTAACCAAGAAATAAAAAGTAAGTTTATAATTCTTATAAAACTTATAGCAAAATTTATAAGCCCTTCTTGAGTTAGATAAAAGTCAAAAATTTTATACAGAACTTTTCCTTGTTGTCCATAATATAATTGAATTAAAAAAGTTGACAAATAAAAAAATAATAACACTTTTATTTGCCTCAAATGTTTTTTTAAATTTTTATTAAATATAATATTAAATAAAACAGTTATAACAAATATACTTAAAAGTATAATTAAATTGCTGGTAAAAATATTTACCAGCAATAATAAAAGCAAACTACTTTTTAACAACATCTAGTCCACCCATATATGGAACCAACGCTTTTGGTATTAAGAAAGACCCGTCTTCTTGTTGGTAATTTTCCATTATAGCAACCAATGTTCTTCCAACTGCAAGTCCTGAACCATTTAATGTATGGCAAAATTCACTTCTGTTATCTCCTGCAACTCTATACTTTAATCCCATTCTTCTTGCTTGGAAATCTTCACAATTTGAACAAGAAGAAATTTCTCTATATTTATTTTGAGATGGTAACCATACTTCCAAATCATAAGTTTTTGCTGCACTAAATCCTATATCTCCAGAACATAATTGAATTACACGATAAGGTAACTCTAATTTTTGTAGTATTGTTTCTGCATTTTTTACCATTTTTTCCAACTCATCATATGAAGTTTCTGCATCTGTTATTTTTACCATTTCGACTTTATTGAATTGATGAACTCTAATAAGACCTTTAACATCTTTTCCATAAGACCCTGCTTCTCTTCTAAAGCAAGGAGAATATGCAGTATAATATTTTGGCAACTCTGCTTGTTCTAAAATTTCTTTTCTATGAATATTAGTCATACTGATTTCAGAAGTTGATATTAAGTACATATCATCTGTTGTTCTATACATATCTTCTTCAAATTTTGGTAATTGTCCTGTCCCTTCACATACTTCGGCTTTAACCATAAAAGGTGTTAAATGTTCTGTATATCCATGTTCTTGAGTATGAGTATCAAGCATGAAACTAATTAAAGCTCTTTCTAATCTTGCAGCAGCTCCTCTATATAATACAAATCTAGAACCACTTAGTTTTGCTCCTCTTTCAAAATCTAGTATTCCTAAATTTTCCCCAATTTCCCAATGTGGTTTTGGCTCAAAATTAAATTTTTTTGGTTCTCCCCATTTTCTTATTTCAACATTATGATCTTCATCTGGTCCTATTGGAGTTGATGAATGATATACATTAGGTATTGTCATTTGAATATTTTTTAATTTATCATCTATTTCAGCAAGTTCAGTATCTAGCTCTTTTATTTTAGCAGAAACTACTCCCATTTTTTCTATTAAATGGTCAGCTGATTTTTTTTCTTTCTTAAGTGTTGCTATTTCAGCAGAAACATTATTTCTTTCTCTTTTTAAGTTTTCAACTTCGGATAATACTTCTCTTCTTTTTGAGTCTAATTCAACAAAAATATCCATATCAATATTACTATTTCTGTTTTTTAGCATTTCCTTTAACATTTCCACATTTTCACGCATAAATTTTAGTTCTAACATAGCTCTTCTCCTTAGGAATTTATTTATACTTATATATACTTATAAATATAACACTTTATGATATTTTATTCAATTAAAAATTAAATATTTTTTATATTTTTTTATCTTTTTAATATTTTAGTTGCTATTTCAAGCATATGAATAGCTAATCTATCATTATCTATCATAGAATCATAAATAGCATCTTCTGTAAGAACAAAACTGCTCTTTATTTCTGGTAACTTATCTTTCTCAATATCATTTTTATCTTTGGACCAATTTTTACTATAGTAGTATTGAACTAAAGATGAGTATTCTTTTTGTTTAGTCTCAAATTTTTCTAATACTTTTTCTACTTCAATTAATAATTTTGAATATTCTGAGTGTATTTTTTCCATTTTATTAATTCTTTCAATTTGTTTTTCTCTTTTATTTTTATTCTCCACTTTCATAAGTAATCATCTCCTTATTTTTATTTTAAATTAAATATTAATAACAGTCAATTCTTTTATTACATTTGAATTTAAGCTAAATTAAATTAAATTTAATGGAAACAAAAATGATTTAAAAAAGTCTCTTGCCAGTCGTATGAGTTCTACGAGCTCAATAAACATAGGCTCTTCGAACTAATACGGACGCCAGAGACTAGTTTTAATTTTTTAATTTTATACTTTCATACAGCTCAAAAAAAGTATAAAAATAAAAACTCTAGTATTTACTAGAGTTCCTATTAAAAATTATTGTTTTATTTTTGAAAGTCTTTTTAGAGGTAGAGATTTGACCTCCTATTTTTTAACAGCAGTAGGATTATACTTTTCATTAATTTTCCCTATTTCAAATACTTGGTTTTCAAACATTATTTTGTTAATTGACATTCTATACTCCTTTTTAATAATTTAATAATAAATTTTACCGTCCTTATAATAATATTGAGCCATTAAATATCCATTCTCATAATATTCTTTAAAGAGTCCTTCTAATTTATCATCTTTATAATTAGCTTCTATTCTTATGTTTCCATTTTCATAGTATACTTTTGAGAGTCCTTCCCTTTTACCATCTTTATAATTCTCTTCCCTTTCTAAATTTCCATTCTCATAGTATACTTTTGAGAGTCCTTCTAATTTATCATCTTTAAAATTACCTTCATTTTCTAAATTTCCATTCTCATAGTATAATTTTGAGAGTCCATTTAATTTATCATCTTTATAATTCTCTTCCCTTTCTAAATTTCCATTCTCATGATATTCTTTAAAGAGTCCTTCCTCTTTATCATCTTTATAATTACCTTCTATTCTTATGTTTCCATTCTCATAGTATACTTTTGAGAGTCCTTCCCTTTTACCATCTTTATAATTCTCTTCCCTTTCTAAATTTCCATTCTCATAGTATACTTTTGAGAGTCCATTTAATTTACCATCTTTAAAATTCTCTTCCCTTTTTAAATTTCCATTCTCATAGTATACTTTTAAGAGTCCATTTAATTTACCATCTTTATAATTACCTTCTATTCTTATGTTTCCATTCTCATAATATTCTTTTGAGAGTCCTTCACTTTTATCATCTTTATAATTCTCTTCCATTTTTAAATTTCCATTCTCATAATATTCTTTTGAGAGTCCTTCACTTTTATCATCTTTATAATTCTCTTCCATTTTTAAATTTCCATTCTTATAATATGCTTTAAAGTGTCCTTCCTTTTTACCATCTTTAAAATTACCTTCCCATTTTAAAGCTCCATTCTCATAATATTCTTTAAAGTGTCCTTCCTTTTTACCATCTTTATAATTACCTTCTATTCTTATGTTTCCATTCTCATAATATTCTTTAGCGAGTCCTTCTCCTTTACCATCTTTATAATTACCTTCACTTTCTAAATCTCCATTTTCATAGTATAATTTTGAGAGTCCTTCTTGTTTACCATCTTTAAAATTACTTTCACTTTCTAAATTTCCATTTTCATAGTATAATTTTATTATTCCAGTAAATGCTTCTGTTTCTCCTTTAACATAAGCTATACCTTCTCTTATTTCCGTATCTGTAATATTTACTTCTCTAAGCTTACCCCAACTAGCAAATAATAAAATAAAAATAATCACGAATAAAACTTTAATCTTTTTCATAAACTCCTCCCCAATTTTTCCTCTATTCAGAATATAAATTATTTTTTCTTATATCCCATTTTTATTAGAAGTTAATTTGATTTCTTTTTCTGATAAAGGATATTTTTCTTTATATTCCTTATATATTTTGAAACTTTCTAAAAATGAGAATAAACTTTTAGTATCTTCTTTGATTACATATCTTTTGTTTAAAAACTTTAATTTATTCTATATTTTATAAAAAATGAAAGTCTTTCTAATTTTGATGCATTATACTCATTCTCAGAACATTTTGTCAACTTTTTTTGATTTAAGTGATTTTTAAATAAAAAAATTGCACCTCCAATCTTGTGTCCAGGATTATGGGTGCAGTACATTATTAGGATTTTTTATTCTTAAAAACCTAATTTACTATCAACAAATTATCAACAAAAAAGTATAAGAATACAAAAAAGCCCTCAACTTTTTTCAAGTTCGGGCTTTTTTGTAGAAATTAAACTATAAAGTATACATTGATACTAATTAGTGTTATTATATTTTTAATTATCATTATAATGCCCTTTACACTGTAAGATAACTATAAAATCATTTTCTAACTTATAAACTAATCTATCTTTATCGTTGATTCTTCTACTATATAGTCCACTAAGATTATTAGTTAGTTTTTCAGGTTTTCCTATTCCATTCAATGCTCCATTTCTTTCAATATCTTTTATTAATTCATTTATCTTCTTTAATGTCTTTTTATCTTGAGTTTGAAAATACAAATATTCTTCCCAAGCCTGAATAGAAAAACTTATTTTCATTATTCCATAGCCTCCAATTCTTCAATAGTCTTCATAATAACTTTACCATCTTTTACTTCATCTATTGAGTTTTGTAAAGCTTTTATATTTTCATTTGAATAGAAAGGGTCTATTGATACACTAAAAGGGATTCTCTTTTCTCTTGTTAATTTCTTAGCAAATATAGTAAATGCAGTTGTTATATTGATACCTAAGTCATTACAAACAATTTCCATTTCTTTTTTCAAATCTTCATCCATTCTAATATTTATTAATTTTATTGACATTTAAAAACCTCCTCTATTATCTTTATATTGTATATATTATATCTTTATATTTGAAAAGTCAAGTTTAAAATAAAAACTCTAAGTTTTCTCAGAGTTTCTATTAAAATTATTATTATATTTTTTTTAGCTTTTTAGAGATAGAGATTTGAGCTCTTACATTACTTTTCATTCTTAATAATATTCTTAAAATAACCGTATTTACACTATATTAGTAATTAAAACATTTCATTATAAAGTAAAATCTCATATAGTTAATGTACGATACCTTTTATAATAGACAATACTTGTCTTTTGACTAAATTAGATTAATTATAAAATTATCTGTACGATAAAGTATTTAAGTTTTTTAGAAAGTTATTTTAACTTGGTCAAAGAATAGCTAAAAAGTCAGTTAAAAGGAAACACCCCTTGATACAATACAATTTTAATAATAATAAGTATCTCTATGTATAGCGTGCATAATCCAATATATTATCAATAATATAAGTATTGAAAAAATAACATTTCTAATCATACTTTCTATCTCTTTAGTAAAATCATCTTCCAGTATAACATTCTTAGAATTAATTAATTTTAATTGCTTACCATCAGTAAAAGTAATTAAAAATGATTCTGGATTTTGAGTGAACCATAACATCATAGAAAGCCACAATGTCCATAATGGTTTAATTCCATCTATTTTTTTAACAGCGGTAGGATTATACTTTTCATTAATCTTTCCTATTTCTAATACTTCATTTTCAAACATTATTTTTTTGATACCTATTTTATTTTGATTATTATCTTGAAAAGTTTTTTCTTCTGAGATACTTACTTTTGAATCTTCATATTCATCATATTTATATTCTTTTGTTTGAAATAGCTCTCCTTTTCTGTATACCATACTCTTTACCAAAAACATTTTATAACTACTATTATTGGTTGAAATTTTTTTGTATTCTAATTTTTTTGTAATCTTTCCATTGCTGTAACTTTCTATAATTTGACTACCTGTATTAGCTTCTTTTTCTATAAAAATTCCACTGAATCCTCCATTTTCTCCTATGCAGTAGATAAGACCATTCATTTCTATTTTATCTTTCATATCTCTTATTTTTATTTTCATTATTTTATCCCCTACTTTTATACATAGTATTAATTTAAATTGACATTCTATACTCCTTTTTAATAATTTAATTAATAAATTATTTTATCGTCCTTCCAATAATGTTCACTTAATAAATTTCCATTTTCATAGTATAATTTTGAGAGTCCATTGAATTTACCATCTTTATAATTAATTTCACTTTCTAAATTTCCATTTTCATAATATGATTTTGAGAGTCCTTCCTCTTTACCATCTTTAAAATTACCTTCACTTTTTAAATTTCCATTCTCATAATATGATTTTCTGAGTCCATTGAATTTACCATCTTTAAAATTACCTTCACTTTCTAAATTTCCATTTTCATAGTATGATTTTGAGAGTCCTTCTAATTTACCATCTTTATAATTCTCTTCAGTTAATAAATTTCCATTTTCATAGTATGATTTTGAGAGTCCTTCATTTTTATCATCTTTAAAATTAATTTCTATTCTTATGTTTCCATTTTCATAATATTCTTTAGAGAGTCCTTCTAATTTACCATCTTTATAATTCTCTTCAGTTAATAAATTTCCATTTTCATAATATGATTTTGAGAGTCCTTCCTCTTTACCATCTTTAAAATTACCTTCCCTTTCTAAATTTCCATTCTCATAATATCCTTTAAAGAGTCCTTCCTTTTTACCATCTTTAAAATTACCTTCAATTTTTAAATTTCCATTTTCATAGTATGATTTTGAGAGTCCTTCTAATTTACCATCTTTAGATAAAATTTCACTTTCTAAATTTCCATTAGGATAGTATCCTTTTACAATACCATTTTCTTTACCATCTTTATAAGGAATATCTTCTTTTAAAGCTCCATTGTCATAATATGATTTTATTATTCCAGTAAATGCTTTTGTTTCTCCTTTAACATAAATTATTCCTTCTCTCTTCTCTATATCTTCATACTTTACTTCTCTAGGCTTACCACAACTAGCAAATAACAGCACAAAAATAAGTATAAATAAAACTTTAATCTTTTTCATAAAATTTCTCTCCCTTTAAATTAAATGATTTTTTATAAATTAATATTTTTTTGTAACCTATTTTTATGTAGCTGATACATTTAGTAATATCTTTAAATAGCTATTTTTTTTCTTTTCTTTTTTTTAATAAAATTTTATATAATTCTGAATATCTTTTGTAGTCAGATTCTGAAATATTAAACTCACTTAATATTTCTAATTTATTTTTCATATCTTTTTCTTTTTTTATGAAATATAAATTTTATTTTTTATTTAGAAATATCTTCTACTATAAATTCTTCTTTATCTCCTAGTTTTAAACATAATACTAATTTTGTTGGGTAATTTATATCTTTAATTTTCCAACCTTGTCCAATTCTACCTCCTCCAAAAAGTTGAAGTTCCCCTTCATCAAAATAAACATTATCTGATGGATATATTGATATAGTTTTCAATTCATTAGGTGCTAAAATTTCATTTAATTGAGGTTTTCCAGCATCAATATATTTTCCTTTTAAAAAGCAACCTGAATCACCTATCTTACTTTTATCCCATACTATTTCTATTGTATCTTTTTCAGATTTATTCTTAATAGTAAGCATTACATTATTAGTCCATGAATAAGTTGAAAATGCAACTATTTCTTTTATATCCTTGCTACAACCAATAAATAATAATGTAAAAATAACCATAAATAAAACTTTAATTTTTTTCATAAACTCCTCCCTAATTTTTCCTCTATTCAGAATATAAATTATTTTTTCTTATATCCCATTTTTATTAGAAGTTAATTTGATTTCTTTTTCTGATAAAGGATATTTTTTATTTATATTCCTTATATAATTTGAAACTTTCTAAAAATGAGAATAAACTTTTAGTATCTTCTTTGATTACATATCTTTTGTTTAAAAACTTTAATTTATTCTATATTTTATAAAAAATGAAAGTCTTTCTAATTTTAACACATTATACCCCCCCCCCCGAACATTTTGTCAACTATTTTTTTGATTTAAGTGATTTTTTCAATAAAAAAACTGCACCTCCAATCTTGTATCCAGGATTATGGGTGCAGTACATTATTAGAATTTTTTATTCTTAAAAACCTAATTTACTATCAACAAATTATCAACAAAAAAAGTATAGGAATACAAAAAAGCCCTCAACTTTTTTCAAGTTCGGGCTTTTTTGTAGAAATTAAACTATAAAGTATATATCAATACTTTTTAGTATTATAAAAATAAAAACCCCAGTAATAACTAGAGTTTCTATTAAAATTATTATTATATTTTTTAAGCTTTTTAAAGATAGAGATTTGCCCCTTTATATTATTGTTCATTCTTTATTAAACAAATTATAAAACAAACTTTTAAATTCTCCATTTTTTATTTGAATAATCTCGATTTCTTCATTAAAAGATAAAATTGAGCTTTTTGAGTTATTAATAATGAGAAAATTTATATATTTTATAAACAAATTTTCTTTTATTTCATCTAGTATAAAAATGTTTGTTTCTAATTTTTTATTATATTTATAAGATGTACAATGCAAGGAGTTAGAGGAAAAAGCAAAAAATTTGAATCAAGTATGCAAACAGGATTATCAGTTGTACAAAATAAAGGTGAAGATATTTTAAAGATTATACAATCACTTTTTAAAATCTTAGGAATTTCTAACCTTATAAATTCTTTGTAACTTTTTACTTTTCTAATTTTTTCAATAATTTTTAAGCTGTTTTTTTGAAGCCTAAAATATTGTATTGCAATATATTTTATCAGTTCATACTTAGTATTTTCATCTATCTGACTTTTTGAAGATATAATATTTATAAAATTACTGACAGTATTTTCATAATCTGCAAGAATATTTTCTAAAAATGTCTTCTCTATTTTTTTACACTTTTTGTACTCTTTTTCTACCAACTCTAATAAAATATCTATAAAATTTGTGGATATTTTATTTAAACCATCATAATTTAAAATTGAAAGCCTACCACAAATTTCTTATTGGAAAGTTGTTAATTTAAATGGAAGTTTTTCATTTTTTAAATTTTCTAATCTATTTTTTAGTTTGTTTATTTCATCTACTATCTCTTTTATTATGGAATTAAAAGAACTAATAGAGTTTTTTAATATATCTAAATTTTCATTTTTTTTAGAAAAAGTTTTATTCAATTTTTCAATTTTTAAATTAAGATTATTAAAAGTATTAGTATAAATATTTAAATAAAGTTTTTTTACTTCTAGCATAGCAGAATTAACTGATTGTTTCCCATATTCATTTAAAAAGGTTGTATACTAAATGGTGTTGATAGAAAAAATTTCTATTAATGCCATTTTTTAATAAAAAAAAAATTGAGACAATGAAATTTTCCTGTTAAAATTAAATCGCTCAAAATAACCATAAAGGAAGTGATTTCATTGTCTCCATCTGATTTTATCAAAAATATCTTAAATATTCAAGATAATAATATTTCTTTTCCAGAAGAAAACTATTTTCAAATTATTAAAAAAAACGATTTCTTTATTAAAGTTTTTAAAGGATTTCTTAAATCTAATCACTGTGCTTGTCCACATTGTAACTCTAAAAATATTGTTAAAAATGGTTCAAGAATTCGTAAAGTTAGGTATATTCCTTACCAGAATTACAATATTGAACTTGAGCTTACTATACAAAGGTATATTTGTAAGGATTGTAAAAAAACTTTTTCACCTTCCACTAATGTTGTTAGTAATAATTCTAGTATATCTAATAATCTTAAATATACTATCGCGCTTGAACTTCAAAAAAATATTTCTCTTACATCTATTGCTAAGAGATATAATATTTCCGTCTCTTCTGTGCAAAGAATTATGGATACCTGCTATTCTAATTTTAAAGTTAATAGAGAACATTTACCAGAAACTATTTGTATTGATGAATTTAAATCTGTTAAAAATATTGATGGCGCTATGTCTTTTGTTTTTGCTGACTTTCAAAGTAAGAGCATTATCGATATAGTGGAAGATAGAAGACTTCCTTCTCTTACAGAATATTTTTCTAGATTTTCTTTAAAATCTAAAAATAATGTGAAATATATTTGTATGGATATGTATGCTCCATATATTAGCTTAGTTAAATCTATCTTTCCTAATGGAGAAATAGTTTTAGATAAATTTCATATTGTTAACCTTATTAACAGAGCATTTAATCAAACTAGAATATATATTATGAACTCTATTCAAGATCCTTCTTTAAAAAGAAAATTAAAGAGATTTTGGAAGTTATTATTAAAATATTACCCTGACCTTTGCGAAATAAAATACTACTGTCAAAGTTTTAAGTACAAATTAAGTAGTAAAGATAAAGTAGATTATATTCTTGATAAAATACCTGAATTAGAAATTAATTTTAATATATATCAAGATATTATCCAAGCAATTAAACATAATAATTTTAAAAAATTTGAAGGAATAGTAGAAAAATATCTTGGAAGTAAAGAAAAAATTTCTGAGAAAATGAGAGTTGCTTTAAAAACTCTTAAAAAATATATGGAATATATTAAAAATATGTTTGAAACTAATATTACTAATGGAGTAATAGAAGGTTTAAATAATAAAATTAAATCAATAAAAAGAACTGCATTTGGATATTCAAAATTTAGCAATTTTAAAAAGCGTATATTAATTCAAGAAGGAATTGTTTCAATTAATGCCTAATTTTTTTATGCAATAATGAATTTTAGTAACAATAAAAAAAGAGAATTTTCAAGTTTTTATTCTCAAAAATTCTCTTAATTATGCTAAGTCATAGTCTAAACTTTTTCATCAACACTATTTGACAAATAGCCTTTAAAAAATCATAAATATTTCCATTATATATAATTTTTATGAAATCTTTAGAACAAAAGTCACTATGAAGATTTATAGCAGTTCCAGGAGAAACATTTTTAAGTTCTTTTCTAAAAAAATTTTCTCGTTCTTCTCTTATTCCAACATTACAGGAGTTAAAAATTTCTTTATATTGAGAATAAGATAAGGATTTAAAATAAGATGTTAACTTATTTTTATAACAATTTACATTTGAATTAAAAGATATTTTTAGTAATTCTAAAATTGTTGAATATTCATCTAAAGTTATATAAATATAATTTTCATAGCATATATTTTCTATAAAATTTTTATCTTCCATTTTTAATTTAGAAAAAGATATAATATTTTCTTTCATTAAAAAATATATTTCAGCCTCTTCTTTTTTATTATTAAAATTAAAAGAAAAATTTCTTAAATACATTTGAGGAATAAAATGCTGATTTTTGGTTAGTTTTGGAGAATAAGCTTTTATCATAATAAACTCCTTTAAATTTATAGTATATAAAATGTAATAATTCTATATTATTATAGGATTAAAATAGATAAAAAATAATATTTTTTATGAATTTATATTTTAAGTTAAATAAAAAGTAGTAAAGATTATTATTGACAGTACTTTAGTTAAAGATATAGAATAAAATATGGGGAGGGAGAATATTATTATGAAAACATTTGAGCGTTTAACAAAAAATAGACAAGATTTTTTAGAAGCATTAGTAAGAGTTGTTAATAAAAGCTTTGAAGAACAAAAAGAATTTAAAGATTGGGGAAATGAGGATATTAGACCAGTGCAAAGAATTTTTATTAATGCTCCATGGGGGATGGGAAAAACTTTATTTGCTGATGCAATAAAAGAGTATCTTTCTGAAAAGTATAAAGAAATAAATACATTATATGTCAATTCTTGGAGAATGGATTTTTATGATGAACCTATGAAAGCACTTATCGCAGAAATGAGTGAAGGTAATATTATAAAACCTGAAAGTACTGAAAAAGCTAAAAAATTTTTAAAAAATTGTGGAAAAATATTTTTTGGTAAAATATTAAAAAATTTTCTATTAAAAAGATTCAATTTAAATGATAAAGATATAGAAGAAATGAAATCTTTTTTTAATGGATTAAATACTTCAGAACTTGAAGATTATAAAAATTATAAAAAATTATTAGAAGAATTTAAAGATACACTTTCAAAGGAAAAAAGCCCTAAAATAATTATTATAGATGAATTAGATAGATGTAGACCTGATTATGCTATCCAATTATTAGAAATAATAAAACATATTTTTGATGTTAAAAATATCATTTTTTTATTTTTAATTAATAGAGAGCAACTTGAAAGTATAGTGTCTACAATTTATATGAATTCTAATTTAAGTAATAAATATTTTGAAAAATTTTATGATGTAGAGTTAAATTTACCAAAAGCCAATTATGAGGAATTAAATGAGCCTGAATTTGAAATAGTTAATTATTTTGAAGAATATAGGGTGGATGGAAATAATTTTTCAGAAAACAGGGATCTAATAATACAAAAAATCTTTTTAGATATAGCATTTGTAATAAATAGATCTTTTTCAAAAATTTCTATAAGAAATATAAAAAAATTATTAAAGAAATTCAATATCTTAAAGAATAGTTTAATTGAGGAAGAAAAAAAACAGTATATTCTAATATTATCACTTATTGAATATTTTTTTAATATCGAATTAGATTTAAAACTACCCAAAGGAAAAATAATAGAAGAATATTTAGAGAAAGTAGATTCTCTTTTAGATATAATTAAAAAAAAAATTATTATTGGAATAAAAAATAATAGTATCATAGGTGAAAAACATGTTGAAAATATTGATATAAATAATATTATGAATGTTCAAAATAACTATCTATATAAAAATATAATTGATGCCAAAATGATGGAAAATAATTATATAGAAAAAATTTCAGAAAAAGACATATCTTTTAATAATTTGAAAATAAGAACTTATAAAATTGAAAAGGATGATAAAAAGAATATTGAAATATTTTTATCAATTAATATTAAAGAAGCAACTATTTCATCATGGCTTGAAAAAAAGTATAACTTTATAGAATGAAATATACTAAATTTTACTAATATTCTAGTTAATAGTGAGGGGGATTAATGATAATGGAAGTATTTGAAAGCTTTATTAAAGGATTATATCTACTTTTTTCAGAAACAAGTATCTTGATTTTTATTATTCTTTCAATAGTTATTTTAATAAAAGAAAGGATAATAATTGATAATTTTAAGTTTATAACTTTTATTCTTTCCCTAACTTTTCCTTTTATTCTTTTATTTTTAGTAAAACTTTTCTCAACTAATTTTTCTTTGGATGATTGGTTAGGGTTTCTGGGAAGTTATTTAGGAATAATTGGAACTTTTGGAGCATTGTATTGGAAATCTAATTTAGAAAAAAATGAAAAAAATAAGCAAATAGACAGTTACATTTCCTATATTATTAAAAAAAACAAAGAAAATTTTGATAAAAATTTTAAAAATCTAAATAAATATTTATATGAGATTTCTTCAATTTATACAGATAATGATAATAAGATAAAAAAATATTCTTTTGATTTACCAAATTTTCATAAGAATTTTATTGAAAATAATTTTGAATATATATTAACTTTGCCAAGAGGAAATGATTTTATTACACTGTATAACATATTAACTAAAATTAACTCCTTAACTTCTAATTTTATAGAATATTTAGAAAGAGAAAGAGAAGCACTTACAAAATATGATAACCATAATAATACATACTCTTTCTATAAAGAATATGAATTTGCTTTAGATAATCCTTATAGTGATGATGTTAAAGAGTATATGGTAAATAATTTTCATAGAAGTGCTGAAGATGAAATTGATTATTATTCTTTTTATTTTCAAGGTTTTATAATATTTAAATTACAAATGACTTCTTTGATAATAGAAAATTACAATAATGACAAAATTCTTGAAAATATATTAAAACAAATAGAAATCATTCCACAAATGAAAAATTATAATGAACAAGAATTTGATTTTTTCAAGCCTTTTCAAAATTTAACTTCAGAATATGTAAAAACTTTAACTGAAATAAATGAAGAAAATAAAATGTTAAAAGCGCTAACTTTTGATTTACTATTTAGAAAATATCAGCTAAATTTAATATTATTATTTTCTAATTTAGTAGGGAAGGTAGCACAATACTTTATTTGTTCCCCTTTTTATAGAGAAGTTATGAAAACAAATCAAGAATTAAAATATTGTGATTTTTGGATAAAAGAATTTATTGAAACATTTATGGAATACTGTAAAATTTTAAATAAATTTAATGAATAATTTTATAAAATATTTAAGAAGGAATTAAAGATGGAAAAGAAAAAATCTGATAATAAAACGATAGAAAACGAAATACTAAAAAATATAAAAATAGCAGTAGAAAAAATCGAAAAAAAGTTTTATAGTATAATTTCTATTAATGGTGAAGAAAGAATTAGAGAAAGAGTATTTTGTTATGAATTGTATCATCAGTTAAGATTGATTGAATTTAATTATAAATTTGATATTCATGGTGAATTAGTTAAAGCAGGATTTTATAATATTAATATAATCCCAGATTTTTTATTTCATAAACAAGGTTCTGATGACAATTATTGTATTATGGAAGTAAAAGGGGAACTTGATAGTAATGGAATTTATAAGGATTTTAAGACACTTAGCAAATTTTTAGGTAAACAGAAAGAAATTAAAGCTTATAAATTAGCTATATTTTTACTTTTTAATCAATCATTAGAAGCTTTTATAAATTTTTTAAAGAGAAATGGAAAAGTTACAAATTTAGATAAATATTCAGAAAAAATCATTATTCTATGTAAGAAGGATAAAAACTCTGAAATAGAAACATGTACTTTAGGAGAGATAAAAAATCAACTATAAACTTTATTTTTTAATTTATTTAAAATAACTATCAACAAATTATCAACAAAAAAAGTATAAGAATACAAAAAAGCCCTCAACTTTTTTCAAGTTCGGGCTTTTTTGTAGAAATTAAACTATAATTAAGGAAACGATACAAGATAATAATATCATTACTTATTTCTTTTGTCAAGTTTTTTTTAAAATATTTTTTTATCAAATTTTATTCTTAAAAAATATTTTGATTATATTAGAAAAAATTAACTATGTTTTTATTAAGAAAAATTTTAATTTCATAAATATTCTTTTTTAAAACCATTTTTTCTTCTTAAAATAAATAAGCATACCAACAACAAGTATCCCCATAAGAACTAATGTTAAAAAATACCCATAATGCCATTCTAATTCTGGCATATATTTAAAGTTCATTCCATATAATCCAACAATAAAACTTAATGGCATGAAAATGGTAGAAATAATTGCCAGTATTTTCATAACTTCATTCATTGTATTACTAATCATAGAATGATACAGTTGAATAAGTTCTGTAGCTCTATTGTTAAGCATATCTATAGTATCAAAAACTATTATTCCATGGTCATTTAAGTCCCCTAAATAATATTTCATATCCTCATGGAAATAAACAAGCATACTTCTTGTTTGAAGTTTTGATATTAATTCTCTAACTGGAGAAATAAATCTCTTTAAAACTAAAATATTTTGCTTTAAAGCAAGTATATTCTCAAGATCGTCTTTATCTGCACTTTCAATAAGTTGATTTTCTATAAGATCAACTTCATTTTCAACTTCATCAAGTATCAAAAAATAATTATCAACAATGATATCTATTAAAATATAAGCAAGATAACTAACATCTTTTGAAGCAAGTTTTGTCGTAGGATTTTCAAGCCTATTTCTTGCCGATTCAAACATATCGTAAGGTGTTTCTTGAAAAGTTATAAGTACATTATCTTTTATTATCAATGAAAGTTGCTCATACTGAATTTCCTTTGTAATAACTTCTAGCTGTAGCATCTTTAAAATAATAAGAATATAAGAATCCCTGTCATCAATTTTAACCCGTTGCTCCGGATTAACAATATCTTCTAAAGAAAGGGAATCTATTTGAAATATCTGTCCTATTTTTTTTACAATTTCTATATCATTAATTCCATCAATATTTATCCAAATATTCCCTTCAAATTCTAAATCAATATAAATTTCTTCTTCTGAAGAGAAAATGTCTTTTTTATAAAAACTTTTAGAGTAATAAATTACAGTAATTGTTATATTATTATTGGTATTTTCTCCTGTATAAATAACACTTCCAGGAAGAAGCCCTAATTTTCTATTTGAGTTTGGCAAAATACACCTCCCAATATTTTTTTATAATTATAACATACTTAAAAAAATATAAAAAATTTTTCTTGAAATAAGGGGAACAAATTTTATACTTTTCTATGAGTTAAAAAAGTCTCTGACGTCCGTATTAGTTCGAAGAGCCTGTGTTCATTGAGCTCGTAGAACTCATACGGCTGTCAAAAGACTAATTTTGGTTATTTAATTTATACTTTCTTTATAAATGAAAAATGGAATTTTAAAAAAATTTATGCTATAATAAGATATCAATAGAGGAAGGAAGTGGTTTTATGAAATTATCAATTTATGGAAGAAAAATTACTTTAACAGAGGCTATTAAAAAATATGCTCAAGAAAAAATCTCAAGAGTAGAAAAATTTAATGATTCTATCATTAAGATAGACGCTACTTTAACTGCATCAAAGTTAAAAACTGGGAATACCCATATTACAGAAATTTTAGCTTACTTAAGTGGAACTACAATAAAAGTAAGCTCAAAAGAAACAGATTTATATGCTTCTATAGATAAAGCTATCGATATCTTAGAAACTCAATTAAAAAAACATAAAGAAAAACATAGTAGAGCTAAACTTCAAGATAATAGTATGAAAAAAACTTATAGTTTTGATTATATAGCAGATGAAGAAGAAAAAAATTCTGATGAAAAAAAATTAGTAAAAGTTTTTTTACCTATTAAACCAATGGAAATATCAGAAGCTTTATTACAATTGGAAGCTCTTAATAAAGTCTTTTTTGCTTTTACAAATGTTGAAACTGGAAAAATGACAGTTGTTTATAAAAGAAAAGATGGAGACTATGGAGTTATTGAAGAATAGCGAACAACATAGTAAGCAAAAGCTATTTCTCTAATATTTTAATTAATAAAGTCCCTTGATAAATATGTTAGTTGCATGAGTTTAACTACAACTCTAAACTGGCATAAATATCAGGGACTATTTTTATTAGCTTTTAAATTTATATTCTAATATAAAGAAAGTCTCTTGATAGCTATATGAGCTCTTACTAGCTCAATAAACACAGGCTCTTCAAACTAATACGAACATCAGAGACTAATTTTGACTTTTAACTTTCCTATAAAAGAAAAAAAGGAGAAAAATCTCCTTTTTTTTACTCACCATCGTATTGTACTAAATTATTTTTTGTTATTATTTGTGTTAGTCTTTTTGAATATAGCCCTTTAACTTCAGAGTAATTTCCTAAATGTTGTATTAAACCTAAAGTAGTTTCCCCTTTATTTATAGCTTTTCTTAAATTAGAATAACTAGTATGTCTTGATAAAGTCATTATATAATCCATTAAAGAGTCCTCTAAACTTTCATATTTTTTATAAAAAGAATTTGGACCTGTTTGGACTGTTTTTTCTGGATCTCTCAAAGTAGTTCTTATAGCGAATAAGTTATTTCCTTCTTTAGCAATTTTAGCACTACCCCAACCACTTTCTAAGGAACTTTGTCCTAGTATAAAAGCTGTGGGTGGAACTATCATTTTATGCGCTAATTCATCTAAATCTTTCGATTTCACGTTATACTTAGAAAACATTTCTTCTACATATTCTTGTTCTTTTTGACTAAGAGTAACTTTTTTAGAAAGTTCCTTTACATATTCTTTATCTTTCGTTATCTTATCTCTAACTTTTTCAATTGCTGGAATAAGAGTATCAATAAAAATTTGTTTTTTTGATTTTCCTTTTATTTTTTCAAAATCCTTAGCCTGTGTAACCATTCCAGTACTAGCATCTTGATCCAAAACTATAGTTTCTTCAGCATATGAAAAAAATGATAAGCATAGAAAAATACAAGCAATAATATACTTTTTCATATATCCTCCTTCTATAACTTCGAGTATTATATCATATTTAAGATAAAAATACAAATTTTTATTTTTTTGATACATTTATTACATTTTTTAAACTTTTATTTCTGTTTAAAAACTATTTATTATATTAGAAACTTCTAAATTTTCACTATTTGAACTTAAATCTTTTTCAATAACTTTTCCATCTTCTGTCTTTATAAAGATTACTGAACTTATTCCTTTATAAACAATTCTAGCTTTCTTATTTGTATCTAAAACCTTATAAGGTTCTCCATCTACACTATATTTTACTGCTGATGTATAATTATTTTCTATTATAGCTTCGTGTTTCTTCCCTGTTATGTATAGAAATGTGGAAATTACAACAAAGATTATAATAATTATAAATATTTTTAATATATTTTTCATATTAAGCAACCTCCAATTTAAAATCCTATTGTTTTTTCCCTTTCTTTTTCTTTTTCTCTTTTTCTTCTCCATTCATACATAATTAAAACTAAAGCTATTATTCCATAAGATATGAAAACTCTAAAATATTCCCCTATTTGAGCAGAATCCATTAAAGTTTTTCCAGCTCTTGGTGCAACAACAAACATTGTGTGGAACAATATTACTCCTCCTATTGCATTCGGTATTGTAGCTCTTGCAACAGAAGCTCCCCCTATAAGTAGAGCTGCAACAGAAAACATTCCTATTTGTTCGTGTGAGTTGTATGTATTAATTGTACCTAAATTTTGAAGATATATCACTTGTCCAAAACCTGCAAGTACAGTTGATATCATAATTGCATAAATTCTAACTTTATTTATTTCAATACCTGCTGCTTTAGATACTTCCATATCTTGTCCTACTGCTCTCATATCTTGCCCTAATTTTGTTTTTCTAAACCAAATTATAAAGAAGCATAATAACACTATTAAAATTATAGTTAAAGTTGGTATTTGGAATCCAAAAATTTCAAAAGAGAAAGTCTTATCTAAACTTCCAGCTATATCTGTTAAATCAACAGTATTTTTTATTCCTCTTCCAGATGTTAAAAGCATAGTTTTATCTTGAACCGGAATTAAAGTACCCATTGAATAAAGAACAACTAATTGATAAACTCCGTTTATAAAATATCCTAGTATCATAGAAGTTATCATTTCTCTTCCTTTAGCTCTGTTTAATACCACACCTCCGACATAACCTAAAAGCATTGAAAAAGGTATTGATAAAATCATTGCTAAAAATATTCCTTGCAATCCTGCAATATGCCAATCAGTGACAAGTATTAGAGCTAATTGACCTCCCATTGCTCCCAAAACTATACCAAAATTTAATCCCATTCCTGCAACTATTGGAATTAAAAGAGACATTATCAAAAACAGATTTCTTGAAATTCTTAAAATCATTTCATGCAACAAATAACTAGCACTCAAACCAGAAAGCGGAAACATAATAAGTACCATTGCTAAAATTAAAATAGGCACACTATTATTTAAAAGAAAATTTTTCAATTTATTATCCACGAGCTCCGCCTCCTTTTCTTGTTAAAGCATATAGTATCATTCCATTAGATACTATTATTCTTATAGTTTCAGACATATCTGTTTTAATTATAGCATTTACAACTGTTGGAGTCATTGTAAGTATTCCTTGGAATAAAAACGTTCCTATCACAACATGCCATACAGTTACCTTATTTACAGAAGCTCCTCCTATTAATATTGCAGCTATTGCTGGGAAAGCCATATTAAATGGAGCTAAGTACAATTGAATGAAACCAAAACTTTGTTGATAAACAACAATTCCTATTGCTGCAAGTACAGTTGATATTATAACTGATTTCTTTCTACCTCTATCTGCATCAATTCCTGTTGCTTGAGCAAATTTTTCATTTTTTCCAACAGCACTCATTGAAAGTCCTGCTCTAGTTCTAAAAAATATCCACATTATAAAAGTTAAAATTATAAAAAATATTATTTCTCCTACTGGTATAAAATTAGAAATTGAACCAAAAATATTATTTAAAACATCTTTCCAATAACTTTCAACACTGATTGTTGTTCTAAGACCAGAACCACCATAAGCCCAAATCATATCTGCTTTTGTAAATGGTAAAACTAGCCACATAATACACATAAAGGCAACCGAAGAGAATCCTATATAAGTAGCTATCATCATTTCTCCACCTTTTACCTTATTTAATACAGTACCATAAGCCCAACCAAATATACAAGCAAATACTATACCAATCAAAATTGCAACAGTAAATCCTAAAAATCCTGTAAGTTCCAATTGTAAACTTATTAAAGAACCTAAAAGTCCAGCTTCAACACCTAAAGGCATACCAAAGTTCAAGCCTGCTCCAGACTCTATCATAGGCATTAAAGATAAAACTAATATTGCATTCATTCCAAATCTTACCATAGTATCTGACAATGCTGCCTTTATTGAGATTCCAACGAAAGGAGCAATTATATAAGTAGAAAGAAGAAATATTAAGATTATCAATCTTGGTAATCCAAATTTTTTAACTAAATTACTCATTCGTTTCCTCCTTTATTCCAGACATTAATTTACCAAATTCTAAAATACTAGCATTTGGAGATAAAATTCCTGCAATTTTACCTTCGTTCACTATGGCAATTCTATCACAAATACTTCTTAATTCCTCTATTTCAGATGAAGTAACAACTATAGTAGTTCCTCTTTCTTTGTTATATTCTTTCAAAGTATCCAAAACTAATTTTTTTGCTCCTACATCTATACCTCTTGTTGGTTCAGAGACAAATAAAAGGTCTGGCTCCATTGTGAAAGCTTTAGCCATACAAACTTTTTGTTGATTTCCCCCACTAAGTTCTACTACATTTTGTTTTTCGCTCATACATCTTATTTCAAGACTTTCTATGTATTTTTTTGCATTTTCAGTTACTTTTTTATCGTCAACTAAATCTAAAACTCCCAAAAATTTCTTAAAAAATTGATGTTTTATTTCCATAGCAGGGAAAGCTATATTTTTTTCAATACTTTCTTCAAGAAGTAATCCTACTCCTTTTCTATCTTCAGAAACAAAGAAAATTCCGTCTTTTAAAGGTACTAATGGATTATTTAATGCTAAATCCTTATCTTTATATGTCACTTTTCCTTTAGCTCTAAAAAGTCCCATTATTCCATTAGCAACAGCTATCTTACCTTGTCCCGCCATTCCTCCAAGTCCTAAGATTTCACCTTGTTTTATTTCTAAGTTTAAACCTTTTACCATTTCTCCTGGCATATCTACCCAAAGATCATCTATTTCCATTAAGTTTTTTGCATTTGATTCTATCTGAGAACTTTCAGTTGAAGAAAACTCAACTTTTCTTCCTATCATCCATTCAGTTATTTGGTTAACATTTGTATCTTTTGTTGAAATTGTATTTATAAGTTGTCCGTCCCTTAAAACAGTCACTTTATCTGATACAGACATTATTTCATTTAGTCTATGTGTTATGAAAATTATTGCTATTCCTTTTTCTGCAAGATTTTTCATTGTTGACAATAATATTTCTGCTTCATCTTCTGTAAGAACTGCTGTAGGCTCATCTAAAACTAAAAGTTTAGTATGTTCTCTTTCTATCTCACGGGCAATTTCTGTAAACTGTTTATAGGCAACAGCCATTTCATTGATTTCCTCTTTACCAGTCATACCAACACCTAATTTTGATATGGCTCCTTGAGCTCTTTCCATATTTTTATTTTTATCTATTTTATTGATAGATTCTCCAAATAAATATTCCATAATATTCTTTTTTGTAGATTCTCTATTTAAAACTATATTTTCACTAACTCTAAATCCAGGTATTAAAGAAAATTCTTGGTGTACCATACCTATTCCAGCATTTAGTGCATCAAATGGAGATGAAAAATTAACTTCTTTACCATCAAAAGATATTTTACCCTTATATCCTCCAGTTTCTTTTATAACATCCATTCCGAATATTATTTTCATTAATGTTGATTTTCCTGCACCATTTTCTCCAACTAAACCAAGTATCTCTCCGGGTTTTAACTCCAAATTGATATCTTTTAAAACTACATTTTCTCCAAAAGACTTAGAGAGATTTTCAATTTTCAGTAAGCTATCCGTCATTATAATCCCCCTTTAAACAAATAAAGTCTCTAACGTCCGTATTAGTTCGAAGAGCCTGTGTTTATTGAGCTCGCAGAACTCATACGGCTGTCAAGAGACTAATTTTTACTATTTAATTTTATACTTTCCTATAGAAAAATAAAGGAGGGAGATTATCCCTCCTTATTACTTATCACACTATACTATTTTAAATATTTTTCTGGTATTTTTTGAGAACTCATTCCTAAGTATCCTTTTCCAAAAACATATGTATCTTGGTATACAAAGAATGCATTCGAAACTTCTACTCCACTATTATCTTTCATTATACTTCCATTCCATTTTGATCCTGGAGTATAAGCATCAATAGCAGCTAATACATCTTCTAATGTAAATTCTGTTTGGTTATTTTGAACAGCTTTAACAGCTAAATTAGTTAATCCTTCAACAGTTGAGAATCCATATGAATAAGCCCATGTTCCCATTCTTCCTGAACCACCAGCAGCAACAACAGCTTTTTCTACTTTTTCAAGTATTTTTGGCCAGTTACCTTTTTCATCATCACTAAATTGAACTCCTAGAGCTCCAGGATATCCCATTGTTGGAGATGGTAAGTCAGCTTCTACAAAGTATCCTCCATGAGCAGCTATTTGTTTTAATAAAGGTTCTGTTTGAGCATCATTTGTTGCAAAGAATGCTGTATCTTTTCCATATTTTGCTATCCAGTTTGGAACTTGTTCTAATATAAATTGTTGTGCTCCTGGTACTCCAACATCACTTAATGGATCTGGAGCTGACATTTCTATATATTCCATTCCTAAATCTTTTGCTGTTTGTTCCATTATAGCTCTTCTTCTAGAAATAATTTCATAACTTAAATGTCTTGGGAAAGAAATGTGCATAAATTTCTTTGCTCCTAAGTCATGAGCTGCTTTTACGATTAAGTATCCTCTTGAAACTGAATCAGGATTTACAACAACATTTGCAACTTTACTCATTTGAACTGGATCTTCATGAGTATTATTTGCTATTAACAAAATATCAGGTCTTTTTTCTCTAATTGCTTTAAATGCTGAATAAGTTCCTGGTACTGATTCGGCAATAACAATAGCTTTCATTTTAGGATCATCAGCTAGTGATGTAATTAAAGATATTGTTGTTTCTTGTTCTTGCATAAAGTTATCTGGAAGAGTTATTACTGTAACTTTTCCCCCATCTTGTACATTTCCATATTCTTTAGCTGCCGCTTCAGCACCACGTGAATTATCTTCTGATTGAGATACAGAAGGAGTAACTATCCCTATATGGAAATCTTGATTTGCCTCTCCTGCAACTGCTTGTTGTGCTGCATCATCAGTTGGAGCTTTTTTACCACAAGCCACAAATAACATTGTGAAAACAGCTAAAAATACGAATAAAATTTTTTTCATCTTCATACTAACCCTCCATTTTTTCGAAATTATTTCTAATTTCTTTTCTTTGTTCTATTTTAAAATTTTTTGTTATTATATATCTAATCGAAACATAAGTCAATAGTTTTTTTTTACTTTTATAACATCAGAAAATACCGACAGTATAAAAATGAGAGTTTATCTTTTTAGACATTCTTTTCTAAAAAAATATACAGTATTAATTCTAAACATTTATAAGATAAATAAAGTCTCTTGACAGCCGTATGAGTTCTACGAGCTCAATAAACATAGGCTCTTCGAACTAATACGGACGTCAGAGACTAATTTTGCTATTTATTTTTATACTTTTCTATAAAAGAACAAAACAAAAAGTGAGTATTTTATTTTAGACTGTCAAAAAATCTTGAACATAAGATTATAGATCCCTCATACTCACTTATTTATTTTTTATTATACATTATATTTTTATTTAAAATATTTTTCTGGTATTTTTTGAGAACTCATTCCTAAATATCCTTTTCCAAGTATATATGTATCTTGATATACAAAGAAAGAATTTGAAACTTCTACTCCATGAGTATCTCTCATTAAACTTCCATTCCATTTTGACCCATTTGTAGAACTATCTAAAGCTTCTAATATATCTGTTAAAGTAAATTCTTTTTGATTATTTTCAACTGCTTTTATCGCTAATTCTGTCAATGCTTCAGCTGTTGAAAAACTGTATGAATAAGCCCATGTTCCCATTCTTCCAGCTCCACCATTAGCAGTTATTTCTTTCTCTACTTTTTCAAGTATTTTTGTCCAATTTCCTTTTTCTTCGTCAGCAAATTGAATTCCAAAGGCTCCAGGATATCCCATTGTTGGAGATGGTAAATCTGCTTCTATAAAATATCCTCCATTTTTTGCAATTTGTCTTAGTAAAGGCTCTGTTTGAGCATCATTTGTTGCAAAGAATGCTGTATCTTTTCCATATTTTGCTATCCAGTTTGGAACTTGTTCTAATATAAATTGTTGTGCCCCTGGTACTCCAACATCACTTACTGGATCCGGAGCTGACATTTCTATATATTCCATTCCTAAATCTTTTGCTGTTTGTTCCATAACATCTCTTCTTTTTGCAATAACTTCATAACTTAGATGTCTTGGGAAAGAAATATGCATAAATTTCTTTGCTCCTAAATCATGAGCTGCTTTTACGATTAAGTATCCTCTAGCAATAGAGTCTGGATTTATTACAACATCAGCAACTTTACTAACTTGAACCGGATCTTCATGTGAGCTACTTGAAAATAATAATATATCGGGTCTTTTTTCTCTAATTGTTTTAAAAGCTGAATATGTTCCTGGTACTGATTCATTTATGACAATAGCTTTCATTTTAGGATCATCGGCTAACGATGTTATTAAAGATATTGTTGTTTCTTGTTCTTGCATAAAATTATCAGGTATAGTTACAACGTTAATTCTCCCACCATCTTGTACATTTCCATATTTTTTAGCAATTGCTTCTGCTCCACGAAAACTATCTTCTGCTTGTGAAACCGAAACAGTAACAACTCCTACATGAAAATCTTCAACTGCTTTGCTTAGTTCAGTTTGTTGTGTGTTAGCATCTTCAGTTGGAGCTTCTTTTTTACCACAAGCTATGAATAGCAATGTAAAAATAGCTAAAATACTAAATAAAATTTTATTAAATCTCATAAATCCCTCCAGTTAAAATAATTGCTAAATTATAACTGAAATATATTTTTTAGTCAAGGACAACAGATGATAATAAAGTTAAAAATATAAACTTATATGGATATCAAAAAATTATTTATATTAAAATAAATATAGATAGAAATAATAAATTTACTATGTTATAATGTAAATTATTAAAAAATTATGGAGTAAAGATGGATAAAAAAATAAATACTGATAATAAAATTTTAAATGAACAAACAATTTATAAACAAAGAAATGAAATAAAAAAAGAAAATGAAATCTCAGATAAAATAAAGAATATTAAAAACAAAAAAAATTCTATTATTATTCTTTATATTTTCTTAATTTTAATTGGTGTTGCTAACTTTTATAGTTCAGTGTCAAGATTTGATGCTACAACGGTTTCTAATAAAATGATTAAACAAGGTATAATACTTTTAGTAGCCTTTTTTACTTGTTATTTAACATCAAAAATATCATATAAAAACTTTTTAAATAAAAGAATAAGAAGTTCAATAACAATGTTTGGGATTATACTATTTTTAGTTGTTGCTTTTGCACCAATTCCTAGCATATTCCCAACTATAAATGGTGGAAAAGGTTGGATACATATAGGTTCTTTTAGTTTTCAAATTACAGAATTATTTAAAGTTCCTTTCATAGGACTCATTGCTTGGGCTCTATCTCGTGGAAAAAATGGAGGAAAGAAAGTTCCTTATTTAAAAAATTTTTTAGCAGTCTCAGTTTATACTGGTATTTTCTTTGTATTACTCTTGTTTTTAAAAGATTTAGGAACAGGCTTACACTACGTAATGATTGTTGCCTTTTTGATTTTCACTTCTGATATTACGGATAAATTCCTTATGGCTATAATTGCTAGTGGAGGTGGATTAGGTCTATTTATTCTAACAGCTGTATACAATTTTGGCTCTGGATACAAGCAACATCGTGTAAAAATTTATTTAGATGGAATCTTTAAAGATGTATATGATAGAATGGAAGCTTTTCAAATATACCAATCTCTTATAGCTTTTGGAACTTCTGGTTTTCTTGGAAAAGGATATGGAAATGGTGTTCAAAAGTATAACTATATCCCAGAAGTTGAAACAGACTTTGCTATCGCTACGTTTGCAGAAGAAATGGGATTTTTAGGTGTTATTTCACTTTTACTTTTGTTTTTTGTTATGTTTTTCTTAATTATGAATATATCTGATAGTACAGAAGATTACTTTGCTAAATATTTCGTAACAGGTATAGCAGGGTATATTATAACTCAAGTTATAATAAATATTGGAGTTGCAATAGGTTTAATTCCTGTATTCGGAGTTCCACTTCCATTTATAAGTTCTGGTGGTTCTTCACTTATAGCTTTATCAGTTGCAATAGGAATTGTTATAAATATTAGTAATTCAAGTGCAAAAAATCTTGAAACTTTGACAAAATAAAAGACTGATGTTATAATTTTTTGAATTTAATTATGAAAGGAAGTGTTTCCTTGTGGAAATGAAAGATATTATAGAAAAAGTAAATTTCTATGCTAGACTTAGTAAAAAAAGAAAACTAAGTGAAGAAGAAATTAAGGATAGGGAAGTTTACAGAAAATTATATCTTGAGCAATTTAAAAATCAAGTTAAAAATCATTTAGAAAGTATAGAAATCGTTGACGAAAAAGATTTTAAAAACTAAGGGGTGTTAGTATGAAAGTAACAGTAAAAGAAATTTTTAGAAAAGGAGAATCGTTCTTAAATCAAGAAGTAGAAGTTTTTGGTTGGGTAAGAAAAATAAGAGACCAAAAGAAATTTGGTTTCATTGAACTTAATGACGGTTCATTTTTTAAAGGAGTTCAAGTCGTTTTTGAAGAAGATTTAAAGAATTTTGAAGAAATCTCAAGACTTTCTATTTCTTCTACAATAAAAGTAAAAGGAATTTTAGTTGAATCAAAAGGTAGTGGACAAGCACACGAAATCTTAGCTAAAGATATTGAAGTATTTCAAAAAGCTGATTTAGATTACCCACTTCAAAATAAAAGACATACATTTGAATATTTAAGAACTATAGCTCATTTAAGACCAAGAACTAACGCTTTTTCTGCTGTATTTAGGGTTAGATCTGTATTGGCTTATGCATTACATAAATTTTTCCAAGAAAATAACTTTGTTTATGTTCATACTCCAATAGTAACAGGTTCAGATGCTGAAGGTGCTGGAGAAATGTTTAGGATAACAACTCTTGATCTTAATGATGTTCCAAAAAAAGAAAATGGGGAAGTTGATTTTAGTAAGGACTTCTTTGGAAAATCTACTAATTTAACAGTTAGTGGACAATTAAATGTTGAAACTTTCTGTGCTGCTTTTAGAAATGTTTATACATTCGGACCAACTTTCAGAGCTGAATATTCTAATACAGCAAGACACGCTTCTGAATTTTGGATGATAGAACCTGAAATTGCTTTTGCAGATCTTTCTGCAAATATGGAACTTGCTGAAGATATGATAAAATATATTATAAAATATGTTATGGATAATTGCCCTGAAGAAATGGAATTTTTTAATGCTTTTGTTGAAAAAGGATTATTTGATAAATTAAACAATGTACTAAATAACGAATTTGCAAAAGTAACATATACAGAGGCTATTGAAATTTTAGAAAACTGCAGTAAAAAATTCGAATTTCCTGTTAAATGGGGAATCGATTTACAAAGTGAGCATGAAAGATTCTTAGCTGAAGAGTACTTCAAAAAACCAGTATTTGTAACTGACTATCCAAAAGATATAAAAGCGTTCTACATGAAACTTAATGAAGATGGAAAAACAGTTAGAGCTATGGATTTACTAGCTCCAGGAATTGGTGAAATTATAGGTGGTTCTCAAAGAGAAGATAACTTAGAAATCTTAACAAACAGAATGGATGAACTAAACCTTGATAAAGAAAGTTATGAGTTTTACTTAGATTTAAGAAGATATGGTAGTTTCCCACACTCTGGTTATGGATTAGGTTTTGAAAGAATGATGATGTATATAACTGGTATGCAAAACATTAGAGACGTTTTACCTTTCCCAAGAACTCCAAACAATGCAGAGTTTTAAGGAAAAATTATGAAATTAAAAATAAAAGAAGTTATAGTTGTTGAAGGAAGAGACGATATTTCAGCTGTAAAACAAGCAGTCGATGCTGAAGTATTTCATGTAAATGGACATGCAGTTAGAAAAAATAAAAGCATAGATAGACTAAAACTTGCTTATGAAAATAAAGGACTTATAATTTTAACAGATCCAGATTATGCTGGAGAAGAAATTAGAAAATTTTTAAATAAAAATTTTCCTAATTCTAAAAATGCTTATATTTCCAGAAAAAATGGTACAAAAAATGGAGATATAGGTGTTGAAAATGCTAGTCCTGAAGTTATAATTGAAGCTTTAAAAAAAGCAAAATGTAATATTGAAAGTTCAGAAAATATTTTTACAACCGATTTACTTTTTGAATACGAACTTATTGGTAATGAAAAATCTTCCGATTTAAGAGCTGAATTAGGTAATGAATTAGGAATCGGTTACTCTAACGGAAAACAGTTTATTTCAAAGTTAAATAGATATGGAGTAAGTCTGGAAGATTTTAAAAAAGCATATCAAAAAATAAAGAATAAATAAAGTCTCTTGATAGCTGCATGAGTTCTACAATCTCAATAAATATAGGCTCTTCAAACTAATACGGAGATCAGAGATTAAATTTGTACTGCACCCGAAATCTTATATCCAAGATTTTAGGTGCAGTTTATTTTATGTCTTTTTTTATTGTCTCTTGATAGCCGTATGAGTTCCACGAACTCAATAAATACAGGCTCTACAAACTAATAGTCTGTCATAGGGTAATTTTACCTATTTAATTTTATACTTTCCTATAAATAAATCTTTACATTATTCTTTATTCTTAAAAAAACATATTTAAATCTTTTAAAACTCTTTATTTATAAAATAAATATTATTTCTTATTTCGTTTTATATATTATATTAAACTTTTTAAATTTTCCATTTTTAGTACAAACTTCTCTCTTTTACAACTCTTGACACTTCTTTATATTTTTTGTATAATCACTATGCTAGATGTATCTATTTAGTAAATTTTGTTTATTTGTTAATTGATTAAATTTAAATTTTATTATTAAAGAGGTAAAGAATGGAAGAATTATTGAAAGAACTTGTGGAAAATAACAGAAAATATGCAGCAAACGGTAAAGTTGCTAATTATATTCCTGAATTGGATAAGGCTGATAAAAATGCTTTAGGAATTTTTGTTACAACTCTTGATGGTCAAGAATATTGTGCTGGAGATTATAACACAAAATTTACTATTCAAAGTATTTCAAAGATTATTTCCTTGATGTTAGCTATCCTTGATAATGGGGAAGAATATGTATTTTCTAAAGTTGGAATGGAACCTAGTGGAGATCCATTTAACTCAATAAGAAAATTGGAAACATCAAGCAGAAAAAAACCTTACAATCCAATGATAAATGCTGGAGCTATTGCAGTAGCTTCTATGATAAAAGGGAAAAATGAAAGAGATAGATTTTCTAGACTTTTAGATTTCACTAAAATGATTACAGAAGATAATAACCTAGATGTAAATTATAAAATCTATTGCGGAGAAGCTGAAACAGGATTTAGAAACTTTTCAATGGCTTACTTCTTAAAAGGAGAAGGAATTATTGAAGGTAATGTTGAAGAAGCACTTTCAGTTTATTTTAAACAATGTTCTATTGAAGGAACAGCTCAAACAATTTCAAAGTTAGCAAAATTTTTAGCCAATGATGGTGTTCTTTCTAATGGAGAAAGAATTATAACTACTAGAATGGCAAAAATAGTAAAGACACTTATGGTAACTTGTGGAATGTATGATAACTCTGGAGAATTTGCTGTAAAAGTTGGTATTCCTTCGAAGAGTGGTGTAGGTGGTGGAATTTGTTCAGTTGTTCCTGGTAAAATGGGAATAGGAGTTTACGGTCCGGCACTTGATATAAAAGGAAACTCTCTTGCTGGAGGACATTTACTAGCGGAACTATCTGAAAAATTATCTTTAAATATTTTTTAAAATAATAAATTAAATTTTTATATAAAAAGGGGGTGTAGTGGTAGTTATTTTTAACTACTACGATATTTATGGATTTTATCAACTCAATCATCGGTACTATTAACACTGTACTTTGGTCTTATGTGCTAATAGCATTACTAATTTTATCAGGTTTAATGTACACTCTTAGATCTGGATTTGCACAAGGTAGACTAATAGGAGATATGGTTGCTTTAATTACTGGTAAATTATCTTCTCTTAGAGATGGTGAAAAGAAAGTTGCTGGACAAGTTACAGGATTCCAAGCATTCTGTATAGCAGTTGCTTCTCACGTTGGAACAGGAAACCTTGCTGGGGTTGCTATAGCTGTTGTAATTGGAGGTCCAGGAGCATTATTTTGGATGTGGATCATTGCTCTTTTAGGAGGAGCTACAAGTTTGATTGAAAATACTCTTGCTCAAACTTATAAAGTTAGACAAGCAGATGGAGGATTCAGAGGAGGTCCTTCTTACTATATGGAAAAAGCTCTAGGTCAAAAAACTCTAGGATATATTTTCTCAGTTATAGTTATAGTTACATTTGCTTTTATCTTCAATACAGTTCAAGCTAATACAATAGCTCAAGCTTTTGAAACTACTTTTAGCTTAAGTACAACTGTTTCTGGAATAATCTTAGCTATACTTACTGCTTTAATTATATTTGGTGGATTAAATAGAATTGCTAATGTTGTGTCATTTATGGTTCCAATAATGGCTATAGGATATGTAGTTGTTGCATTCTTTGTTTTAATAGTTAATATAGGAAGTATTCCTGCTCTATTTGCTACTATTATAGAAGCTGCTTTCGGTTTAAAACAAGCTGTTGGTGGTGCTATAGGTGTTGCAATGATACAAGGTATTAAAAGAGGATTATATTCAAACGAAGCTGGTATGGGAAGTGCTCCTAACGCTGCTGCAACTTCAAATGTTTCTCACCCTGTTAAACAAGGTTTATTACAAGCATTTGGTGTATTCGTAGATACTATATTAATTTGTAGTGCTACTGGTTTTATCGTTTTACTATATCCTGAATATAATACTATTGGAGAAAAAGGTATAAAACTTACTCAACTTGCTCTTTCTCATTCTGTTGGTGCATGGGGAGCTCACTTTATAACTTTATGTATCTTCTTGTTTGCATTCAGTTCAGTAATAGGAAATTACTACTATGGTGAAGCTAACTTAGAATTCTTAACTAAAAATAAGACATTTATGTTAGTATTTAGAGTTTTAACAATTTTATGTGTTTTCTGGGGATCAATAGAAAGCTTATCTTTCGTTTGGGACTTAGCAGACATGTTTATGGGAATTATGGCTCTTATGAATATTATAGTTATAGCTATTCTTTCTCCAAAAGCTCTTGCTATAATTAAAGATTACATGAAACAAAGAAAAGAAGGTAAAAACCCAGTATTTAGAGCTAAAGATATACCTGGTTTAACTAATACTGAATGTTGGGATGACTAATCACTAAAATTTGTTTTCCATATTTCTTTTTTGGGGCTATTGAAAAATAGCTCCTTTTTTATTTACAAGGAAAGTATAAAATTAAATAACTAAAATTAGTCTCTGACCTCCGTATTAGTTCGAAGAACCTGTGTTCATTGAGCCCGTAGAACTCCAAGTGACTTTATTTTTGGTTTATGTTAAAATAGAAGAAAATTTTTAGGAAGTGAAAAAGTGGAAAATATTTTACTAGAGGCATTAAAAACAAGTAGTATAGATTTTAATATAGATTCAGATGAAAAATATCAATATGAATTGATAAGTAATGGCGAAGAAAAAATTGTTACAAGGCTTAGAAAATATTTTGAAGACTGTGACGAATTTATAATTTCTGTTGCATTTATTACTATGGGAGGGCTTTCTCTTTTTTTAGAAGAGTTTAAAAACTTAGAGAATAAAGGAATTAAAGGAAAAATTTTAACGGGAGATTATTTGACATTTACTGAGCCAAAAGCATTGAAGAAATTATTGTCATATAAAAATATAGATTTAAGAATAGCAACTAATAAAAAACACCACACTAAAGCATATTTTTTTAGAAAAGGGAATATTTGGACTTTAATTATAGGAAGTAGCAACTTAACACAGGGAGCATTGACAGTAAATTTTGAATGGAATATTAAAGTCAATTCTCTTATAAATGGAAAAATTATTAAATCCATTTTAGAAGCTTTCAACAGAGAATTTGATAATTTAAGAAGCTTAACAGATGAAGATTTAAAAAATTATCAAGAAAAATATGAGCAATTTAAAAAATTAATCGAAATAAATAATCAAACTTTAGATTTAAATGAAATAAAACCTAATTCTATGCAAGTTCAAGCTCTGAAAAATTTAGAAGAAACAAGAAAAGAAAATGATAGAGCTTTACTTATTAGTGCAACAGGAACTGGAAAAACTTATCTATCTGCCTTTGATGTTAAACAAGCGAATGCAAAAAAAATTCTTTTTGTAGCCCATAGAAAAGTTATTTTAGAAAGAGCAAAAATTAGCTATCAAAAAATCTTAAAGAATAAAAAGATGGAAATTTTTGATAGTAATTTTCAGATAAATGATAAAGATGAAGTAATTTTTGCTATGGTACAAACTTTAAACAAAGAAAAAAATTTAAATATTTTTCCAAAATATTATTTTGATTACATTATTGTAGATGAAGTTCATCATGGAGGAGCCAAAACATATCAAAGTATTTTTGAATATTTTAACCCTAAATTTTTATTAGGAATAACAGCAACTCCTGAAAGAACTGATGATTTCAATATTTATCAACTTTTTAATTACAATGTTGCTTATGAAATCCGTTTAGAAGATGCTATGAAAGAAGAATTGTTATGCCCTTTTCATTATTTTGGAATTTCTGATATTCTAATTGATGGAAAAAGCGTAGATGAAAAAACTTCAATTAAAAATCTTACTTCTGATGAAAGAGTAGAACATATTTTAGATAAAAGTAGGTATTATTCATATAGTGGAGAAAAATTACATTGTTTAATTTTTGTCTCAAAAGTTGAGGAAGCAAAAATATTAGTTGAAAAATTCTTAGAAAAAAATATAAAAGCTGTTGCCTTAAGCTCTGAAAATTCTGATAATGAAAGAGAAGAAGCAATCAAAAAATTAGAGCAAGGAGAAATAGACTATATTGTTTCTGTAGATATATTTAATGAGGGAGTCGATATTCCTTGTGTTAATCAAGTGATACTTTTAAGACCTACAACTTCTGCAATAGTATATATTCAACAGTTAGGTAGGGGACTTAGAAAATATAAAAATAAAGATTACACAGTTGTTTTAGATTTTATTGGTAACTACGAAAAAAACTTTTTGATTCCAATAGCAATTTCTCAAAATAATAGTTATGACAAAGATTTTATGAAAAGATTTTTAATGAATGCAACAGATTTTTTAGCTGGTGAAAGCTCTATAAGTTTTGATGAAATTTCAAAAGAACGAATTTTTGAAAATATTAATAAGACTAATTTCTCTAGCAGAAAACTTATAGAGGAAGATTTTAAATTACTTGAAAACCAGTTAGGAAGAACTCCTTATTTATACGATTTTTATGAAAAAAATATGTTATCTCCAACTGTGATTTTAAAATACAAGAAAGACTATGATGAGATATTAAAAAATATAGCTCCTAAATATAGAATAGGAACATTAAATAATATTGAAAAGAAGTTTTTAATATTCTTATCCACTTTCTTTACTCCTGCAAAAAGAATACATGAAATGTTAATTTTAAAAGAAATAATAACGAAACAAAAATTAAACATAATAGAAATTGAAAAATTATTAAAAGATAGATATTCTTTCAGTAAACAAGAAAATAATATAAAAAATGCTTTTGAACATTTATCTAAAGAAATATTTAAAACATTATCTACCACAAAATCTTTTGAGCCTGTACTTTATAAAAAAGATGATGAATATTACTTAGATGATAATTTTAAAAATTCTTATGAAAATAATTCTTATTTTAAAGTTTTAATAGATGATTTAATAAAATACAATTTAGCTTTTGCAGAAAAAAATTATTCAAACTTTGTAAAAGAATCTATAAAACTTTTTGGAGAATATTCAAAACAAGAAGCATTTTGGTATTTAAATCTAAATTTTAATAACGGTTTTCAAGTAAGTGGTTATACTCCTTTTGAGAACGAAAGAAAACTTCTAATTTTTATAACTATGGATAATCTAGCCGAAAAAGCTGACTATTCAAATGAGTTTTATGATAGCCAAACTTTTAGTTGGTTTTCAAAATCTAGTCGTTATTTAAGAAAGGGTAATACCATTACTATTGAAGGAAAAATTGCTGAACATTTCTATGAAATAAATGTCTTTGTAAAGAAAATTAATGGAGAAAATTTTTATTATTTGGGAGATGTCGAAAAAGTTTTATCTGTAAAAGAAATAAGAGATAGCCAAGGAAAATCTATGATTAAATATATTTTCAAATTAAAAAAAGATGTTAAAAAAGAACTCTTAGATTATCTGAAAGGATAAAATATTTTATATTTTTTATTCTATAGGAAAGTATAAAAACAAATAGCAAAAATAGTCTCTGATGTCCGTATTAGTTCGAAGAGCCTGTCTTTATTGAGCTTGTAGAACTCATCCGGCTATCAAGAGACTTTTTTTATAGAGAGATATAAAGTATATGTGTTCGTGAAATTAAAGCCTTTGTATTGTATTATTTATTCATAACAAGGCGGCCAATGTTATAAATAATAATTTAAATTGAATGGAGGTTTTATTATGAACACAACTGAAAAAAAAGAATTAATGGGAAAATTTGGAGTTAAGTTAGAAAAGGCTATCAAGAGAGAAACAGCTATAAAAAAAGAACTTGAAAATGATAAGGCTTTGTTAAAATACTTACAATCTCAAAAAACTTCTGGAGTAGCTTTTGAAAATGAAGTTTACGAAAATTATGACTCTTGGATAGCTACTGTTGAAAAACAAATAAAAAAAGGGGATAGTTCTTTAAATAACTTAGAGTTTAAAAAAGTTGAACTTGAAGCCGTTAAAGCATATTCAAGTCAAAATTCTTAAAATTTATACTTTTCTATAGGGGCTATTATATCTTAGAGGTATAATAGCCTCTTTTCATTCTATAGGAAAGTATAAAATCAAATAATGAAATTTAGTCTCTGACGTCCGTATTAGTTCGAAGAGCCTGTGTTCATTGAGCTCGTAGAACTCATACGGCTGTCAAGAGAGTTTATTTATTCTATAAATTAAATAGTTAAAGTTATCCGTATGAGTTTGAAGAAACTGTTCTTATTGAGCTTGTAGAACTCATACGGATATAAAGAAAATTTATTTATTAAATGTTTTTTAAGGAGGTCTATTTTATGGAAATTACAAGTTTACTTCTTAAAGATTTAAAAAATGGTAAATTTCAACTTTTTTCTGAGTATATTTACAAGACTAACGATTATTTTATAAGAGTTCCCAGTGGTTTCATAACTAATTATGCCAATATCCCTAGATTATTAAGAATTTTTATTCTTCCTTATGGGAAACATAGCTCTGCTTCCGTTGTACACGACTGGCTTTATTCTTGCGAATGCAACATAATTATAAGTCGTTTAGAAGCTGATAGAATATTTCTTGAAATTATGGAAGAATGTGGTGTTTTTTTAATTATAAGAATTACAATGTTCTATGCTGTTAGACTATTTGGAGAAAAAAGGTTTAAAATGATGTAAAAATAAAAACCCTTGACAGTCGTATAAGTTGTATGAGCTCAATGAATATAAGCTCTTTACTGATACTGATGTCAGGGGTTATTTTTTAATTTTCTTTTTTTAAATCATCTATTATAAAAGTAAAAGCAATTATTGTAAAAATTAATTGATATATTTTTTCAAAATAGAATATTGGTTCAAATAATCCATATAAATTTGAAAAAATAAATACAGCTATACCAAATAATTTTATATACTTCTTCAATCTATCATTTTCTTTAAAATAATTTTTTAGCATTCTTATAAATAGAGTTACCAGAAATAACAAATAAACTATTAAAGTTAATATTCCTTGTGTTACTGCTGTTTCTATAAAATTATTATGATAGTGATCTAGATTTTCATTAGCTGATTGTAACTTCCCATTTTTATAATAATAAAATCCTTTTCCTAAAATAGGATAGTTTTTAGCTTCAGCTATTCCATCTTTAAAAATTATATATCTAGCATCTGTCCTAATTTTATCGATTGTACTTATTGAACTACTTATTCTATCAATATTTTTTATATTATGAGCATATTTAAATGAAAGCGATAAAAATAAAACAAGTATAATTGATATAATAATTCCTCTTTTCCAATTTATTAATATTAAAGAAAATATTATTACTATTGGTAATGCTAAAAACGTATTTCTTGATTGAGTTCCAAATATAAGAATAAGTGGAATAAGGCTATAAATAATCCCAAGTAGCTTTATGTATATTGGCTTATATAAAATAATACAAAAGATTCCTAAAATAAAATATATTCCCAGCTCTGCTGCATATTTTGTTGTATATGAGTCTCCTGATATTCTATAAGAACCTATTTCATTTAAATGATTATACATATCTAAAATACCCTTTACTAAAGGTTGAATAGAAAGCAATAAAAATATAGGAAGAATATATTTTATATATTTTTCTTGTATCCTATAATTCAAGAGTACCAAAAAGAAAGCTACACTAAAAATAGTCATATGTGTAAAAGTATAAAACTTATCTGAATTTTTATCTGGAGTTATATAATATGAAATTCCAACCAAACTCAAATAAGCTATACCTATAATAAGTTCTTTTTTATATTCTAAATATTTTTTTATCCCATTTTTATACGAATAAATAATAACTATTCCCATTATCAATAAAGCAACCACATCTTTACTATCTCCACCTCTACGAGATAAAAGGAGTAAATAAACTAACATTAAAAAAGCAACCAATTGCTCATAAAAGCTATTTTTTTCTTTTAACATTCTATTACCTTCCTAAAATTCTTTTTGAAATTTTCTCTTGTATATCTAGTTAATGTTTCTTCTATTTTATCTTTTTTATATTCTTTATCACCAATAATCTCTAATTTATTTAATAATTCTTTAACATTAGAAATCTCAAATAATTCTCCAGCCTCTCCATTTAATAAAATTTGGCTTGGTCCTGTTGGACAATTAGATGAAATAATCTTTGCTCCACAATATAAAGCTTCAACTAAGACTAAACCAAAGCCCTCTACTTTTGATGATAAAATAAAAGCTTCTGCATTTTTCATAAAAGGAAATGGATTATCAAGCATTCCTAGAAAAAAAACTTTATCTTTTAATTTTTTTTCAACAGATAAGTCTTCTAAAATTTTTCTATCTGGTCCATCTCCAACTATTACAAGTTTTTCTTCTCCTTTATATAAAGAAAATGCTTCTATTAAAGTTTTCACATCCTTTTGTTCTTCATTTAATCTGCAAACTGTTAAAAAATATTTTTGTTTAAAATCAAAATTTATCTTTAAATCTTCATTTAATTTTTTATCTATCTCTTGATAATCTACAAAATTATCGATTTTATAGATATTTTTTAAATCTTTTCTTGTTTCTAATAATTCTTTTTGCATATCGTCTGCTATTACAATTATTTTATTATAAGCAGATAATTTTTTATCTATATGTTTTCTCACTTTCAAGGTCTCATAACTCAAATGCAACCAAATAATTTTTTCTTTATTTTTTATTTTTTTTATATAGAAAAAAAAATCTCCATCTAAAAAATCTATAATTATATCTACTTTGTCAGAAAACTTTTTAAAATTTATTTTTTTTAGAATAGATTCCCTTGTTTTAGAAAATAAACCTTTAACTTTTTTTTCTAATAAAAAGTTATATTTTACTTTATTTTTTATCAAGTTATAAAAATATGAATTACTTTTCATTTTTGTTAAAATATGAATTTCATAATCATTAGTTTCATAGAGTGTATTAACAATGTCAACAAGTAATTTTTCTGCTCCTCCCATTTCTAATGAATCAATACAAAAGCCTATTTTTTTCATACTATTTTATCCTTTCAACCAATTTTTCTATTAGATATGAATATTTAAAATTTAGAACATAATTTAAAGTTTTTTCATATTTTTCTTTTAATTTTATTTCACCAGATATCACTTTTCTTATTTCTTCTTGTAACTCTTTTTTAGAACCAATTTCTACAATTTTTCCTATTTCGTTATTACTTGTAATATCTTTAGCTGCGCAAGTGTTAGATGTAATTACATAATTTCCAAAAGCCATTGCTTCAACCATTACAATTCCAAAACTTTCCCATTTTGATGGTAGTACAAACACTTTAGCCCTATTATAATAACTATATAGTTCTTCTCTATCTTTGATTTCCCCTGTAAATATTATTTTATCAATCAGTTGAGGATTTTCTCTAAAAAAGTTTTCTTTATAATTTATAATTTTTTTATCAATTGAACCTACAAGATATACCTTCCAATTTTTTAAATCGATCTCTTTTAAAGTTTCTAATAGTAACTCTGTATTTTTAGGTTCTGTCCCCAATCTTCCAACTGTTAATATAATATTCTCTTTTTCTTCTAAAGTTTTTACTTTTATTTTATCAATTATTTCATTATCATAACCATTAGGCAAATAAATGGTTTTACCTTTTGTATCGATCCCAGCGTAACTATCTTTCATAAATTCATAAGCCTCAAGGCTCTCATAACTAATTAAATCAGTCAAAGGGATTAATTTTTTTCTTTTATTATATTCTGCACTTTCTCTTCTTTTTCTGAAAAACTCTCTAAAAGATTCAGGTTTAGAATTAACTATATTCCATTCTTTTTGATAAACTGCTAAATTAAAGTCTGCTTTAACGTATACAAAGCCATTAGGATTTAATTTTTTATAAAAATAAGCATACCAATAGCTACATCTTGAAACATGAAACAACATTAAAACATCTATATTTTTAGCATTTTTAATAAGATATTTAAAAATATTGTATCTTTTTACCAACTTAGTCCAGTATGCAAAATTTGAAAGAAAAGAAAATTTCCTTTTTACTTTTATAAACTCTACTCCTCTTTCATTATCAGGTAAATCATTTTTTAGATTAACAGTTAAAATTTTACTATTATAGCCTAACTTTTCAGACATATAAATAGGGATCATTCCATTGTCTTTTCCAAGCCATGTATACTCAAATTCTTCTGATATATGTAAAAATGTTTTTTTCATTTTTTTACCTCTAATTAAAATTTATTATAAATCTCTTGACCAATTTTTATTTATTTTTACTTGCTTTGCTGGAATTCCAGATACAATTGTATTTGATTTAACATCTCTGGTAACTATACTTCCAGCTGCAACAATAGAATCATCTCCTATATTTACTCCCTTTAAAACAATCGTCCTCATACCTAACCATACATGATTTCCAATAGATATCTCTTTTCCTTCATTTGTTTTAAACTTTGTATCTACATCATAAATTTTATATACATCAGTATTCATTATTATAATATCAGAAGAAAACATACAATCTTTACCTATCTCTATTTTATATGGTTCAAAAGATGTGATTCTTGCTTCTTCTATTGAAATTTTATCACCTATTTTAATTACTGAATTTACATTTTTCATATCAATTGTTAAATTTTTTAAAGAACAGTTACTTCCTATAAATATTTTATTATTATTTCCTTCTATTTTTATATAACTATCTCTAAGTAATGTGCTTTTATCTATGTAAAGGACATTATTAAAGCCCTCAACTATTATTTGACAATTTTTAAGTATAGATTTCTTTTTAAAAAAAAGTATATTATTGTTATTCTTTATAAAAAATGAAGTTTTTTTAAAAAAACTATCTTTATTAGCACTAAAGATATTGTTGTCACCTAAAATTATCATTTTAGTTTTATTAAGTTTAGCTAAGATTTTTATTTTATTTTTTATTTTTTTATACTTATTTTTTATTAGATTAAAGCCTAATAATAAATGTAAACAAAATTTAAGCATTTAAAGATGCATCCTCCTCAATTTTATATTGCATCACTTCTTCTCTAGTCCAGTATATATTTTCTTTTATCTGTTTTGCTGGACTTCCAGATACAATAGTGTTAGACTTGACATCTTTAGTTACTATACTTCCCCCAGCAACAATTGAATTATCTTCTATAGTTACACCTTTTAAAATAATAACTCTCATACCTAACCATACATGATTTCCAATATTAACACTATTTCCCTCATTAATCCTTTGATTTGTATTTTTATCATATATTTTATGAGAATCAGTATTTCTTATCTCAATATCATAAGATAACATACAATCATCTCCTATTTCAATTTTATATGGTTCTAGAGAAACAATTTGTGCTTTTGCAATTGAAGTTTGATTTCCAATTCTAATTTCTGCTCCTTCATTATCTAAAATGATTGATGTTTTATTAACTACACAATCATCTCCTATATAAAGAATATTATTATTTCCTTTTATAAAAATATTACAATCTCTAAGTATAGAATTCTTACCAACATATATAATGTTATTATTCCCAGAAATTTTTATCTTATTTTTCCTTAATTTCCCAAATATTTCTAATTTATTTTTTATTTTTTTATACTTGGTTTTTATAAAATTAAGTCCTGTAAAATATTTAAAATGAATACTATACATTTATATTTTCCAACCTTTTTCTCTTAATTTTTTCTTTTTTTCTTTTATTTTTCCAATAAATTTAAGTTTCTTTATTTTTTTCATAAAAATAGCAAAATAATAAAATATATTCTTTTTATATGGATACTCCATTTCTTGATATGAATCCATTTTCATCGTTAGCATATCATAATGAGCTCTATAATTTCCAAAACTCATTTTTTTTGCTTGAGTATCTAAAATTTTTACTTCATTCTTTGAAGTCATAAAGTTGCTGGGATTACAGTCCCCATGATAATAACCTTTGCTATGAATTTTTTTTGTAGCTTCAACCATTTTATTAAGCTCTCTACTATCATTAATATTAATTTTTTCTTGAATCAAAGCAGAATAACAAATCATTCCATTTTTTCTTTTTACTATTGCTAAAAGTGGTTTTGCATACTCGAGCAAGTTATCATTGATAATTGCTTTATAGACATTTATCAAAGTTGTTAAAGCTTCTCCCTTTTTAAATAGTGTAAATATTTTTCTTTGAGGAATTATATATTCGTTTCTAGGCTCTTTAAATATATAGCTAGTATTATCTATCTGAATTTCAGAAACATAATTTCTTTTAGTATTCTTTAAAATATTAAGTTCTTTATATTTTTTATCTATAATATTTTTACCAATTTCTATAAAAATTTTATCATAAGCAAATAGTGAATATTCCTTATATTTCTCTTCTAATAGCATAATCTTCCCTTTAATTTAATTCTTTTATTGTAACATCATCTCTATTTTTACTATCTTCATATCCATTTTTACAATAGAAATCTTTTTTTGAAAAAATTTCTTCTTTTCTCTTGTAATAATATTCCTCATTAGAAGAATGTACTTTTGTTGGATCTGAGTAATGCCAAAGATGTAACTGAATATTTTTAGTCACTAATTCTTTTCCGTTTATTCCAGCAACAGTTAATCTATTTCCAAAATCATCATCTTCTTGCCCCCAACCAATATAGTTTTCATCATAACCATTTACTTTTATATAGCTATCTTTCATCAATGCATAAGACATCCCAACAAGTCTTATTCCTCTTTTCGCTAATTTAAAAGTTTTTAATAATCTTCTTTTCCTGTCTTCTTTTAATATTTTTTTAATGGTTTCTATATACTTACTTGGAATTTTTTGAACGATTTCATTGTAAGTAGCTATCTTATTGATATCGGATAAAATAATACTTTTTTCTGCTTCTGTTATATGATGTGCTCTTCCCATTAAAAATATATCATTTTTTATATTTTTAGCTATTGTTTCAATATATTCCTCACCAAAAATTAAATCTTGATCACAAAAAATTAATAAATCTCCAATAGAATTTCTAACTCCATTATTTAAAGCTCTTGTTTTTCTAAAACCTTTATCTTCTTGATAAATATGTTTTACTTTAAATTGTGCTTTAGGAATTAAATCCCCTATAAAATCTAAGACTTTTTGTGATGAACCATCATCTGTTATTATAAGCTCATCAGGTTGTTTTTTTTGCTTTAACAAGCATAAAAACAAAGCTCTTAAATGTTCTAGCCTATTATATATAGGAACTATTACTGATATTTTCATATTTTCTCCATCTCTTTCTTCAAATTATCTAAATTTATCTCATTTATATCTATTTCTTCACCATCTTTAACTATTTTTTCTACAAATATAACTCTTGCATTTTCTGAATTAGGCCCCCAAAGTATAGAATTTTTATCTTCTTTTCCTAGTTCTTTTCTATAAATACAAATAATTTTTTTATCAAAAGCTCTTGCTAAATGAACAATTGAAGTATCTGGACTTACAACTAAATTTGCTCCTTTTATAAGTTCTGCTACTTCCAACATACCTTTTGTTTCAATTACTTTTACTCTATTTTCTTTATCAATATCTATTTTTTTTAATTCTTTTATTTTTTCTTCATTTCCAATTAAAATCAAATATTCATAATCATTTTCTAATATTATTTTAGATATTTTATGAATATTTTCACTAGAAAAACTCCTATGTTTACTAGCTGCATAAGGATTAAATAGACAGTAATTCTTATTTTCTAAGCCTAATTTTTGCAATAAATAATCACTAGAAAAAATATCATAAGATGAATCTATATTTTCTATTCCTAAAAATTTTAATATTTTTATATATAACTTAGAAATATGTTGATTAAAATCTCTAACATTTAATGAAATGTCAAATAGATTCCAGTTTCCTTTTTCTATTCCAATATTTATTCTAGATTTACACAAATTTATAAGCATCATTTGATTAACTCTTAACATTTCTGAAAAATCAATCAATAAATCGTACTCCTCTTTTTTTATTTTTAAAGCTAGCTCTTTAATTTTTTTTCTATCTTTATGATATTCATAAATCTTATCAACATTAGGATTATCTTTTATTATATCTATTGCAGAACCTCTAGCTACAACTCCAATTTTTATATTTGGATACACTTTTTTTATTTCACGAAACATTAAAGAATTTACTATCATATCTCCAATTTTCCCATCATATCTTAAAAAAAGTATAGATTTTATATTATTAAGCTCTAAAAAATTATTTCCTTCTATTATTTTAGATTTTTCTTTTCTATCCCAAATAGCTTTACCTATTTTTAATCTTTTGTCCCTCATATAATCTTGAAAAATTCTATTTATTTTTCTTATCATTAATTTTACTCCTTAATCAAGACTAATTTTATCGATAATCTGAGATTCATACATCTTCTTTAATTCTTCATTTTTTATCTCTTTATCTACAACTCCACTAACTTCGTTAACTGCTTTATTTTCTATATCGATTTTTCTATCTGCTTTTCTTAGATACCACTCATATTCAATATCCATATGACCTATATCTACAGCTTGGTATCCTTCTTTTGCTAAATCGTAAGCCAGTATTGTTGCAGTTGGTCCTAATGCTATTAATATCAATTGTTTCCTATCTTCTTTTTTTATTCTTTCTAAAATTTTACTATATATTCTATAAGCATTTTTAGGTGGACATAATATTCTATTTACTTTTTTTGCTAAAGATAATAACTCATTTCCTAAACCAAATCTTGTATTTTCACCTTCAACAATTAAAACTTCTCTATCCTGAAATAATTGTTTTAATTTTTCAACAATAAGTTCACAATCACTTTTATCGGTATAAGGCAAATAAAATCTACTTATCATTTGATCATAGTAGATCTTTGTTTTTGACAAATGTTTATTCAAATTTTTCTTATTGGTATAGTAGTATTTACTCCAAAAATATGCTTCACCTCTAATTAAATCATCAACTTTAATTAAAGGTCCTGGTATCCCAACTATATGATTTTTTAAATTTGATAACAATATTTCTGCTAATCTTTTACGCATTTCAAGATTATCTTCCTGATAATTTATTCCATTCTTTTTCTTTTTGTAGATTAATGAAAGTTCTCCATCACCATATCTACTAATTGAATAGCCTCCCAATAATTTATCCATAGTTTCTATTCTTGATTTTATAATATATCTTAATTCTTCTGAATGTGAAAGTGAATACTTGTTTATTCTCCAATAAATATTCTTTTTAAAGTTTTTTAAAATTTTTAATCCCATTAAAAATCTCCTTTAATATTTTATTTATTATTATACCAAATTATAACTTTATTTGCATAAAAAAATGTACCTTAATATCTTATAAAAGTACATTTTCTTATTCTATAGTAAAGTATAAAATTAAATAGCAAAATTAGTCTCTGATGTCCGTATTAGTTCGAAGAGCTGTCTTTATTGAGTTCGCAGAACTCATACAGCTGTTAAGAGACTTTTTTTATAACAGTTCTATACTATCTAGTATTTGCTAAAAAAATTTTAATATTTTCTTCTAAAGTATCTAAAACTTTATATCTATTAGTATATTGTGATCTTTTCTTGCTAGGAATATCTTCTATTTTTTTTCTAACTAGCTCTTTTGGTAATAGCCAAAAAATACTATCCACTTTCTTCGAACCTAAACTTTCCCAAAATTCATCATAATCTGCACTAATTTTCCTACTACTTTTATATTTATATCTTAATGATGAATAGATATGTCCATCATTTCCTACAGCAATTTTTTCAAGTTCTGGAAAAAGAGAGTATAGAACTTCTATTGTCATCTTCTTAGGAAATTCACCATAAAAATTTTTAGTTATTTTTTTTATTTCCTCTGTATTTCCATCTTTTTGCATTCCCTGAAGCCCACCAATAATCAATTTATTTTCATTAAATGAAAAAGTTAATTTAGATATTTGAACTCCCTCTCTATTGTTGCAAATTATATTAAATTCTCCTTCTTTTTCAAAATCTGTGTATATTTTAAAATAAAAAAATAATTTTTCTTCGTTTTTTCCCTCTATCTCACAAATTTTACAACTTCCATTTTTGTACAACTCATTTAAAAAATCTTCTTTAAAAAAATTATTTATAAAATTATAGGAAGATGTAATAATATTTACTTTTTCCTGTTGTTTTATTGAATTTGTAATGTATGGCCTATGTATTTTTGAACAAAGAACAGGATATTTATATATGTTTTCATTTAAAAATTTATCATTCATAATAAAGTTAGCTAATTTTTTAGTATATTTGTAATATACTAAATTTCTAAAAACATATTTTATTTTCTTTTTTAAAGTATTTATCTCTCCTTTATTACTTCCATTTTTCATAACTGAGAGATAAAATTGTAATTCTTTTTTCAAATTAATGACCTCCTCATGTTATTCTCTTTAATTTTAACACAAAAAAATTAACTTTTAAATTATTATTTTATTTTCATCTATTTCTTAAAATTTTAAATTCCAACTGTAATTTATGATATAATACTATGTCTATTATAAAATTTTAAATCGAATGAGGTAAAAACAATGATTACAACTTTATGTTATTTAGAAAAAAATAATAAATATCTTATGTTACATAGAACAAAAAAAGAAAATGATATAAACAAAAACAAATGGCTAGGAGTAGGAGGAAAATTAGAAAAAAATGAAACTCCTGAACAATGTTTACTTAGAGAAGTAAAAGAAGAAACAGGTTTAGACTTGATAGATTATAATCATAGGGGTATAGTAATTTTTAACTATAATCAAGATGAGCCTTTATATATGTATCTTTACACTTCCAAAAATTTCATTGGAGAAATCCAAGAATGTTCTGAGGGAGATTTAAAGTGGATAGAGAAATCTCAAATATTTAATCTTAATCTTTGGGAAGGAGATAAAATATTCTTGGATTTATTAAATAAAGATAGATCATTTTTTTATTTAACTCTTGATTATGAAAATGATAACCTAATTTCATCTAAACTGGAATTTAAAGAAAATGATTTTATTAACTTTGAAGTTTTTATCCCAGAAAATTATGTAAAAGACATTGTCAAAGCTTTATCAAGATATGATTTATTGAAAGAAGGAAATTACTCTGATGTCTATGCTCTTATTGATGTTGAAGGACACTGGACTACTCTTGATGGTGCTAAACCATTTAATGGGGAAGTAGGAAAAGAAAGTGTTGAAAAAGAAAAACTAATGAAATTCAGAGTAAAAAAAGATTTTACTGACTTAGCATACTATATTATAAAGAAAAATCACCCTTATGAAGTACCTGTAATTAATATGTTTTAGATAAATTTTAAAAATATATCTTTTTTATTCTGTAGGAAAGTATAAAATCAAATAATGAAAATTAGTCTCTGACGTCCGTATTAGTTCGAAGAGCCTGTGTTCATTGAGCTCGTAGAACTCATACGGCTGTCAAAAAACTTATATATGACGATAATTATCACTATAATTATCATATATAATATATATTTTATTTTTTTTATTTTTTTTTATATACTATATCAAATAATTTTTAAAGGAGTTTGCTTGATGTTATTATTCGTGTTATTTTTAGTCATAATTATTATAATTTCTAACTTACAAAAAAATAATCAACAATTAGCCTTAGAAGTTTTAAGAAAATTTGACTTAAATGTAACAGCATAATAATATTTTCAAGATAAATAAAACTTTTTTAAATATAAAATTAATAATATTTAATTAATAAGGCGATTAATAAATTAATCGCCTTTTTTATATAAAAAAGTATAAAATTAAATAGCAAAAAATAGTCTCTGACGTTCATATTAGTTTAAAAATTTATGTTTATTGAATTTCTAAAACTTATATAACTATCAGATGTAATATCTATAATTTAATCTAAAAATTTAACTATATTAAGGAGAGTGTAATTATGTCAAGAAGTGGTAATTTAACTGATGGAGCTGCAAGAGCCCCTCATCGTTCGTTATTAAAAGGCTTAGGATTTGTAGCTGAAGAAATGAATAGACCTATAATAGGAATTGCTAATTCATTTAATGAAGTTATTCCAGGGCATGTTCATCTACAAACACTTGTACAAGCTGTAAAAGATGGTATTAGGAATGCTGGTGGAGTTCCTATGGAATTTAACACAATAGGAATTTGTGATGGTCTTGCTATGAATCACACTGGTATGAAATATTCTTTAGTAACTAGACAATTAATATCAGACTCTGTTGAAGCCGTTGCAATGGCAACTCCGTTTGATGCTATGGTATTTATTCCTAACTGTGATAAAGTTGTTCCAGGTATGCTTATGGCTGCTGCAAGACTTAATATCCCATCTATCTTTATAAGTGGTGGAGCTATGCTTGCCGGTGTTTATAAAGGTAAAAAAGTTGGATTAAGTAATGTTTTTGAAGCTGTTGGACAATATGAAGCAGGAATTATAACTAGAAAAGAATTGAATAGTGTGGAAGATTTAGCTTGTCCTACTTGTGGTTCTTGTGCTGGTATGTATACAGCCAATACTATGAACTGCTTAACTGAAGCTCTTGGTATGGGACTTCCTGGAAATGGAACTGTACCTGCTGTTTTCTCAGAAAGATTAAGACTTGCTAAAAAAGCTGGTATGCAAATACTTGAAATTTTAAAAGCTGAGTTAAGACCAAGTGATATTTTAACTAAAGAAGCTTTTGAAAATGCTGTTGCTGTGGATATGGCTCTAGGGGGGTCATCAAATACAGCTCTACATTTACCAGCTATTGCTCACGAAGCAGGAATTAATTTAACATTAGATGACTTCAATGATATTGCAAAGAAAACTCCTCAACTTTGTAAATTATCTCCATCTGGAGAATATTTCATAGAAGATTTATATAGAGCTGGTGGAGTTACTGGAGTTATGAAAAGACTTTATGAAAACGGTAGACTTCATGGTGAACAAAAGACTGTTGCACTAAGAACACAAGAAGAACTTGTTAAAGATGCTTATATAAACGATGATGATGTTATAAAACCTTGGGATAAACCAGCTTATTCAACAGGAGGAATTGCTGTTTTAAAAGGAAATCTTGCAGAAGATGGTTGTGTTGTTAAAGAAGGAGCTGTTGACAAAGAAATGTTAGTTCACTCTGGTCCAGCAAAAGTATTTAATTGTGAAGAAGATAGTATTAAAGCAATCAGAGAAGGAAAAATTGTTGCCGGAGATGTTGTTGTAATCAGATATGAAGGGCCTAAGGGTGGACCTGGTATGAGAGAAATGCTTGCTCCAACAGCAACTATTGCTGGAATGGGTCTTGGAAAAGATGTTGCTCTTATCACAGATGGTAGATTTTCTGGAGCAACTAGGGGTGCTTCAATAGGGCATGTGTCTCCTGAAGCTGCTGCCGGTGGAACTATTGCTATAGTTCAAGATGGAGATATCATTGAGATAGATATCCCTAATAGAAAATTAAATGTAAAACTTTCTGATGAAGAAATCTCTAGAAGAAAAGCTAATTTAAAACCTTATGAATCTGGAGCAAAAGGATATTTAAAAAGATATGCAGCTCATGTTTCATCTGCTGCCGCTGGAGCAATTTACGAAGAATAAAATTTTAACTACTATTGACTTATTAATATTGAGAGGAGGAAAGAAATTTTTAAATAAAAATTTCTAAAAATAAAAAATGCACAAGTTATATAATTTTATAGAAGCAAGAGAAAGATTATCAACGGTTACCGTTCCTACGAAACTAATTCAAAGTCCAGTATTTTCAACAGAATCTGGAAATCAAATATACATAAAGCCTGAAAATTTACAAAAAACTGGTTCTTTTAAGATAAGAGGAGCATATAATAAAATTTCTAAGTTATCTGAAGAAGAAAAAAGTAAAGGAGTTATAGCTTCATCTGCAGGAAATCATGCTCAAGGAGTTGCCTATGCTGCCAAAAAATTAGGTATAAAAGCTGTTATAGTTATGCCAAAGCATACTCCACTAATAAAAGTTGAAGCAACTAGACAATATGGAGCAGAAGTTATATTGCATGGGGAAGTTTATGACGATGCCTTTAAATATGCAAAAGAACTTCAAGAAAAAGAAGGTTATGTTTTTGTACATCCTTTTGATGATGAAGATGTCTTAGAAGGTCAAGGAACTATTGCTCTTGAAATTTTAGACGAATTACCAGATACTGATATTATTCTTGTACCTCTTGGTGGTGGAGGATTAGTCTCAGGAATAGCTTGTGCTGCGAAGTTAAAAAATCCATCAATCAAAGTTATAGGTGTTGAGCCAGAAGGTGCTGCAAGTGCATTGGCAGCTATTAAAAAAGGAGAAGTTATTGAACTTGCAGAAGCAAATACAATAGCCGATGGTACAGCTGTTAAAAAAATAGGAAATATAAATTTTGAATATATAAAAAAATATGTTGATGAAATCGTTACAGTTTCTGATTATGAATTAATGGAAGCATTTCTACTATTAGTTGAAAAACATAAAATTATAGCTGAAAACTCTGGAATTTTATCCGTTGCAGCTGTTAAGAAATTAGATGTTACTAATAAAAAGATTGTTTCTGTTCTAAGTGGAGGGAACATAGATGTTTTAACTATCTCTTCTATGATAAATAAAGGTCTTGTTATGAGAGGAAGAATCTTTACTTTCTCTGTTCAACTAAACGATAAACCTGGAGAACTTTTAAAAGTTTCTGAACTTTTAGCAAAACAAAATGCTAATGTTATCAAACTTGAACATAACCAATTTAAAAACTTAACAAGATTTAAAGATGTTGAATTACAAGTTACTGTTGAAACAAATGGAGAAGAACATATTAAGAAAATTACTGAAGAATTTAAAAGCAACGGCTATGAAATTGTGAGATTAAATTCTGAATATTAAAAAAAATGAAGGAGTTTGTTATGGCTGATAAAATGATAAAAGGTGCTAGAATTTTATTAGAATGTCTAGCAAAGCTTGGAATAAAAGATATATTTGGCTATCCAGGTGGAGCAGTTATTCCTATATATGATGAACTATATAGCTTTAAAGATATTAACCATTATTTTGCAAGGCATGAACAAGGAGCAGTTCATGAGGCTGACGGATATGCCCGTTCATCTGGAAAAATAGGAGTATGTCTAGCTACTTCTGGACCAGGAGCTACAAATTTAGTCACAGGAATTATGACAGCCCATATGGACTCTATTCCCTTACTTGCTATAACAGGACAAGTTAGTAGTACTCTTCTTGGAAAAGATGCATTTCAGGAGTCAGATATAGTTGGTATTACAGTTCCTATAACTAAAACAAATTATTTAGTTCAAGACATTAAGGATTTACCTAGAATACTAAAAGAAGCATACTACATTGCTACAACAGGTAGACCTGGACCAGTTCTTGTAGATATTCCTAGAGATATACAACTACAAGAGATTCCTTATGAGGATTTTAAAAAATTATATGATAAGGCTTTTCATCTTGAAGGATATAATCCTGTCTACGAAGGTCATAAAGGACAAATAAAAACAGCTACTAAAATGATAAAAGAAGCAAAAAGACCTTTAATTATTGCTGGAGCTGGAATTATAAAAGCTAATGCAACAGAGGAATTAAAAGAGTTTATTGAAAAAACAAATATTCCAGTTGCTATGACACTTTTAGGTTTAGGCTCTTTACCTGGTAGTCATGATTTATCTTTAGGTATGATAGGAATGCATGGAACAACTTATGCTAACTACAGTGCAGCTGAAGCTGATTTAATAATTGCAGCTGGAATGAGATTTGATGATAGAGTTACTGGAAATCCTGAAAAGTTTATTCCAAATGCAAAAATTATACACATAGATATAGATCCAGCTGAAATAGGAAAAAATAAATTAATAGATGTTCCAATAGTTGGAGATCTTAAAAATGTTTTAAATGACTTATTAGTCCAAGTCCCAAAATTAAATCATACAGAATGGATAAATCAAATTAAAGAGTGGAAAAAAGAATACTCTTTAATTTTTAAGAAAAAGAATGAAGATATTCTTCTAGCTCAAGAAGTTCTATCTGAAATTGATAAAATTACAAAAGGAAATGCTATAATTTCAACTGATGTTGGTCAACATCAAATGTGGTCAGCTCAATATTTAACTTATGAAAATCCACATTCAATAATTACATCTGGTGGAGCTGGGACAATGGGCTTTGGTCTACCAGCTGCTATCGGTGCTCAAGTAGCTAACCCAGATAAAAAAGTTATCTCTATTATTGGAGATGGTGGTTTCCAAATGACTTTCCAAGAGTTAATGTTAATGAAACAATATAATTTACCAGTAAAAGTATTCATTTTTAATAATTCTTATCTTGGTATGGTTAGACAGTGGCAAGAATTATTCCATAGCAGAAGATATTCGTCAGTAGATTTGAGTTATAACCCAGATTTTATAAAAATTGGAGAAGCTTATGGAATAAAATCTGTTCAACTTAAAAATAGCAAAGATTTAAAAAAGAATTTAAAGAAAATTTTAGAATCTAATGAACCAGTTTTAGTTGAATGCATTATTGAAAAAGAAGAGAATGTTTATCCAATGATACCTGCTGGAAAAGATGTCACTCAAATAGTTGGAAAAAGAGGTGTTTTAGAAAATGAATAAAGAACATCATATTTTAATAATTACTAAAAATACCAATGGAATTGTTGCAAGAATAATGTCTCTTTTCAACAGAAGAGGATATTTTGTTAAAAAGATGTCTGCTGGTGTTACAAATAAAGAGGGGTATGCAAGACTTACTCTTACAGTTGATGGGGATAAAGAATCTCTGGATCAAATTCAAAAACAAGTTTATAAGATTATAGATGTTGTTAAAGTTAAGATATTCCCTGAAAAAGATGTTATAAAGAGAGAACTTATGCTTTTAAAAGTAAAAGCTGATGAAAAAACAAGATCTCAAATTGTACAAATTGCTAATATATATCGTGGGAACATCCTTGATGTTTCTCCAAAGTCAGTTGTTATAGAACTGACAGGAGATATAGAAAAGTTAAGAGGTTTTGTTAATATGATGGAAAATTATGGCGTTTTAGAAATGGCAAAGACAGGTATCCTTGCTATGAGCCGTGGAGAAAAAATGTAAGGATTATTGAGGTGAGGTTATGAAACATATAAAAATTTTTGATACTACATTAAGAGATGGTGAACAAACACCTAGAGTTAATCTTAATGCCAAAGAAAAATTGAGAATTGCAAAACAATTAGAATCCTTAGGAGTTGACATTATAGAAGCAGGTTTTGCTGCTGCCTCACCTGGAGATTTTAGTGCTATTCAATTAATAGCAGAAAATATTAAAAATTCAACTGTTACCAGTTTAGCAAGGGCAGTTAAAAGTGATATTGAAGTTGCAGCTGAAGCTATTAAAAAAGCTGCTAAACCTAGAATACATACATTTATAGCTACTTCTCCTGTACATAGAGAATTTAAGTTAAAGATGTCTAAAGAAGAAATTTTAAAATCAGTTGATGAAATGGTCAGATATGCAAAATCTTTTGTAGAAGATATAGAGTTTTCAGCAGAAGATGCAATGAGAACAGAAAAAGAATATCTTGTGGAAGTATATGAAACCGCGATAAAAGCAGGAGCTACAACTATAAATATTCCAGATACTGTTGGATATAGAACTCCTAATGAAATGTTTGAAACTATTAAATATTTAAAAGATAATATTAAAGGTATTGAAAATATTGATATTTCTGTACATTGTCACAATGACTTAGGACTTGCAGTTGCAAACTCAATAGCAGCTATTGAGGCCGGAGCAACTCAAATAGAATGTACTATCAATGGAATAGGAGAAAGAGCTGGAAATACTTCTCTTGAAGAAGTTGTTATGATTTTGAAAACTAGAAAAGACTTATTTGAGGAATATACAACAAATATAGATACAAAACAAATCTATCCAGCAAGTAAATTAGTTAGTCTATTAACAGGGGTTACAACTCAACCAAATAAGGCTATTGTTGGAGCTAATGCCTTTTCTCATGAATCTGGTATACATCAACATGGAGTACTGGCTAATCCAGAAACTTATGAAATTATGAAACCTGAAACAGTGGGTAGAAATGTTGATAGCCTTGTACTTGGAAAATTGTCAGGAAAACACGCTTTTATTGATAAATTAAATAATCTTGGTTTAAGTGGTTTTGATGATAAAAAGATAGAACAACTTTTTGCAGAATTTAAAAATTTAGCTGATAGAAAAAAATATGTCTTAGATGATGATATTATTTCCTTAGTAAGTGGAGATGCAGCAGAAATTGTAAAAGGTAGACTTTCTCTTGAACAATTTGAAATAAGCAGAAAAGATTCTAAAACTAAGGCAGAAATAAATATTCTACTAGATGGAGAAAAAGAAGTTTCAGCTTCTTATGGTAGTGGACCAGTTGATGCCTCTTATAAGGCAATCAATAGAATTTTAAATGATAATTTTGTTTTAGAAGAATATAAACTTGAATCAATAACAGGTGACACTGATGCACAGGCACAGGTTGTTGTTATAATTGAAAAGAATGGGAAAAGATACATTGGTAGAGCACAAAGTACAGATATAGTTGAAGCTAGTATAAAAGCCTATATAAATGCACTTAATAGACTTTATCAAGATTAAGGAGACTTGTATGAAAACTTTATTTGACAAAGTATGGGAAAAGCATGTTATTACAGGAAATGAAGGTGAGGCACAACTTCTATATATAGATTTACATTTAATCCATGAAGTTACTTCTCCACAAGCTTTTTCTGGACTGAGAATTGCAGAGCGTAAAGTTAGAAGACCTGACTTAACTTTTGGAACTATGGATCATAATACTCCTACTATTATGGAAGATAGATATAACATTGTTGATGAGACTTCAAAAGCACAACTTGATGCTTTAAAAAAGAATTGTGAAGAATTTGGAATTGAACTTGCTGACATGTTCAATGAAAGAAATGGAATAGTACATATGGTAGGACCAGAGCTAGGACTTACTCTTCCAGGAAAAACTGTTGTATGCGGAGATAGCCATACTGCAACTCATGGAGCTTTTGGAGCAATAGCTTTTGGAATAGGTACAAGTGAAGTGGAACATGTTTTAGCAACTCAAACATTATGGCAAAAGAAACCTAAGACTATGGGAATTGAAATTACAGGAAAATTACAAAAAGGTGTTTATGCTAAAGACATAATCTTACATTTAATAAAGACTTATGGAATCGGTTTGGGAAATGGTTATGCTTTCGAATTTTTTGGAGATACTATAAAAAATTTATCTATGGAAGAAAGAATGACTATTTGTAATATGGCTATTGAAGCTGGAGGTAAATCTGGAATTATTGCTCCTGATGAAATCACTTTTGAATATATTAAAAATAGAGAATTTTCTCCTAAGGATAAAGACTTAGAAAAGAAAATAAATGAATGGAAAGAGTTATATACTGATGATGTATCTGCTTTTGATAAATATATTAAATTAGATGTTTCAAATCTTGTTCCACAAGTTACTTGGGGAACAAACCCTGAAATGGGAATAAATATAACTGATAACTTCCCAGAAGTAAAAGACTTAAACTATGAAAAAGCATATAAATATATGGACTTAACTCCTGGAGATTCCCCTAAAAATATAAATTTGAAACATGTTTTCATTGGTTCTTGTACTAATGGGAGATTGAGTGACTTAGAGGTTGTAGCTAAAATTATTAAAGGAAAAAAAGTTCATCCTAATATAAAAGCTGTTATAGTTCCAGGTTCTCAAATGGTCAAAAAACAAGCAGAAGAAAAAGGTTTTGCTAAAATATTCTTAGAGGCTGGTTTTGAATGGAGAGAAGCAGGTTGTTCAACTTGTTTAGGGATGAACCCTGATTTAATCCCAAGTGAAGAACATTGTGCCTCAACATCTAATAGAAATTTTGAAGGTAGACAGGGAAAAGGTGCAAGAACTCATCTTGTGAGTCCTGCTATGGCGGCGGCGGCTGCAATCTATGGACATTTTATTGATGTTAGAGAATTAAAGGAGGTGCAAGAATAATGAAAGCTTTTACAAAATTTCAAGGAACTATTGTCCCTATAATGAATGATAATATTGACACCGACCAATTAATTCCTAAACAATATTTAAAAAGTACTGAGAAAACTGGCTTTGGAAAATATCTTTTCGATGAGTGGAGATACAATGAAGATGGAAGTGATAATTTAAACTTTAATCTTAACAAAGCTGAATATAAAAAAGGAACTATTTTAATCACAGGGGATAATTTTGGTTGTGGTTCTTCAAGAGAACATGCTGCTTGGGCATTACAAGACTATGGTTTTCATGTTATTGTAGCAGGAGGATATTCTGGAATCTTCTATATGAACTGGCTAAATAACGGGCACCTTCCAATAACTTTACCAAAAGAAGATAGAGATGAACTTTCTAAACTTTCTGGTGATGTTATCGTCACTGTTGACTTAGAAAATAATAAACTTAGTGCCAATGGAAAAGATTATTTCTTTAACCTTGAAGAAACTTGGAAAGAAAGATTATTAAAAGGTTTAGACTCTATTGGTTTAACTCTTCAATATGAAAATAAAATTAAAGAATTTGAAAATAAAAACTATTAATATTTATAGAAAAATTAGTGAGTTACATTCCAGATTTTAGGAAAAAAATTAAACAGAATGAGCCGAGCAAATCTCGGTATGTTTGAAGCTGACTTGTCAGCAAGTTTACCGAATTTGCAGCGAATTCTTAATTTTTATCCGTGAAGAAATCTGGCTAGTAACGAACTGTTTTTCATAAATTTTATATTTTGGAGGTAATATGGAATATAAAATTGCAGTTCTTAAAGGAGATGGAATAGGACCAGAAATTGTTGATGTAGCAACAAAAGTTTTAGAAAAAATTGGAGAAAAATTTAATCATAAATTTATCTTTACAAGAGGATATTTAGGTGGAGAATCTATTGATAAATATGGAGTACCTTTATCTGATGAAACTATAAAAATATGTAAAGATAGTGATGCTGTTCTTTTAGGAGCAGTTGGCGGAACTAAATGGGATAAGATTGAGCCTGAACTAAGACCAGAAAAAGGACTTTTAAAAATAAGAAAAGAATTAGAAGTTTTTACAAATCTAAGACCAGCTATTCTTTTTAATGAATTAAAAAATGCTAGTCCATTAAAAGAAGAAATAATTGGAGATGGCTTAGATATAATGGTTGTTAGAGAATTAACAGGTGGACTATATTTTGGACCTAAAAAATATAGTGATGAAGAGGCCTCAGATACTCTTGTATACAAAAGAAGTGAGATTGAGAGAATAACTAAAAAGGCTTTTGAAATAGCTAAATTAAGAAATAAAAAGATAACAAGTGTAGATAAACAAAATGTTTTAGATAGCTCAAAGCTTTGGAGAAAAATTGTAAATGAAATTTCTGAAAATTATCCAGAAGTTCAAGTTGAACATATGTACGTAGATAATGCAGCTATGCAACTTGTTATAAATCCAAGACAATTTGATGTAATTTTAACAGAAAATACTTTTGGGGATATTCTGTCAGATGAAGCTTCTATGCTTACAGGTTCTATTGGAATGCTGGCTTCTGCTAGTTTAGGAGATGGAAAAGTTGGTATCTATGAACCTTGTCACGGTTCTGCACCTGATATTGCTGGAAAAAATATTGCTAACCCAATAGCAACAATATTATCAGTTGTTATGATGTTAAGATATTCTTTTAACTTAAATAAAGAGGCTGATGTTATAGAAGAAGCTATAAAAAATGTTTTAAAAGATGGATATAGAACTTCTGATATTTATACTGACGGATATAAGAAAGTTGGAACTATTGAAATGGGAAATGAAATAATCAATAAAATATAAGGATAGATATGGAAAAAATTTTATCTTATAAAAATGTTTCTTTTAAAAGAGATGGTAGAGAGATTTTAAAAAACATAAATTGGGAAATAAAAAAAGGAGAAAACTGGGCTTTAATTGGATTAAATGGTTCAGGAAAATCAACACTTTTATCTATGATACCTGCATATACTTTTGCAACAAAAGGAGAAGTTTCTGTTTTTGATAAAAAATTTGGGACTTGTATTTGGGCAGAGATTAAAGAAAAAGTTGGTTTTGTTAGTTCTACTTTAAATAATTTTTCAGATAGGCTAAACACTCAATCTTTAATGGATATTGTTTTATCAGGAAAATATAACTCAATAGGTATTTATCAAGAGATAACTCAAAAAGATAGAGAAAAAGCAAATAGTATTATAAAAGATTTTAAACTATCTCATTTAAAATTAAATAAATTTAACACTTTATCACAAGGTGAACAAAGAAAAACTTTACTTGCAAGAGCCTTTATGAATGAACCATCTCTTTTGATTTTAGATGAGCCTTGTTCTGGCTTAGATATAAGAGCAAGAGAAATGTTATTAAAAAGTCTAGAAAAAAATTCTAAAAATATAAATGCTATACCATTTATTTATGTAACACATCAAATAGAAGAAATTATAGCTTCTATTAGTCATGTAGCTATACTTGATAATGGGAAAATTGTAGCTCAAGGAAATAAATATGAAGTTTTAACTGATGAAAATTTATCAAAGCTTTATGAAATAGATGTAAAAATTGAATGGTCTAATAATAGACCCTGGTTAATTGTGAAATGATATAAAAAAAGCCTCTTGATAGCCGTATGAGTTCTACGAGCTCAATAAACACAGGCTCTTCGAACTAATACAGATATCAGAGACTAATTTTATATTTTTATATAAATTGTATTTTAAACATAAAATTTAGGAGGAATTTAAAATGGCAGGAAACATTTTAGGAACAACTGTATATTATGATGCAGATTGTAATTTACAAAAATTAGTAGGAAAGAAAATCACAGTTTTAGGTTATGGTTCACAAGGACATGCTCATGCACTTAACTTAAAAGAAAATGGAATGGATGTTACTATTGGACTTAGAAAAGATTCTAAGACTTGGAAAGTTGCAGAAGAAGCAGGTTTTGTTGTAAAAGAAACTGGAGAAGCAGTTAAAAATGCAGATGTAGTTATGGTTTTAATACCAGATGAAATTCAAGGAGATACTTATACTAACAGTATAGCTCCAAACTTAAAGAAAGGTGCTTACCTTGGATTTGGACATGGATTTAACATTCATTTCAAAAAAATTCAACCAAACGAAGACATAAATGTATTTATGGTTGCACCTAAAGGGCCTGGACATCTAGTTAGAAGAACTTTCCAAGAAGGAAGTGGAGTACCTTGCTTAATAGCTGTATATCAAGATCCTAGTGGAGATACAAAAGATATTGCTCTTGCTTGGGCTTCTGGTATAGGTGGAGGAAGATCAGGAATACTTGAAACTACATTTAAACAAGAAACTGAAACAGATTTATTTGGAGAACAAGCTGTTTTATGTGGTGGAATTACAGAACTTATCAAAAATGGATTTGAAGTTTTAACAGAAGCTGGATATGATCCTGTAAACGCTTATTTTGAATGTCTACACGAAATGAAGTTAATCGTTGACCTAATCTATGAAGGAGGATTTGGAAAAATGAGACACTCTATCTCTAACACAGCTGAATATGGAGATTTCTTAGCAGGACCAAAAGTTATAACATCTGTTTCTAAAGATGCTATGAGAAATATTTTAGCAGATATTCAATCTGGAAAATTTGCTGATGAATTTTTAGCAGATTCTAAAGCAGGTCAACCATTCTTAAAAGCTCATAGAAAAGCTGCAAGTGAACATAAAATTGAAGAAGTAGGACAAGAATTAAGAAAATTAATGTCTTGGATTAAATAGCAATTGAAACAAAATCTCTTGACAGCCGTATGAGTTCTACGAGCTCAATGAACACAGGCTCTTCGAACTAATACGGACATCAGGAACTAATTTTTGTTATTTATCCTTATAAATAAGAAAAGCTGTTGCAAAATTAAAATGCAACAGCTTCTTTTTTATCTATTTTTCTTTCTTTTTTTGAAACTTAGCCATTATTATTGGAGATAACAATGAGAAAAGAGTTAAAAGTAATAAAACTTTTGAAACTGTACTTTGGAATAATATTGAATAACTTTGATGATTCAATATTAAAGATCTTCTAAGTCCAGATTCACCAATTGGTCCTAAGATTAAAGCTAGAACTATTGATGCTGAGTTCAATTCAAATTTTTGAACAAAGTATCCAATTATACCAAAGACAAACATTACCCAAACATCTGTTAATTGGTTATTAATAGCATAAGAACCAATTACACTCAATGAAAAAATCAAAGGTATTAAGTAGCTATCTGATACTCTTGATACTTTTGCAAATAATTTTGAACCAAATAATCCTAATATTAACATAAATATATTAACAATTACAAAACCAGCAAAGAATGTATAAGTTATTTTTCCATGTACTGTAAACAAATCTGGCCCAGGTTGAAGTCCTTGTATCATAAGACCTCCTAGTAATACAGCAGTAACACTTTCTCCTGGTATTCCAAGTGTAAATGTTGGAATTAATGATCCTCCTGTAACTGCATTATTTGCAGCCTCTGCTCCTGCTATACCTTCAATACTTCCATGTCCAAATAATTCTTTCTTTTTAGAAAATCTTTTTGCTTCATTATAACCTAAAAATGCAGCTATACTTGCTCCTGCTCCCGGTAATATTCCTATAATACTTCCTATAACAGTAGATCTTAATGAAGTTGGTAATATTTCTAAAATTTGGCTTTTTGATAAAAGAACTTTATTATCAAATTCAACCATATTCCCAGCTTCTTTTATCTTCTTTTCAGCAAGCATTAAAACTTGTGACATTGAGAATAGTCCAATAAGTGCTGCTGTAAAAGGTATCCCTGAAAGTAAAGCTGGTATTCCAAATGTAAAACGAGGATTTCCAAGCATTGGATCCATTCCCACTGTTGATAGCATTAATCCTAAAGCTCCTGAAATCAGACCTTTTACTATTGATTTTGTACTTGCTCCTGCTATTATAGTTAGCCCAAAAATAGATAGCCAAAAATATTCTGCCGGTCCAAAAAGTAAAGCAAGTTTTGCTAGTCTTGGAGCGAATAAATAAAGTGGAATAGCACTTAATATTCCTCCTATAAATGAAGCTGTAATTGCAGTTCCTAAAGCTGTACCTGCTTTTCCTTGTTTTGTTAATTCATATCCATCAATAGCTGTTGCTGCTGCTGCTGGTGTTCCTGGTGTACGAATTAGTATTGCAGAAATTGAACCACCAAATATTGCTCCACAATATACTCCCGCTAAAGTTATTAAACCTGTAGAAGGATCCATTCCAAATGTGATTGGTATTAATAGAGCAACCCCCATTGCTGCAGAAAGCCCTGGTAAAGCTCCTATTGTTATTCCGATAGCCACACTAATAACTCCAGCAAGTAAATTTATTGGAGTCATTGCCGCCATGTATCCATATAAAACATCTGACATAATTTATTCCTCCTAACCTATATTAAAAATCCTCTTGGGACTGGTACTTTTAAGAATGATACAAACACTAGATATAAGAATATTGGGAATAAAATACTCACAACAATACTCCATTTAACATTACTTTTTAAAGCTACCATAGTCACAAATAGATAAATTGCAGTAGATACAAAGAATCCAATTATATCAATTAATATAACATAAACCACTGATATTGCAATAACAAAAAAGAATTGTTTAAATAAATTACCTTTGAATTTATCCTCTTCTTCAACATTTTTAGGTTTAATAATAAATGTATTTATAGCTAATAAAATTGTTAAAAATAACATTAAAGATAATACAAATTCTGGATATCTTGCCGCTTTAGGAGGTAATTGTTTTATTAAAAAGAAATAAAATGCCTCCAAAACAAATAAACCGATTGTTAGAAATCTATCATATTTTCTCATATTTTTTACCTTTCTACTTAAATATAATTATAAAAATAACGTCTCTCGACAGCCGTATAGTTTACGAGCTCAACGAATACAGGCTCTTCAACTAATGCGGACATAAGAGACTAATTCTCACTATTTATTTTATACTTTTATATAAAAAATAAGGTTGTCACAACTACTCTAACAATTTATAACATCTGGTTGGTCAATTAATCAATCTGATAATATAAACTTGTTAAAGCTATATTGCAACAACCTTTTCATTTAATATTTCAAACATTAAAGTCTAATTTTAGTAAAATAAATAAATCATAAACAAGTTATTTTACTACTATTTATTATTAGTTTATTCCTAATGTTGGAACAGTTTCAATAATATATTTTTCTTGATCTTTAATATATTGTCCTAATTCTTCAGGTGACATATATAATAAAGGTAAGTTAGCATTTTTTGATTTTTCAACATTATCTGCTGATTCTAATGCTTGTTTAAATACATCATGTAATTTTTGGATAATTTCTTTTGGTGTTCCTTTTGGTGCAACTATAGCACGAGCTGACCCAAATAATACTGGATATCCACTTTCAGTTAAAGTTGGAACATCTTCAAATCCTTCTAATCTTTTATCAGTAAATGAAGCTAATATTTTTAATTCTCCTGATTTTACTAAACTTGCAACTTCACTAATTTTAGCAACTGTTGCATTAACATGGTCTCCACGAAGAGCAGAAATCATATCTGTACTTCCACCAAATGGCACATGAGTTACTTGTATTCCAGCTTCTTTAGCAAAGTGAGCAGCTCCTATGTGGTTAGAAGCTCCTGTTCCGTTGTTAGAAATTGTTAATTCTTCTGGATGAGCTTTTGCATATTCAACAAAATCAGCAACAGTATTAAATTTGCTATCAGCTCTTACAACTAATACACCTGGATCATAAACATGGTTCATAATAGGTTCTACATCATCAATGTTGTATTTTGTTTTTCTTTCATGTGGTAAACTTACAAAAGTTGGTAAATTGATAAATCCAATTGTATATCCATCTGGATTTGCTTTAGCAAGTTCTGTATACCCTATTTCTCCGTCAGCACCTGGTTTGTTAACTATAACAAATGTTTGAGGGAAATTCTTTTGAGCTTCTGCCATTAAAATACGAGCTCCAACATCTGTTCCTCCTCCTGCTTTATAAGCTATAATAACATTAACTGGCTTTTCTGGGTAAGCTTCTGGATTTGCTTCTTTCTTTTCTCCTCCACAAGCTACTAATAATAAAGATAATAGTACTGTGAATACTAATAAAATTCTTTTTTTCATTATACTTCCTCCTATTTTAATTCAATCATCTAAGATTTTACTATATAATCAAATTTTTTTCAATCAAATTATTAATAAAATTAATAGTTACATTAAAAAAATGAATATAGTGTTTGATTAAACTACATTCATTTTTCTCTTTTATTCCTTCAACTCGTTAAGTTCTGCTTCACTTTCTTCCCATTCTTGATATTTTTCTAAAATTTTCATATCAATATTGTCTAAGTCTTCTTGTAACGACATTAATTCATCTACATTATTTTTTTCTCCAGCAAGTAGATACTTCTTGTTTATGTCTTCTTTTTGCTCTTCCAATTTCCCTATTTCTTCTTCAAACTTTATAAGCTTTTTTTCTAAAGAAGCTATTCTATTTTTATTTTTTTTCTGTTCCTCATAAGATTTTACTGCTTCTTCATTTTTTACTTTTACATTTTCTTTTTCTTTTTTGTAAGTTTCATAGTCTCCATTAAAAGTTTCCACACCATCAGTTTTTAATTCATAAATTTTATTTACAACAGTGTCTAAGAAATTTCTATCGTGAGAGACTACCAAAACTGTTCCAGGATAATTTTCTAAAGAATTCATTAATATTTCTCTTGAATATATATCCAAGTGATTTGTTGGCTCATCTAGTATTAAAAAATTCGGTTTTTCAAGCATCAACTTCATAAAAGCAACTCTTGCTTTTTCTCCACCACTTAATGAACTTATTTTTTTATAAATATCATCTTCTCTAAATAAAAAGGCTCCACAAATATTTCTTGCTTCTTCCTCTGACAAAGTAAAATAATACATAAGTTCCTCTATTATGTTGTTATTTAATCCCAAACCTTGATGATTTTGGTCATAGTAGCCAATAGAAACTCTTTCTCCGATTTTAAATTCTCCGATACTAGCTTTTTCTAAACCATTTATAATTTTTAAAAGAGTTGATTTTCCCGTACCATTTTTCCCTATTAACCCTATTCTTTCTCCACGATAAATTTTTAAATTTAAATCTTTAAATAGCAACTTATTTTCAAAAGTTTTTGATAAATTTTTAATATCCAAAACTAAATCAACACTCTGAGCTTTTATATCAAATTCAAGTTTTATTTTCTTGGTTGTAACAACAGGATTTTCCATTTTCTCCATTCTATTTAATATTTTTTCTCTTCCTCTAGCTTGTTTCGATTTTACTCCTGCCTTATACCTTCTTATAAATTCTTCCATTTTTTTAATTTTTTCTTGTTCTTTTTCGTAAGCTTTTACTTCTCCACTCAAATAAGCCTCTTTTTGAATTAAAAAATCTGTATAATTTCCTTTATAGTCTTTTAACCTTTTCCCTTCAATTTCAAAAATTCTATTGACTACATTATCTAAAAAATATACATCGTGAGATATCAAAAGTATAGCTTTATTATAATCTTTCAATATTTTTTCAAGCCATTCAATAGAAGTCAAATCTAAGTGGTTAGTCGGCTCATCTAGTATTAACAAGTCTGGTTCTTCTAACAAAATTTTAGCTAGTGCAACTCTTGAATTTTGTCCTCCAGATAATTTTTCAATTTTCATAGACCATAAATTTTCTGGAATATTCAAACCATTTAAAATTTGTTTTATTTTATACTCTATTGAATATCCATCATTTCTCTCATATCTTTCACTTATTTCTCCAAGCTCTTCCATAAGTTTATCAAAATTATCTTGGTCAACAGTAAGTAAAAAGTTTATTTCCTGCATTCTATTGTAATCATCTGATAAATTATTAAAAACTGTCATCAATTCTTCAAATATTGTATTCTCTTTATTTAAAACTGTGTTTTGAGCTAAGTATCCAATTTTTAAATTACTTTTTTTTGATATAGTCCCTCTTTCATTCGTTTCAGGATTAACTTCTGAATTTTCCTTACCTAATAAAAGTTTTATTAAAGTTGTTTTACCTGCTCCATTAACTCCAATTATCCCAATTTTATCTTTTTCATCAACTGAGAAATTTATTTCCTTAAATAAAGTTTCTCCAGAAAAAGCCATATAGATATCATTTGCTTGTATTATTGCCAAATCTACACCTCTTTATTTTACTTTCTTCTTTACTTCTTTTTTATCAAAAATTGCAACTATAAATATGGTAGAAATTACACATATAAAACCTATTATATCTAAAAATCCAAATGTTACTCCCATAAAAATTATTGAAAATATTGTTGCTGACACAGGTTCAACACAGGCTATTATACTTGCTTTAGTAGGTCCTATCATAGTAACCCCTGTCAAATATAATACAAAGGCTGCTATTGTCCCTGAAAATATTATAATTATAAAAAATATAAACGTTGTAAAGTCAAAAATTACATCTACTTTCCAAGGATTAAACATAAATATTGAAATTATACCACCTATAAACATTCCCCAAGCAACTACTGCTGTTGTACCATATTTTTTTAATATCTTTTCTGGCTGAATAGTATAAACAACTAAAGTCATAGCTGACAACATTCCCCAAAATAATGCTTTAAATGAGATTTGTAGTCCTGAAAAATTACCATGAGTTGCCAATAAAAATACTCCAAACATTGATAAAACTATAGAAAATATTTCATATTTTAATGGTCTTCTAGCCTCTCTCATACAGACATACACAAGTACTAAGGTTGGTCCAAAATAAGTTAGGACTGTTGCTATTGCTGCATTAGAGTATTCAATAGCTGTAAAATATGTATATTGAGTTCCCATCATTCCAAATATACCAAATATTACTATACTTAATAAATCTTTTCCATTTTTTAAAATGTCAAAAACCTTTTTCCCATTTTTATAATATAAATAGCTTAGCAATATCAACCCAGCTATTAATAATCTATACGGAACTAACCAATTTGTTGTAACAGCCTTATTTAAAAATAAATAGCTCCCCATAACACCATTTATTCCCCAAAGTGTTCCTCCAACAAAAGTATTTATTATTCCTATTCTTTCTGTTTTATTCATGAAATCACCTTATATTTTTTCAATTATCAATGTATATTTCTTTTCAACATTGCTATTAGAGTATAACTCCAATTTTTCTCCCCTTTCTATATCAGCCTCAAATTTTCTTATTAAATTTTTCCCCTTTTCTGAAAAACTTCTAATTTTTATATCTGATTTTATATATTCTTCATTTTGATAAAAATCTAGTTCTGTTTCATAGGCAAGTGTAACTTTTATTCTCATATTTCTTTTGTATCCACTAAATATTTTATCTATATCAATAACTTTTTTATCTTTCATAGTTCCACTAATAATTTTTATATTTTCATTATTAAAATATGAAAGTATTTCCTGAGAATCTGCTGGAACTCCAAAACCTATTTCTTCTACTTTTAAATTTTTATCGGTATTCTTAGATGAATGTATTATTAATGCTTTTATCAATGTAGCATCAAAATCTGAAAAATTATCAAAATCTTTACATATATTTTGATATATTATAGTTGCAAGTGAAGACATTCTTGCAGTAGCAAAACTTGTCCCAGATGAAGAAGCTATATTTCCATTCACAGAAAATGATTTAACTCCTGTCATTATCATTTCTCCATCTTCTCCCAAAGATAAATCCCCTCCATAACTTGCAATATCTGGTTTTATTGTATTTTGTGGGCCTAAACCTACTCTGCTATAATTTGAAGCATAGCCCTCATCTGTAACTGAGCCGACAACAATAGACATCAAAGAGTCTGAACCATGATACAGTTTACCTTTAGGCTTTTTCTTCATAAAGTTTCCACCATTTCCACCTGATTTAAAAATTAAAACTCCATATTTTTGTTGTATATAATCTAAGACAACTCCAAAATCTGAGAAAATATCTTCCTCTATTTCTAATTTTACACTCAAGGATAAATTCCAAATTTTAACTTTTTTATAGTTTTCTTCAATTGCTAACACAATATTCTTTAAAAGCTCATCTTCCTCTATACTGGTTGCTGATAAAACCGTTGCATCTAGCAAATAAAAACCTTCATTCTTTACTATATCTCTCCCAGCCAAAATATCCCCATAGAGAGCAAGTCCAGATACAAAAGTTCCATGAGTTGCACTTACATCTTCTTTTAAATATCTTGAATGTACTTTTTTAATCCAAGGTTTTAAATATTTTATATGACCTATACCATTGTCAACTACTCCCAATGTTATGTACTTCTTGTTTTCTTCTGGATATAGAACTTGCACTTCTCCATCTATATTATCTATTTTTATAGGTAATGAATACACTGACATAGGCTCTATGTATGCAATATAATTTGAAGCTTTTTCTTGAAGTAGCATTATAAACTTACTATTAATATTTTTTAAATTATAAATAAAAAAATCTTTGAAATATTCTGTTTTTTTATACTCTATATTGTAGTCATCTAATAATTTTACAAATTCTTTTTCTTTTTTTATATTTTTCAAACTAACTTTATAATTTGAATTTTTATCATCTCTTACTAATTTTACTCTCATTTTTTTCTCCATTATTTTATGTTTTTCTTAAATTATATCACAATTTCTTTGTTTTATTTATATAATAAATAAATTCTCTTGATAACCGTATGAGTTATACGAGCTCAATGAATATAGACTCTTCAAACTAATACGAACGTCAGAGACTAATTTTCACTATTTACTTTTATGCTTTCCTTATAAAAAATAAAAAGGAGTTCTCAATGAAAACTCCTTTTACTATTTTATTCAATAATTATTAAATAAATCCTTTGTATTCTCTCATAACTAAATGAGCATCAATTTGTTGCACAGTATCCAAAGCAACACCGACAACGATTATTATTCCTGTTCCTCCAAAATAAACTGGAAGTCCCATAGATGTAAATATAACATAAGGTAGTATTGAAATTAAAGCTAAAAATATTCCTCCACCCCAAGTTATTCTACTTACAACACCTTCAAGATATTCTACAGTTTCTTCCCCAGGTCTTATTCCAGGAATTGTTCCTCCACCTTGTTTTAAATTTTCAGCAACCTTTTCAGGATCGAAAACTAAAGCTGTGTAGAAGAAAGAGAAAAACATTATTACTAATGCATACAATATCATATATACTGGATGATTTTGTCCAAATATTATTGATAAAGTTGTTTTAATAGATAATGTAGAAGGTAATGCATTAACTACCACACCAGGAATCAACATAAATACTGAGGCAAATATTACAGGCATTACCCCTGCAGTATTTAATCTTAAAGGAATATATGAGTTTTGACCCATTCCACCTCTAGTATTAAATCCTTTTCCTACGTAATGAATAGGAATTTTTCTTTGCCCTAGTTGAAATAAAACTATTCCAGCTATTGTTACTGTTCCAAGGAAAGCAACTAATACCAATAAAGGTATTAAAAACTTATTCCCTTGCATAGTTTGAATAGTTTGAATAACACTTGATGGTGCTCTTGAAATTACATTCAAGAAAATAATAAGTGATACTCCATTTCCTATTCCTTTTATAGAAATTTGTTCTCCAACCCACATTAAAAATACTGTTCCAGCTGTTAATGTTGTTATAGTTCTCACAAAGAATCCTATTCCAGGATTATAAATAAGCCCTACAGATTGTAACCACAAACAAACTCCAGCTCCTTGAATTATTGCAAGTGCTATTGTCAAATATCTTGTCCATTGAGTGATTTTATTTCTTCCAGATTCTCCTTCTTTTTGAATTTCTTCAAGTTGAGGGACAATAGATGTAAGTAAACTTACTACTATTGATGAGTTGATATATGGAATTATTCCCAATGAAAATATAGATATTCTTGTGAAAGCTCCTCCAGAAAACATATTTATATAACTAAGTACATTATTATTTGAAGCCATTGCTGACAATCTATCCACATCAACACCAGGAGCAGGAATTAAAGTCCCTACTCTGGCTACTAAAAACATTAGTAATGTGAAAAGTATTCTCTCTCTAAGTTCAGGAATTTTTACTATACTACTTAATTTAGAATTAAACTTCTCTATTAAAGTCATGTATTCACCTACCTTAGATTAATACTATTTATTATTTTCTGCTCTTTCAAAACCTTTTTCTTCAACGATTTCTACTGATCCACCTTTTGCTTCAATAGCAGCTTTTGCTGATTTTGAAACTTTATGAGCAACAACAGTTAATTTTTTAGTTAATTCTCCATTTCCTAAAACTTTTATTCCATCATTGCATTTCTTTAATAAGAATTTGTTGCATAGAGTTTCTATACTTACAGTTTCTCCATCTTCAAAATGACTATTTAAGAAATCTAGTGATAATAGAGTGTATTCTTTTTTAAATATAGCATTTGAGAATCCTCTTTTTGGAACTCTTCTATATATTGGCATTTGTCCACCTTCAAAATAAGGTTTTACTCCTCCACCTGCTCTTGAATTTTGACCATTGCTACCTTTTCCAGCTGTTTTTCCCCAACCAGATGAGTTACCTCTACCTACTCTTTTTCTTTCCTTTCTAGGAACTGAAGGTGATAATTCATTTAATTTCACTATGCTTGCACCTCCTCAACTTTTAACAAATAAGAAACTTGAGCTAGTTTCCCTTTTAATTCAGGTGTTTCATTATGTTCTACTACATCATGCATCTTCTTAAGCCCTAGCGACTTTACAGTTGCTATGTGATTAGGCTTTCTTCCGATTATGCTTTTTACAAGCTCTATTCTAAGTCTTGCCATCTTCATCTTCCTCCTAGCTTAAGATATCCTTAACTTCTTTTCCTCTTAAAGCTGCTATTTCTTCAGCAGTTCTAAGATTTTTCAATGCTTCCACAGTAGCTCTTGCTACGTTATGTTTATTTCTTGACCCTTTAATTTTAGTTAAAATGTCATGAACTCCAACCAATTCTAAAATTTCTCTTGAAGCAGAACCAGCTATTACTCCAGTCCCTTCATATGCTGGTGCCATCCATAGAGTAGTTGCTCCCCATTTTCCAGTTATTTCATGAGGAACTGTATTATTTTTCAAAGAAACTTTTACTACATTTTTCTTTGCAGCTGCAATAGCTTTTCTTATAGCATCAGGAACACCATTTGCTTTTCCTAATCCTAATCCTATTTTACCTTCTCCATCTCCAACAGCAGCTAACACTGAGAAAGATATTGTTCTTCCTCCTTTAGTTGTTTTAGAAACTCTAGATATCTTCAATAATTTTTCTTGATATTGATTTTCTTCTCTGTTTAACAAGTGAAATCCTCCTCTCTTAAAAATTAGAAGCTTAATCCAGCTTCTCTAGCCGCTTCTGCAAGAGCCGCTACTCTTCCTGTATATTTGTATCCTGATCTATCAAATACGATAGCTCCTATTCCTTTTTCTTTAGCTCTTTCAGCTATTGCTTTTCCAACGGCTTTTGCTGCTTCTACATTTCCACCGTTAGCAATACTTCCTCTTAATGCTTTATCAATTGTTGATGCTGATACAAGAGTTACTCCATTTACATCATCTATTAATTGAGCAAAAATGTTAGTATTTGATCTAAAAACTGAAAGTCTTGGTCTTTCTGGAGTTCCAGAAATTTTATTTCTTATTGACATTTGCTTTTTTTGTCTTGATGCTTTTCTATCAACTTTTTTAAACAACTGTCTTACCTCCTTTTTAAGCTATTTTAAGACTTTTTACCTTCTTTTCTTCTGATATGTTCTTCAGCATATTTAACCCCTTTACCTTTATATGGTTCAGGTGGTCTCTTAGCTCTTATATTTGCTGCAACTTGACCAACTAATTCTTTTTCAATTCCATCTACATATATTGTTGTATTTTTTTCAACTGTAAAAGTAATTCCAGGAATTTCGTCGATTATAACTGGATGAGAATATCCTAAAGATATTTCTAATCCTTTTCCTTTAGCTGCTGCTCTATATCCAACCCCAACTAGAGTAAGAGTTTTTCTGTATCCTTCAGAAACTCCTTTAACCATATTATTGATTAAAGCTCTAGTAGTTCCATGTATTGCTCTAACAAATGGTTCATCATTTGGTCTTTCAACAACTACATGACCATCTTCTAATTTTATAGTTAAATCTTTGTTAAATTCTTTTGTTAATGTACCTTTAGGTCCTTTTACAGTAACTACATTTTCTTTTACTGTAAATTCAACTCCAGAAGGCACAACGATAGGTTTTTTACCTACTCTTGACATTAATGGACACCTCCTAAGTTTTTATTACCATACAAATGCAAGGATTTCTCCACCTACTTTTTCTGCTCTAGCAACTTTATCAGTTACAATTCCTTTAGAAGTTGAAACTATTGCTATTCCTAGACCAGATAAAACTCTAGGCATATCTTCTACAGAAGAATAAACTCTTCTTCCAGGTTTAGATATTCTTTTTAATCCTTTTATAACTCTTTCTTTACCAGCATATTTTAAATATACTCTTATATTCTTTTTATTTCCTTCTTCAGTAACAATTTTATAATTAGAAATGTAACCTTGTTCCTTTAAGATTTCAGCTATTCTTTCTTTCATCTTTGAGTGAGGTACATCTACTTTTTCATGCATAACTGCATTAGCATTTCTAACTCTTGTTAACATATCAGCAATTGGATCTGTTAAATACATCTATTTAAGTCCTCCTTCCTTTGATTTAATTACCAAGATGATTTTTTTACACCAGGGATTTCTCCAGCACCTGCAAGTTGTCTAAACTTAACTCTTGATATTCCGAATTCTCTCATATATCCTCTTGGTCTTCCATCTAATTGACATCTATTTCTTTTTCTAACAGCAGAAGAATCTTTTGGAAGTTTATTTAATTCATACATAGCTTCCATATCTCCAGCAGCTACTCTTTTCTTTAATTCAGCTCTTTTTTCAGCATATTTGTCAACAAGTTCTGCTCTTTTAACATCTCTTGCGATCATTGACTTTTTCGCCATCTACTCTAACCTCCCTACAATTACTTTTTGAAAGGCATTCCAAAAGCCTTAAGTAATGCTCTTCCTTCTTCATCTGTTTTTGCAGAAGAAACCATAGTGATAGACATTCCTAAAAGTTTTTCTACTTTATCGAAATCTATTTCAGGAAATACTAATTGGTCTCTTAATCCTAGTGAATAGTTTCCTCTTCCATCGAATGAGTTGCTAGGAACTCCTTCAAAGTCTCTTACTCTTGGAAGTACAACATTTACTAGTCTGTCTAAGAAATCATACATTCTTTCTTTTCTTAATGTTACTTTTGCTCCAATAGGCATTCCTTCTCTTAATTTGAAACCAGCTTCAGACTTTTTAGCTTTTCTTAATAATGGTTTTTGTCCAGTTATTATAGTTAAATCAGCCATAGCTGCATCCATTAACTTAGAGTTTTGAGTTGCTTCTCCAACTCCCATATTAACGATTATCTTCTCTAATTTAGGACAATCCATAATATTTTTTATTTCTAATTCTTTCATTAATTTAGGAACCACTACTTCATCATAAAATTTGTGGTATCTAGAAACATATTTAGTCACTTATGTTTTCCTCCTTTCTTATAATATTTCTCCAGATTTAACTGAAACTCTTACTTTTTTTCCATCTCTAACTTCGTGTCTAACTCTTGTTGGTTTTCCAGCTTTTGCATCAAACAACATCACTTTTGATGAGAAGATTGCAGCTTCTCTTTGCACAACTCCACCTTGTGGGTTTACTTGAGATGGCTTTAAATGTTTAGTTACTATATTTATTCCTTCTACTACTACTTTTCCTTTTTTAGGGAAAACTTTTATAACTTTACCTGTTTTACCTTTATCTTTTCCTGATATTACATAAACTGTATCTCCAGATTTTACATGTAATGAATCAGGTACAAACTTAATTTTAGGTTTAGCCATTGTTCTTATAAGCCTCCTCTCTCATTATATAACTTCTATTGCTAGAGATAAGATTTTCATGAAGTTTCTTGCTCTTAATTCTCTTGCAACAGGTCCAAATATTCTTGTTGCTTTTGGTTCGTTGTTATTGTTGATTACAACTCCTGCATTGTCATCAAATTTTATATATGAACCATCTTCTCTTCTAGTTTCTTTTTTTGTTCTTACTATAACAGCTTTTACTACATCTCCCTTTTTAACGTTACCACCAGGGATAGCTTCTTTAACTGATGCCACAACAATGTCACCAATTCTACCGAATCTCTTTTTTGATCCGCCTAAAACTCTTATTACCATAAGTTTTTTAGCCCCTGAGTTATCAGCAACATTAAGGATAGTTTGTTGTTGTACCATTAAAATATCCTCCTCTCACTATATGTGATTATTTCGCTTTTTCTATGATTTCTACTAGTCTCCAATTTTTATCCTTAGATAAAGGTCTAGTTTCCATAATTCTTACTTTATCTCCTATTTGAGCTACATTTTCTTCATCATGAGCTTTGAACTTAGTAGTTCTTTTTACTCTTTTTTTGTATATAGGATGAAGTATCATTGTTTCAATTGCAACAACTATAGTTTTTTGCATTTTATCAGAAACAACTATTCCTTCTCTTACTTTTCTTTCGTTTCTCAAGATATTAACCTCCTCTTTACTATTTTAAAGAATCAATTATCTAGGCATAACACAATTATCTTTCATTTAAGATTGTGTTAATTCTTGCGATCTCTCTTCTAACTTCTCTTATTTTTGCTGTATTTGTTAGTTGACCTAATGAAAGTTGGAACTTCAAGTTGAATAATTCTTCTTTTAGCTCTTTACACTTAACAACTAGGTCTTCACTAGTCATTTCTCTTATTTCTTTAGCTCTCATTAGTTTTCACCACCATTTTCTTCTTTTTTAACAATTTTACATCTAATTGGTAATTTCATAGCTGCCTTTCTTAAAGCTGCTGCTGCTTTTTCATCAGTTACACCAGAAACTTCGAATAAGATTCTTCCAGGTTTTACTACTGATACCCAACCTTCAACGTTACCTTTACCTTTACCCATTCTCACTCCAGCAGGTCTTGCTGTAATAGGTTTATCAGGGAATATTCTTATATATGTTTTCCCTTCTCTTTTGAATGTTCTGTTGATAGCAACCCGACAAGATTCTATTTGTCTATTTGTTATCCAAGATGGTTCTAAGGCTTGTAATCCCCAATCTCCAAAAGCAACATAATTACCTTTATGAGCTTCACCTTTCATTCTACCTCTGAACATTTTTCTGTGTTTTGTTCTTTTTGGCATTAACATAATTAAGCTTCCCCTCCTTCCTTCTTACTAGGAAGAACTTCCCCATGGAATATCCATACTTTAATTCCTAAAGCTCCATAAGTTGTATGAGCTGTTGCTACTGCATAATCTATATCTGCTCTTAATGTATGTAAAGGAACTTTTCCTTCAACTGCCCATTCAGATCTAGCAATTTCAGCACCATTTAATCTTCCTGAAATCATTACTTTTATTCCTTTAACATCTGCTGATTTCATTGTTCTTGAAATAGCTTGAGTCATTGCTTTTTTGTAAGCAATTCTTTTTTCTATTTGAGCTGCTATTGATTCAGCAACTAATACTGCATCACTGTTTAAGTCTTTTATTTCTTGAACTTTTACAGTTACTTTCTTAGCTGTTAATTTTTCTAATTTAACTCTTAATGCATCAATTTCAGCACCTTTTCTTCCAATTATTAATCCTGCTTTTCCAGTATGTATATAAACAACTACTTGTGAAGGAGATGTTCTTTCAATTCTTACCTTCGAAATTCCTGTATGGAAGTAGTTTTTCTTTATAAATTCTTTTATTTGCACATCTTCATGGAAGTATTTTACATACTCTTTTTTATCTGCATACCAATTAGAGTCCCAAGTTCTTGTTATTCCAACTCTAAGTCCTCTAGGGTCTACTTTTTGTCCCACAGTTTTACCTCCTTAATCTTATTCTTCAGTTACTGCCACTGTAATATGAGCTGTTGGCTTTCTTATGATATCCGCTCTACCCATTGCTCTTGGCATAACTCTTTTTAAAACTGGCCCTTGATTTATCATTATAGTTGACACTACTAATTTATCTTCATCCATTTTGAAATTGTTTGTCGCATTTGCTATTGCAGACGACAAAGTTTTCTTTATAACTCTAGCGGCTTTTTTATTTGTAAACTCTAGAATATCTAATGCTTCTAGTGCTGATTTACCTCTCACTAAGTCAGCTACTAATCTAGCTTTTCTAGGAGATAGTCTTACGAATCTAGTTATTGCTTTAGCTTCCACTAGTCCATCCTCCTTTTTCTCAATACTAAGTTATTATTTTTTCTTTTTATCTACACCATGTCCATGATATGTTCTAGTTGGTGCAAATTCTCCTAATTTATGTCCTACCATTTGTTCAGTAACATGAACTGGTATATGTTTTTTTCCGTTATATACTCCAAATGTTATTCCTATAAAATTTGGGAATATTGTAGATCTTCTTGACCAAGTTTTTATAACAGCTTTATTGTTTCCTGAAGCAACTGCTTCTTCAACTTTAGCCATTAAATGATGGTCACAAAAAGGTCCTTTTTTTAATGATCTTGCCATTATTAATTAGCCTCCTCTCGCAAATTATTTTTCGTTTCTTCTTCTTACGATAAATTTGTCAGAAGTCTTTCTTCCTCTAGTTTTAACACCAAGTGCTGGTTTTCCCCAAGGAGTTAAAGGTGATTTTCTTCCAACTGGGTTCTTTCCTTCCCCTCCACCATGTGGGTGATCTACTGGGTTCATTACAGATCCTCTTACATGAGGTCTTTTTCCCATATGTCTATTTCTTCCAGCTTTACCTATGTTTACTAAGTTATGCTCAGAATTTCCAACTTCACCAACAGTTGCCATACATTCACCATGTATTAATCTTAATTCTCCTGATGGTAATTCAACGTGGCAGTAAGTTCCTTCTTTAGCTACAAGTCTTGCAGCAGTTCCAGCAGATCTTACTAATTGTCCACCTTTTCCTCTTTGAAGTTCGATATTGTGGATTTGAACCCCAACTGGCATATCTTTTAATTTAAGAGCGTTTCCAGGTTTAATATCAGCTTTACTTCCAGCAGAAATTACATCTCCTTTTTTAAGCCCTTTAGGTGCTAGTATATATCTTTTTTCTCCATCAACATAGAATAATAAAGCAATGTTTGCTGATCTGTTTGGATCGTATTCTATTGTTGCAACTCTTGCAGGAACATCCAATTTGTTTCTTTTGAAATCTATAATTCTGTATAATCTTTTGTGTCCTTTTTGTCTGTCTCTACAAGTTCTATGACCATAATTATCTCTACCATACGCTGATTTTAGAGGTACAGTTAAAGATTTTTCAGGTCTTACTTTATCTAATTCATCATTTACTAATCTAGACATATGTCTAGTACCATTAGTAATTGGTTTCATTTTTCTAATAGCCATTTAATTTCCTCCATTGACCTATATATATCTTTAATCTTATTAAACTTCTTTAAAGTAAGTTATTGTGTTTTCTTTAGCTAATTTAACAATAGCTTTTTTCTTAGCTTGAGTTTTATAAAATCTCATACCATGTCTTTTTGTGATTGGTTTTTTGTTTATTGTAGCTACATCTTCAACTTTTACATTAAATATTGCTTCTACAGCTTTCTTTATTTCTATTTTATTAGCTTTCGGATGTACTTCAAAAGTATATTTGTTGTATTCTCTTCTTAAAAGTTCTGTTTTTTCTGTAACAACAGGTTTTTTAATTATTTCATAAACAGTCATTATCCTAGTACCTCCTCTACAGTAGCTAATGCTTCTTTAGTAAGAATTACTTTTTCTTGTTTTAATAGCCAGTAAACACCAATTTCATTTGGTTGTAATACTACTGCATTTTCTAAGTTTCTTACAGATAAGTATAAGTTAAAATCATTCATAGTTGCTAAATCGTTTACTACAAATAATTGTTTTTGTTTTGCATCAACTTTATTTACTAAATTTACTATCACTTTTGTTTTAGGTGTTTCGATTGTTCCATCTAAAACTAATACATTTCCAGCTGCTACCTTTGCAGATAAAGCTGATCTTAGTGCTAGATTTCTAACTTTCTTATTTACTTTCTTTTCATATGATCTTGGATGAGGACCGAATGTAACTCCTCCACCTACCATATGTGGTGCTCTTATTGAACCTTGTCTTGCTCTACCAGTACCTTTTTGTTTGAAAGGTTTTCTTCCTCCACCTCTAACCATTGCTCTAGTCTTAGTAGAAGCTGTACCTTGTCTAGCAGCTGCTAATTCAGCAGTAAGTACTTCATGAAGAACTACTTTATTAGGCTCAATCCCAAACACTGCATCATTAACTTCAACAGTACCAGTTTGATCTCCTGCTAAGTTATATACGTTTAAAACTGCCATTATTTTCCTCCTCCCTCTACTATCCTATTACTTTCTTTACAGCTGGTTTTATTACTAAATAGCTATTTTTTGCTCCAGGAACTGCTCCTTTTATTAAAAGTAAGTTGTGTTCTGCATCAACTTTTACTACTTTTAAGTTTTGAACTGTTACTGTTGCATTTCCATGTTGCCCAGCCATTCTTTTACCTTTTAGAACTTTACCAGGCCAGCTCGACATTCCTATTGAACCTCCTAGTCTGTGGTTTCTTGAAACCCCATGTGTAGCTCTATTTCCACCAAATCCGTGTCTTTTCATAACACCAGATGTTCCTTTACCTTTTGAAGTACCCGTAATATCTACATAAGCAACTTCAGCTAGAACATCAACTTTGATTTCTTGTCCTAATTCATAACCATCAACACACGCAACTTCTAATTCTTTAACAAATCTTTGAGGTTTAACTCCTGCTTTGTTAAATATTCCCATTAAAGGTTTTGTAGTGTTTTTTTCTTTTTTCTCATCAAATCCTAATTGTAAAGCTACATATCCATCTTTTTCTTCAGTTTTCTTTTGAAGAACGAAGTTAGGACCAGCTTCTACAACTGTTACTGGAACAAATTTCCCATCTTCGAAAATTTGTGTCATTCCAATTTTCTTTCCTAAAATTCCAGACATTTTTAACCTCCATCAAATAATATATCGGTTGATACAACTTACCCTTGTGGTTCTATTCAGCCTTCAAGGAATAAATATCAACTTGTACTATTCTGTAAGTATGATGTTTTCACATCATCTCCCATAAATAAATACCGAAAATAGAATTAAACTTGTTTAATTTCTATTCCCACACCAGCTGGTAAGTGAACTGATGTTAACGAACTAATTGCCTTTTCTGTAGAATTTACTAATTCTATCATTCTTCTGTGCACTCTCATTTCGAATTGCTCTCTTGAATCTTTGTTAACGTGAACTGATCTTAAAACAGTATATTTTCTAATTTTTGTAGGTAAAGGCATAGGCCCTACTACTTCTGCTCCACTTTTCTTTGCTGATTCAACAACTCTTTTTGCTGACTCATCTAATAAAGTGTGATCGTATGCTCTTAAATAGATTCTTAATTTGTTAGAAGCCATTATATTATTGCACCTCCTTTAAATTAACTACATAAGATAATTCTTATGCACTTTAACAAGTATATCACAACTTTTTAAAAAATCAAAGATTTTTTTTAAAATATTTATTCTTTTTTTATTTTATTTAAATTTAAGATTTAGATTGATTTTTTTGTTAATATATTGTATCATTATGATAGTAATTTATTATTTTTTCACATATTTTTGGAGGTATTTTTATGAAAAAGATTTTTTTATTTGTATTAATGTTATTTGCTTTCGTCGCTTGTTCTAATACACAATTTATTCATGATGCTAAGCCTATTACAAAGGATGAAAGAACTGTGCTTATTCAATATTTTCCAACTGACTTTGAAATTGACTTAGAAAAGACTTTAGAAAATAATTTTTGGAAAGTTTCTGTAGTTTCAAATAAAGACACTTCTTCACCATCTTTAAAATCAAATTTTGTAATTACTTGTGAATTACTATATCCTGATTACTTCGGAACTCATCAAGGAGTTATTAAATTCTCAGATTTAAGAACTGGTAAAAGAATAGCTGTTTACAAATTTAAAGTAGCTACTAAAAGTGGAATTATAGAAAATATAATCAAAACTATGGATTCTATCCCAGGTGCTGCTGCTTATACAAATTCTACAACTGTAACAAACCCAGCAGTAAAATAACAAAATAAATAAAGTCTCTTGACAGCCGTATGAGTTCTACGAGCTCAATGAACAAAGGTTCTTCGAACTAATACGGACGTCAGTGACTAATAAACATTTAATTTTATACTTTCCTATGATACTAAAATATCTTTTTACTTTTCTAAAATATTTGAAATTTCTTTTATTGTTTCTGAAGATTTTAAAATACTTGCGTGGGTTGTATTATTTATAATTTTAAAACTTGCTTTATCTAATTTTGCAGTTGACACTGGAACCATACCATCATCTTCTCCTTTTATCAAAAGAGAGTAAAGAAAATTATTAGTTTTATTTCCAATTAATACATGACAACTGTAACTAGGCTCTCCTAAATCATTTACAAAACTACTTTCATCAGTTTTCATATCAAGAACTGCTACCCCTAAAAAATTCTTCAATAAATTCGATATAAAAATATCTGACAAATCACTTCCATGACTAGGGGGAGAAATTAATATTACTTCTCCTAAATCTTCTATTTTATTATTTTTTAGATAATATCTAGTTATTACAGTTCCCATAGAATGAGCAACTATATTTATTTTTAGTTTTTCTAAACCTTTTTTTGCTCTTTCTTTGTTAATTACTTTTAGTTTTCCTATTTCTGTATCAATAACAGGCTTTATATATTCTTCAGTTATTCCAACTATATTTTCTTCGAGTGTAGGATACTGAATATTGATAACTGTGTATCCTTTATTAGTCAAATTTTCATTGACGTATCTAAGTTGCTTTTCTGTCCCATAAATACCATGAAATGTTATAACAATTCCTTTTTCAATTTTATCTTCATTATACTTTGTAATTTTATAATCATGATTCAAAAAAAATATTTTAACTAATTCTAAAATAAAAATAATTACTACAATAAGTGACAAAAAATAAAATACTACTTTTTTCAATTTTAACTTCATTTTACAAAGGTTTCTTCAAAGGAATACCCGTATTTCTAGGATATTTCTTATCCGTCTTTTTTTCTTTTAGTATTTCTATTATTAATCTATCTTCTTCTGAAAAAGGTAATTTAAAATTATATTCTTTCAATATTTTTGAACTTAGTATCTTCAAAGCGTTAGCTGAAGTTTTTATTTCTTCAGTTCCAACCATTTTTTGTGGTAAAAATCTTCCATTTACTCTTATAAATGGGATTTCATATTCCAGTATAACTGCTAAATTTGAAACTCCTCTGCATAGTCCAACATCATAAGTTTCTCTTCTATCTTTTATAACTTCTTCTGCTCTTCCATTAATAACTTCAACATTTGAAAGTTTTAAATCTTCTTTTACTATATTTAAAAAATCTGTTTTTTTCCTAACAGAATCTAGCAAAGTAAAATTCTTATCTTCATTAAATATAGCCAGTATCATTCCAGGAAATCCTGCTCCTGTTCCTATATCTATTAATTTTTTATCTTCTTCTTTCAAGAATTGTTGAAGTAGTAAAGAATCTAGAAAATGTTTTTCTATGATAGCTTTTTCTTCTCTAATAGCAGTGATATTTGTATGACTATTATAATCCACTATTAACTCTAAATATCTTAAAGCCTTATTTATTTTTTTATCTGTATAGCTAACATTTATCTTATTTAAACCTTCTATAAAATATTCTCTCATTCTTTTCCCTTCATCTTTAAATAGATTAAAATAGCCTGTATATCAGCTGGAGATACTCCAGAAATTCTACTTGCTTGTCCTATATTTATAGGTCTTATTCTTTTTAGCTTGTCTTTAGCTTCTTTAGGTATAGTCTTTAAATCATCGTAGTCTATGCCAACAGGAATTTTTCTGTTTTCCATAGCCTTATGTTTTTCTATCATCTTCAAAGCTCTACCTATGTATCCCTCATATTTTATAGAAATTTCTGCTTGATAACCTGTATCGTAGCTATATTTTTCCAAGTCAATTGGCATCTCTTCAGCAATATACTTTATATCTTCAAAAGTTACTTCCGGTCTTCTTAAAATTTCAAGCAGTGTACTTCCATCTTTTATAGGAGTTTCTCCTCTTTTTTCTAAGACTTCATTTACTCTTGGATTGCTAGGTCCTATATTTGTTCTTGTTAATATTTGAGTTATTTCTTCCACATCTTTTCTTTTTTGTTCAACTCTTTGGTATTCTTCTTCTGGAATTAAACCTAATTCATAGCCAATTTTACTAAGTCTTAAATCAGCATTATCCTCTCTCAAATAAAGTCTATATTCACTTCTTGCTGTAAACATTCTGTAAGGTTCATTCGTTCCTTTAGATACAAGGTCATCTATAAGTGTCCCTATATATGAATCTGATCTATCTAAAATAAGAGCTTCTTCACCCCTTATTTTTTTAACAGCATTTATCCCTGCCATCAGACCTTGAGCCCCTGCTTCCTCATAACCAGATGTTCCATTAATTTGTCCAGCTAAAAACAAATTTTCTATTGTTCTTGTTTCCAAACTATACTTTATTTCTTCTGGTGGAACATAATCATATTCAATAGCATAGGCATATCTCATAATTTTTGCATTTTCAAAACCTTCAACATTTTTTATCATTTCTTCTTGAACATCAACAGGAAGAGATGATGACATACCACCTAAATAAATTTCATTAGTTTCATATCCTTCTCTTTCTAGAAATAAATGATGTTGCATTTTATCTGGGTATCTATACACTTTATCTTCTATTGATGGACAATATCTAGGACCTAGACCTTGAATCTTTCCATTAAATAGTGGTGATCTATCTCTATTGCTTTTTATTATTTCATGCACTTTCTCATTTGTATGAGCTATATAACAAGAAATTTGTCTTCTGCTAAGTGCATCTTCATCTTTTGTTCTATTTGAAAATTTTAAAACTTGATCTTTTTGTCCAGGTTGTTCTTCTAAAACAGAAAAATCTATAGTTCTTGCATCAATTCTTGCCGGTGTCCCTGTCTTAAATCTTCCTAATTTTAATCCTAGTTTTTCCATAGAAACAGGTAAATCTTCCGAAGAAAGTTCTCCCATTCTTCCAGCTTTAAAATTTGTTTCCCCCATGTGAATAAGGCCTCTTAAAAAAGTTCCTGTTGCCACAACGACTGCTTTCGCTCTATATTCGAGACCTTCTCTTATCTTTATTCCTTTTATTATCTTTCTTCCATTTTCTTCTTCAACAACAAGCTCACTTACCATTCCTTGAATAACAGATAAGTTTTTTGTATGTTCAAGAGTTTTTTTCATTTCATTAGCATAAGAAACTTTATCTGCTTGAGCTCTTAAAGATCTTACTGCCGGACCTTTTTTTGTGTTCAAGACTCTTATTTGAATAAAAGTTTTATCTATATTTCTTCCCATCTCTCCACCAAGAGCATCTATTTCTCTTGCTAGATGTGATTTTGCTGGACCACCTAATGATGGGTTACAAGACATTACTCCAATATTGTCTAATGATATTGTAAATATTGCTGTTTTCATTCCCATTCTTGCTGAAGCTAATGCAGCTTCACAACCAGCATGTCCTGCTCCAACTACTATAACATCAAATTCTTGCATCTTTCCCCCTAAATCAATTTATTAAATGACTCAACTGTTTTTTTATCAGTTATAATCACTAATATATCTCCTTCTTCTATTACAACGTTTGCAGTTGGATTAGATAAAAATTCTCCTTTATCTTTTTTTATTCCAACTATATTTATGTTATATTTATTTCTAATATCTAATTTTATAAGGCTGTTATTCCAAAATATACTAGGTGCTTTTACTTCAACTAAAACAAAATTGTCTGAAAATTTTAAACGTTCTTTTATATCTGTATCTATTGTAAGTTCTGCTATTCTTTTTCCCATATGTTCTTCTGGATAAACTATCTCAGTAGCTCCAACTTTTGCAAGAATTTTTCCATGTTTTTTATTTATAGCTTTTGCTATAATTGTTTTTATTCCCAACTCTTTTAAGTTAAGTGCTATCATAACACTTGCTTCTATATCTCCCATGCAAATGAAGGCAACATCAAAATTTTCTGCTCCAATATCTTTAAGGACTTTTTCATCACTTGGATCACCAATTACAGCATTTTTTATTATATTTGTGTCAATTTTATCTTGAACATTATCCTCATCTACATCTATAGCTAAAACATTTTTTTCTGCCTCATATAAAGTTTTTGCAACACTTGTTCCAAATCTTCCTAAACCTATTACTAAATATTGTTTCATACTCTTCTCCTATCCTATTAATATATCTTCTTTTGGATATTTTATTGAACTTGTCTTATTACTTGTAAAAGCTAATGCAACTGTCATAGGTCCTAATCTCCCTATAAACATTGTTACTACAAGTATAAGTTTTGATATTATTCCTAAACCTGCTGTTATTCCCATACTTAAACCTGTTGTAGAAAATGCTGATAGCACTTCATATATTACCTTATCTGTTGGAAAACTTTCTATTGACAATATAATTGTTGTAATAACAATTATATAAAATAATGATATTATAACTATGGCTAATGCTTTATTAATCAATTCCCAGTCTATCCTTCTTTTAAAAACTTCAACATATTCTTTTCTTTTTAAAACTCCAAGTGCATAGAGTATTAAAACTCCAAAAGTTGTTGTTTTTATTCCACCTCCTGTTGAACCAGGTGAAGCTCCTATAAACATAAGTATATATGAAATAAAAACTGTTGCTGGTCTTATATTTGTCAAGGGTACAGTATTAAAGCCTGCTGTTCTTAATGTTACACTTTGAAAAAATGAATTTATAAGTTTATCTATAAAATTCATATTCTTCAAGGTAGTTAAATTATTGTATTCAAATACTAAAAATAATATTGTTCCAATGCTTAAAAGAAAAAATGTAATAAGTAAAGTAAATTTTGAAGTTATACTTAAATTCTGTAATTTTTTCTTTTTTATAATAACAAGTGAATTTATTGTTACAAAACCTATTCCACCTAAAATAATCAAAAATGAAATGGTCAAATTTATTAATCTATCATATTTAAAAATTTCTAAATTATTGGTAAATAGTGAAAATCCAGCATTACAAAATGCTGATACTGAATGGAATAAGCCATAAAACAATGCTCTTTTTAAAGAATAATATTTTGAAAAACCATAAGTTAGAATTAAAGCTCCTGACATTTCAATTACAAATACTGTCAATAATAGTTGTTTAATAAAGTTTGTAATTCCACCATTACTATTAGAATTTCTTTCCTCTTTTAGAAGTTCCCTTGTTTCAAAGCTCATCTTTTTTCCAACTAATAGAAATACTATTATTGAAACTGTCATAACTCCAAGTCCACCCAATTGTATAAAAAATAGAACTATTAATTGCCCTACCGGACTAAATACTTGACTTACATCAACAACAGATAAACCTGTTACACAAATAGCTGAAACTATTGTAAACAAAGAATCTAACATACTAATATTCTGATTTTCTTTTAATGAGAAAGGTAATTTTAAAAGTGTAGTTCCAATAAAGATTGCTATTAAAAAGCCTACTATCAATTTCCTATAAGGTGATAAAAGTTCCCATTTTTTTATTAAACCTAACTTTCTCATTTTCCCTCTCTTTCAAAATAAAATTAATCTACCAATGTCTGTTTCATTAATTTTTCTTTAACTTCCGACACTCTATTTTCAGGCAATAATAATATCAAAATATCTCCTGCCATCATAACTGTTCTACCCTTAGGTATTTTTTCTATACCATTTCTAACAATAGAAATCACCAAAACATCTTCAGGCCATATTACTTCCGATACCATTTTTCCATCTATTAAAGACTCCACCATTATTGGCACTTCAATAGTTATTTTCTTATGATTTTCTTCATCTTTAATATTATCATCTTTTTTCATTCTATCATATAAAATATCGTAAACTGGATCTTGTTCTAAAAATTCTGTTACAAAAAATGAAACTATTGCAACAGTTGCTATTGCTAACAACAGATGAAAACTACCTGTCATTTCCAGTATAAGTATAGCTCCTGTTATAGGCGCTCTTACAACAGCTACAAAGTATGCCGCCATTCCTAAGACTATACAATGAACTACAAAATCCGGTCCTGTTTGAGATATCATATCCACAACTTCTCCGAATATTTTACCTATTAAAGCTCCCAATACAAGCATTGGTAAAAATATTCCTCCGGCAAAACCTGTTGAATAACAAAATGTCGTAAAAAATAATTTTAATATAAAAATAATAATTAATGTATAAATTGCAGTCTTACTATGTATAAGACTTTCTACTAGACTATGTCCTCCACCTGTAACTTCTGGTAAAACAAAACAAAGTACAAATGACAATGTCATAATAAAAGATACTTTTATTTCCCTAGGAAGTTTTATTCCTACAAATAAATCTTGACTTTTTATCAAAGATACAGTAAATAGCTTTCCAAAAAATGCAATAATTACTCCAAATATAACATACAAGAAAAATTGAAAATATGGATTTATTCCTAAGGGATATTTTATTGCAATATCAAAAGATGTTTGTACACCAAAAAATCTTCTTCCAATAAAATCAGAAACTATACTTGCTGTGAAAACACAAATTAAAAGTTTTCCAGTTAAGTACTTGTGTATTTCTTCTATGCTAAACATAACTCCTGCAAGTGGTGCACCAAAGGCTCCTGCAAGTCCTGCACTTGACCCACTTGTTATCATGTAATTTCTTTCAGTTGTATCTTTTTTTAGAATTTTTGCAAGTCCGTAAGCAACATAAGAACCCAGTTGAACAGATGGCCCTTCTCTTCCTAGAGATAACCCTGCTCCTATTCCTAGTACCCCTGCTGTAAATTTTGAAAAAAGTTCTTTCCACCAATTTTGATAATCTATTCTACCTAAAATTAATCCTTTTACTTGAGGAATACCACTTCCAGATGTTTTAGGAAATTTTTTAAATAAATAATTTACTACTAATCCAACTACAATAAATACAAGCCATATTTTTAATAAAGATATAGGATGTTCTAATGTGATATCAGAAAAATATGCCTTTCTTATTACTCCTATTTTTTCTAAGCTCCATCTATACAATGAAACTATAACTCCTGTTAATATTCCAACCAACAAACAAGCAAAATAAAGACTGGCATTTCCACTCTGTAACTTTTCAACAGTATCCTTTGTATTACTCTGTTTTTCCATATATTTCTCCCCGAAAATTTATTTTATAACAAATAAAATCTCTTGACAGCCGTCAGAGATATCTTTTTCTATTTAAAATTATACTTTTCTACATAATAAAAATCAATTTCATTATAAGGCTTTTAATATTTATAGTCAAGAAATCATTTTTACATTCACACTGATAAATTTAAATAAAGTCTCTTGACAGCCGTATGAGTTTTACGAGCTCAATGAACACAGGCTCTTCAAACTAATACGGACGTCAGAGACTAATTTTCACTATTTATTTTTATACTTCCCTTATAAATAAAAAAGGATTTCATATTTGATATGAAATCCTTTTCATTTTTTTAGCTAAATACAACTGTAGACTAATCTCTTAGTCAAGTATTGCAGAAATTCTACAATACTTGCTAATTAATTTTATCTATCAAAGTAATAAGTTGCACTTACACCATAAGTTGCTCCTTTTGCTCTTGAAGTTGGTATTCCCATTTTAGCATTAACTTTGAAGCTTTCATTTATTCCATAAACTGCTCCGACTGCTACTGCTTGAGTTCCTCTGTATCCACCAATTGCTGCTCCAACTCCAACTCTTCCTACAGGGGCATCATTGAAGTCTAAAGTTGCCATAGCTGCTACTGCTGCTATACCTTCTTTTGCTTGTTTGTTAACTTCTTCAACTCTTTGAGAGTTTCTGTTTATTTGATCAATTGCAGTTTTTACATCGCCTTTAACATCTGCTATTCTTTGATCAACATATCCAGCTGTTGCTGCTGCTGTTGGATCTTTAGGTTTTCCTGTTGTTTCATCAATTTCAGGAGCTTTAAGTCCTGTTATAGTTCCATCTGTCCCTATTTTTACAGTAGGTTTATTATCTTTTGATAGTGAGATTCCATCTTTATCAATCTTAACTTTTCCAGCTGGATCATTTTTAGTTTCAAAGCTTGTCATTCCAGTTAATTTATCAGAAAGTTTTACAACTAATCCACCATTTTTTTCTTTCTCAACTTTAATATTATTTGCCGCTGTCTCTTTAACAGCTCCTTCACCTATTAAGCTTACAGTCCCATCTAACCTATTATTAAGTTTGCTTTCAATTGCATCATCTAGACTTACTGTATATGTCGTTGTATGCTCTTTAGTCTCTGCAGATACTACTATATTTTTCCCAGCTTGGACTTTTACCCCTTCTCCAGCTATATCCTTAACTTTATCTTTGTCTAATCCAACAGTGTATGTTGTTCCATCTTTAGTTAATTCACCTTCCTTAACAGTAATTCCACTATCGGCTGCAGTTTCTAGTTTTGACTTAGCTGCTTTTAGTTGTCTTACAGTTACTGCATCATCATCTTTAGCTCCATCTTCAAGTTGATTAATTCTTCTGTTTCCTACTGAAACTACTGATCCAGTATTAGCAAATTCTCTTTCAGTTAAATATGATTTTCCTTCAGATTTAGTTGTTGTTGTTCTTGCACCTAAAGCTACAGAATTTTCTAAATTTGCTTTTGCTGAATACCCTATTGCTATAGAATTTTTAGCTGTTGACTGTGTACCATAACCTACTGCAATAGAATTTTCGCTTGTTGCGTTTGAACCGGCTGCTATTGCCGTAGTATATTTAGCTGTCGCATTTGCTCTGTCACCAATTGCGACTGAAGTTCCTCCAGTAGATTTTGCGTTTGAACCGGCTGCTAAAGACCAGTTAACAGCTTCTGCTCCTCCACCTAATGCTATTGCATTTGTTCCATTTGCTATAGTAGCAGTGTCTGTTTCTCTTTCTAAGTTTTCTCTTTTAGAACCTATTGCTATAGAATTTACACCTGATGCTTCTGCACGACTTCCCATAGCGATACTACTTTCTGAATTTGCTTTTGTTTCATTACCTATAGAAATAGCATATTTTGAATTTACTTCTGAACTATATCCCATTGCTATAGAATTTTCAGGAGTGTAAGCTCCTGTTTTTATTGCTTTTGAATTTCTACCTATAACAATACTATTTAATGCACTTGCTTTTGATGCATTACCTATAGAAATAGCATATTGTGCTTTTGTTTCTGCCTCATTTCCTATTGCCATAGAAAATCCAGATTGTGCTGATGCTTTATTACCCATAACAACAGTATATTCTGCATTTGCTCTTGATTCATTACCTATAGAAACAGCATATCTTGAATTTACTTCTGAATCGTTCCCTATTGCTACGGAATTTACAGCATCTAAAGGCCCTTTTATCGCTCTTGCTTTATTTCCTATAACAACACTATTTGCTGAAGTTTTTTCAGTTTTTGATTCATTTCCAATTGCTATTGAATTAGTAGCTAATGCAGTTCCTTCTTGAACGGCTTTAGAATCCAGACTTAATCCAAAAAATCCAGCAATCATAAAAGCCACTAAAAAGCTCTCTGTTACTGCAATTTTTCTCTTTAAAACTCCTTTTAAACATTTTTCCATTTCTTTAATTTTTTTATTCATTTTCTCTCCTTTTTTAATCTTTCAACCAAGAGCATCTAATTACTTTTTTTAACTTAATTTATCAGCTCTTAATTGAGTTTGTTTGATTTAAAATTTAATTAAGAATTTTTTATTTTATGATAATTTAGTATACCATACCATGTATAATTTGTAAAGGTTTTTTATCAAAAAAGTCTTTAATTTCAAGACTATAATATATCTGATATATATTCTTTTCTATTTATTTTTTGTTCTGAACTCCCTTTTTTTCTATATTTTAACCCCCCCCCCCCTAATTTTTTAAAAAAATATTTCTTTGTGTTGTTTTTTTAACTGATATTCTTTATTTTTGTTTTTAAAATGAACAAAAATAAAAAAATGTTCGTTTTTTAGCCAGTGCTATTTTTTTATTTTTTTCTTAATTTTTAATCAAAAATTAATATTTTAAAAAAAACTATAAGTAATCATATAAAATTTATATACTTTACTTTTTTAATTCTCTTTAAAATAAAACCTTCTTTTTCACTACTCACTTTATTTACATCATTTATATTTAAACTTGCCAAAATACTAAATTTCTGTTGCCATTGCTTCTCTTAAGAATGGTAGTAAAGCTCTAGTTAATATTATTTTCCTAGTGCTTATTTTGAAATATATTATTTTTCCCTCTTCTAGAGCTTCATACCATATTGTCTTACTAACTTTAAAAAGCTCTACCAAATCCCTTATTGTTGTAAATTCTCCAAGTTCATCTAATAAATAATTTTGTAAAAACTTCTCTATATCATTTTGTGCTTCCCAATTATGATAGTTATTAATGTCAAAATCTTCTTTTGTAAAAGCTGGACTAATAATATTATTATTTTGTCCCAATTCCAAAGCTCTGACAAAATCTTCCATATTATATTCTGTTCTGCCATATTTTGTTCTACTTCTTATTTTATTATTTTTTGCTATTATGTAAGTGTAACTAAGACTTATGTTTAAAATTGTGTGTATTTTGCTTGCACTTGCATATTCTCCTGCCAATTTTAATATATAATCTTTTAGAAAAGTACTTCTTATTGTATTCATATTCTTACCTCCACTTTTTCATAATAATTATGCAAATAATTTTATGCTGCAAAAAAGAAGGCTCTCATAAAATAAAAAAAGTTTCTTGACAGCCGTATAAGTTCTACAAACTCAATGAGAACAAGTTCTTCGAGCTAATACGGATATAAGAAACTAATTTTTATTATTTAAACTTGTACTTTCCTTCATTTAGATTTTATTATATCCAAACTAAACTTTTCAAGATCAAAATCCAACAGAAAATAGTGGCAATAGAAACTAAACTAGTTGTTGCAACAATCTCTCCGGCTAAATCTCCATCAACATTCATTTCTTTTGCCATTGTAAACGATGAAACAGCTGTCGGACAAGCTGTCATAGCAAGTAGTGCCACAATTTCTGCCCCTTGAAAACCCAACATTTTCCCAATACTTATACTTATTAAAGGATTAATAACTAATTTTAAAAAATCTACAAAAATTAAATATTTCATATTTTTTAACATATTGCCAAACTTTAATTCTGCCCCCAAAACAATAAAAGCAAGAGGGGTTGCAATTTTGGCAATATCATTTAAGCTCTTGTAAATAGGCTTTGGCAATTTTATTCCACTTGCAAGAAATAAAATACCTATTACGGTTGCAATAACTAAAGGATTTTTTGAAACTTGTTTAATAAGTTTTTTTCTGCTTATTTCTTTTCCAGAATAGTATTCCAGAATTATAACTGCTAAAATATTGAATGTTGGAATAGTAACTACTGTCAGAATTGATACAATACCAAGTCCGGCATCTCCATATAAGCTACCAGCAATAGCTAGTCCAAACAATATGAAATTTCCTCTGTAAACTCCTTGAATCATAACAGCCAGTCTTTTTTTATCAGCTATAAGCCTTACAAAAATTAACCAAGCTAAAACTAACACTAATAGTATACTTACAAAAGCATAGAGCATAAGTTTTAAGTTTTTTGCTGAAAATGCACTTAAATCTGCAATATTATAGACACTTAAAAAAAGTAAGGTTGACATAAAAACTCTAAAAATCAAAGAGTTCATAACAGTCAAGCTTCTTTCATCTACCATTTTAATCCTTTTCAAAATCACTCCCAACATCATCAAAAAAAACATTGGAAAAACAACATTAAGAGCAAGTAAAAAATTTTCCATAAAAATCACTCCATAATACTTTATAGTTTACTATATTATAATATCACAAAATTATATTAATATTAAATAAAGTCTCTGACGTCCATATTAGTTTGAAGAGACTTTATTTATAAGGAAAGTATAAATTTAATATGAAAACTAGTCTCCGACGTCCGTATTACTCTGGAGAGTATTTTGGTGAGCTCGGAAGAGTCATACGGCTGTCAGGAGACTTTATTTATTGAACTAGTAGAATTCATACGGCTGTCAAGAGACTAATTTTAGTTGTTTATTTTTATACTTTTTAAAAAATAAAAATAGAAATTTATTTGGAAATTTTGGATAAATAAGTAAAAGTAAATTATATTTAAATTTTTATATATTATTCATACAATATATGGTATAATTGGATAAAATATTTAAGGAAATTGACAGAATTTTAATTTAGGAGGTTCTTTTTATGTTCAATTATTTACAAAAAATTGGTAAAGCATTAATGGTTCCAGTTGCTGTATTGCCTGCTGCGGCTATTATGCTTGGTATTGGTTATTGGATAGATCCAACTGGTTGGGGGGCTAACAGCCAACTTGCAGCTTTCTTAATTAAAGCTGGAGCAGCTATTATAGACAATATGCCTATTCTATTTGCAGTTGGTGTTGCTTTTGGTCTTTCTAAAGACAAACATGGAGCAGCTGCTCTTACTGGACTTGTTGCTTTTGAAGTGGTAACTACTCTTTTATCAACTGGTGCTATTGCTCAAATCACAGGTACTCCAATAGAAGAAGTTCCAGCAGCTTTTGGAAAGATAAATAACCAATTTATCGGTATTCTTTGTGGTGTTGTTTCTGGAGAAATTTATAACAGATTCTATCAAATACAACTACCTAATTTCTTAGCTTTCTTTAGTGGAAAAAGAGCTGTACCTATCATTACATCAGTTGTTATGATAGTTGTATCTTTCATACTAACTTATATTTGGCCAGTAGTTTTCTCTGCTCTAGTAAGTTTTGGAACAGCAGTTGCAAAATTAGGTCCTGTTGGAGCTGGAATTTATGGTTTCTTCAATAGACTTTTAATTCCTGTAGGTCTACACCATGCTTTGAACTCTGTATTCTGGTTCAATGTTGCAGGTATAAATGATATTGGTAGATTCTGGGGAGATCCTAACATGGCTTACACTGATTTACCTGAACTTTTACAAGGAACTTACCACGTAGGAATGTATCAAGCTGGTTTCTTCCCTGTTATGATGTTTGGTTTACTTGGAGCTTGTGTTGCTTTTGTTCAAACTTCTAAACCTAAAAATAGAGCAAAAATTTTATCTATCATGCTTGCAGCTGGTTTCACAAGTTTCTTTACTGGTGTAACAGAACCTATCGAATTTGCTTTCATGTTCGTTGCTCCTATATTATACTTATTACATGCTGTTTTAACAGGAGTTTCTCTATTCTTAGCAGCTTCTTTCAACTGGATTGCAGGATTTAGTTTCTCTGGAGGATTTATTGACTTCTTCTTGTCATTAAAGAATCCAAATGCAAATAGTCCTTTCATGTTGATAATACTAGGAATTGTGCTTTTCGTAGTGTACTATTTCGTATTCTTATTCACAATTCGTATCTTCAACCTAAAAACTCCTGGTAGAGAAGATAGTGATGAAGAAGTTAAAGAAGCTGAAACTATTAAAGGTACTAATGTTGAATTAGCTGCTGCTCTTTTACCTCTTTTAGGTGGAAAAGAAAATATCGTTGAAGTGGATAACTGTACAACTAGACTTAGATTAAAAGTTAAAGACAGTGCTATTATTAATGAAAAAGAAATTAAAAAACTTGTTCCTGGAGTTTTAAAACCTTCTAAGGAAGCTGTTCAAGTAATTGTTGGACCACAAGTTGAGTTTGTTGCAACTGAATTAAAAAATTTAGTGTAAAAGAAAATCTATAAATAAAATCCCTGATGTAGATATCAGGGATTTTTTAATTTATAAGAAAAGTATAAAATTAGTCTCTGACGTCCGTATTAGTTCGAAGAGCCTGTGTTTATTGAGCTCGTAGAACTCATACGGCTGTCAAGAGACTTTATTTATATACTATTTAAAAATAACTCCAGCTTCTTTATACCAAAGTAATAAGTCCATCTCGTCCATTGGAATTTTAACAAAATCACAATATTCTTTCATCTTCTTTTCAATTTCAAGATAAATTTTAGGACTTAAAGTTTTTGGAATTTCATCAATAACTTCAAGTTTCACAAGATTTCTTAGAATATGTCTATCTAAAATAGCTACTTCACTTCCAAAACCAACATTTCTTAAGAAGTGTCCAGCTTCTTTATATGACATGCCTTTGATATTTTTAACTATCCATTCCCTTTTTTCAAATGTTGTTGGAATAGATGAAAAGAAATCTTTTGTTACAATCTCTCCATTTTTAGTCATTTGCTCTCTTAAAGCAACTAAAAATTTTGATTTATTATTTTTAAATCTGACTATATTCAAATACTCAACCATTTCTTCAGCTGAACCAGTGAAAATCAAGTTATTTTCTTTCAAATTAGTTATGGCTTGCCAAGCATTTAGAGCCTTAGATTGAGGGGTAAGTATACAGAAAGATAGTTCTAAATGTATATCTTTATTTGTTCCCTTATTCCAAGTATCTCTAAATTCTTGAAGTCTTTTTTTAAAATCAGATTTTTTTTCTTTATAAATTTTTTCTATTTCTTTAAAGTATTCATTTTTTTTCATAGCTTATTTTTTTAAATTTTCTGCAACAATAAAGTCAGCTTCAGTAGAAGCTTTGATATCTTCTAAAGATGAATATTCTGAAATTTCAGTTAAAACTAAACCTTTGTCAGTTACTTCAAACACAGCTTTTTCAGTAATTATCATATTTACAACACCAACAGCTGTTAGAGGTAATTTACATTCTTTTAATATTTTTACAGCACCATTTGATGTATGTTCCATAGCAACTATAACATGTTTAGCTCCTACAACTAGATCCATTGCTCCACCCATTCCTGGAACTTTTTTACCAGGTATCATCCAGTTAGCAATGTTTCCTTTTTCATCAACTTCTAATGCTCCAAGTACAGTAGCATCAACATGCCCTCCTCTTATTATTCCAAATGAATAAGCAGAATCAAAGAACATAGCTCCTTTAGCAGCTGTAATAAATCCACCTCCAGCATTTGTTAGATATTTGTCTTCCTTACCTTTTTCTGGAGCAGGCCCAGCACCTATACAACCATTTTCACTTTGAAAAATAACATCCATATCACCAACATAGTTAGCAACTAATGTAGGTAGTCCTATTCCTAAGTTTACAACATATCCATCATGAAATTCTTGAGCAACTCTTTTTGCAATAACTTCTCTAACTAAATTTTTATCCATTTCCATGTTTACAACCTCCATTAATTACTTTTTACTATATAGTCTACGAATATTCTTGATATATCTAAATGATCAGGATCTAATGAACCACCAGGAACTAATTCAGCAGCTTCAACTATAACTACATCAGCAGCAGTTGCCATTAATGGATTAAAGTTTTTAGTTGTCTTAGCACAGATAACATTTCCTAGTTCATCAACTGTTGTTCCGAATATAATAGCAACATCAGCCTTTATAGGTTTTTCTAATAAGAATTTTCTTCCATCAACTTCAATAATTTCTTTTCCTTCTTGAACAACAGTTCCAAGACCTGTTGGAGTTAAAACTCCACCTAGTCCACAACCTGCAGCTCTAACTCTTTCTGCAAGAGTTCCTTGAGGCACAAGTTCAACTTCCATTGTTCCATCATGCATTTTTTCCCCTGTTTCAGGGTTAGTACCTATATGACTAGCTATAACTTTTTTAACTTGGTTATTTACAACAAGTCTTCCAATTCCTCTATCAACAAAAGCTGTATCGTTACAAACTATTGTTAAATCTTTAACACCTTTTTCAATAAGAGCTGTTATAATTGATTCAGGAGTTCCACAAGCTAAGAAACCACCAACATGAATAGTCATTCCATCTTTAATATGAGATATTGCTTCTTCCATTGAAACTAATTTTTGCTTCATAAATTTATCCTCCTTGATAATAATTATTGTTTCTATTATATCATATTTCTTTAAAAATCAAGCATATTTTTTAAAAAAAAGCAAGTTATGAGAGCATTTACGTATAACAATGACAGACAAACTTGCTTTTTATATTTTTTCAAATTTTAAAATAATAAGAAACCAGTACAAATAAAGATACCAGAAACTACTGTTACAATTAAGCAATATCCCATAATATCTTTAGCACCTAGTCCAGCAATACCTAAAGCAGGTAAAGCCCAGAACGGTTGTATCATATTTGTCCAAGCATCTCCCCAAGCAATAGCCATTGCAGATTTAGCTGCAGAAACTCCGATTGCTTGACCAGCAGGCATAACGATAGGAGCTTGAACTGCCCATTGTCCTCCACCAGATGGAACAAAGAAATTAACTACACCAGCACTAATAAATGAGAATACTGGGAAAGTTCTTTCAGTTGAAATGTTTACGAAGAAATCTGACATTAGTCTTGCAAGAGAAATTCCGTTTGCATCTGCTCCAACCATTATTCCCATAATACCTGCATAAAATGGGAATTGAAGTAATATTCCAGCAGCACCCTTAACAGCTTCAGCTAGTGCATTCAAGTATCTTTTTGGAGTACCATGTAAAAGTATTCCTAAAAATAAGAATATAAAGTTTACTAGATTTAAGTTTAAAGCAAAACCTTTAGTTATTAAATATTGAATAATATAAGTGAATCCCATAATAGCTAAAAGTATAGAAACTATTCTACTATTTTCTAATTTTTCAGCAGGAGTCATTTTAGATTTGTCTAAAACTTCTTCAACAGGTTCTGCTAAAAGTCTTTGGTCAACTTCAACAACTTCATCTTTAGAAGGAAACATTGCAACATTTAATAGAGGAACTATAATTAAAAGTCCAACAACTATATATATATTCATTGGTGAAAACATTGTTTCACTTGTAGGAATAGCTGCAGTAACTGCACCAGCAGTTTGTTGTGCTAAACTTTCTCCGTTTCCACTTGCAAGTTGTAATGGAATTGAACCAGAAAGTCCTCCGTGCCATACTAAGAATCCTGTATAAGCTGATGCTATAAGAAGTCTGTAATCTACTCCTTTAACTTTCTTAGCAATTTCTTTTGCAAATAAAGCTCCGATAACAAGTCCAAATCCCCAGTTTAAAATACAAGCTATAGCAGACACTATTGATATTACCCAAATAGCTTGTTTAGGTCCTTTAATTCCAGATGCAAATGTTGATAACATTTTTTTGAATAAATTTGAACTAGCAAGAGCATGTCCAGTTACCAAAACTAACGCCATTTGCATTGAAAAACTTAATAATGACCAAAATCCATCTACCCAATATTTTATAACATCAAGGAATGATGAACTTGTTAAAAACCAAGCTCCTAAAAACACTACGAATGTTAATAATGCACAAAATATAAATGGATCAGGTAAATACTTTTCCATTATACCCACACACATAGATGTGAATTTCTTAAAAATTCCTTTTTTTTCTTTAATATTTTCCATTTTAACCCCTTTTCTAAATAAAGCCTCTTGACATCCGTATGAGTTCTACGAGCTCAATAAACACAGGCTCTTCAAACTAATACGGATGTCAGAGACTTATTTTGATATTTAAATTTATACTTTCTTATAGAATAAAAAAATATATAATTGCCCGAATATTTTACCTTTTAAATCAAATAAAGTCAATTATTTTAATAATATAAGTAATATATATTTTTATTGTTTATTATTTCAGTAATGAATAAAAAATATAAAATAAAGTCTCCTGACAGCTGTATGACTCTTCCGAGCTCACCAAAATGCTCTCCAGAGTAATACGGACGTCGGAGACTAATTTTCGTTATTTAATTTTATACTTTCCTATAGATTTAACAAGAGACTTTAATTAAAAATATGCTATAATAAATAAAGTCTCTTGACAACCGTATGAGTTCTACGAGCTCAATGAACACAGGCTCTTCGAACTAATACGGACCTCAGAGACCAATTTTGCTATTTATTTTTATACTTTTCTATAGAATAAAAAATTATGAAAGGATTAAATCAAAATGAAAAAAATATTTATACTATTTTTTATGCTTTTTTTAGTAGCTTGTAAAAATGTAGAACAAACAAAGAACAATACATTTAAGAAAGTTGATAACATGCTATATGTGAATGATGTCCCAGCAAATGGGGAATATGAATACACAGAGAATGATGTTCAAATAAGAGGAAACTATCAAAATGGATTACCCGATGGAAAACAAGAAAGATTAGTTAAAAACGTTCTTTTAAGAGAATATTCTATAAAGAGCAACAAGCTAGATGGAAAAGATATACTATATTATAATAATCGAAAAATTTTATCTCAAACTATCTATGCAGATGGGAAAATACTATCTGGAAAAAGATTCTATAAAGATGGAATTCTTCAAGCCGAATCAAAAGGAAAAGATATAAGCATATTCTATAAAAATGGTAACAAAATGCTTATTTTAGAAAAAACTTTTATTGGAGTTTATAATGAGAATGGAGAGGAAGTAGTTTCTGTTTCTCCAAAAGGAATAAAATATAAGGGACAGCCTGAAAGAACATCATTTTTACAATTGTTTGGCTCTAAAGATAAAATTTCTAAAGCAGTTCTTTTATCTTTAGGTATGGAGGGAGTTCAATCTTATTATAAAAATGGGAATAAAGCAATTGATATACAAGGTTTAAATATTGTTGTTTATTATGAGAACGGAAAAGAGATGTTGCATACAAGCATAAGCCTAGATGCCAGTGTTGATATGAAAGTTTACTATGAAAATGGTAATCTATCTGAAGTTTCAGAAATAAAAAATGGACTTATTACAGTAAAATTTTATGATGAAAATTCAAATTTAATAAGTGAAACAATACGAGATAAAAATCACACTATAAAAGAGAAGTTTTGATTTTTATCCATTTAGAAAATAAATAAAAAAAGTCTCTTGACAGCCGTATGAGTTCTACGAGCTCAATAAACACAGGCTCTTCGAACTAATACGGACGTCAGAGACTAATAAGCATTTAAATTTATACTTTCCTATAGAATAAAAAATGATTTATTTATATTTAAAAATATTATATAATTAAGGAAATAAAAACTTATGGGAGGTTTTTCCGAATGATAATAAAATTAACAGAACACTTTAAAGAGATTTTTAAACAAGATGACAATATTGAAAGTTTTTTCTCTCCAGGTAGAGTAAACCTAATTGGAGAACATACAGATTACAATGGTGGTTTTGTTTTCCCTTGTGCCTTAGATTTTGGTACTTATGCCATCGTTAGACAAAGAGAAGATAAAAATTTTAGAATGTACTCTGAAAATTTTGAAGATTTAGGAATTATCGAATTTAATTTAGATAATTTAGTTTATGATAAAAAAGACGATTGGGCTAACTATCCAAAAGGTGTTATAAAAACTTTCTTAGATAAAGGATTTAAAGTTCCAAATGGTTTTGATGTACTATTCTTTGGAAATATACCTAATGGAGCAGGACTTTCATCTTCAGCTTCAATCGAAGTTTTAACTGCTGTTATCTTAAAATCTCTATTTAATTTAGATATAGATATGGTAGAAATGGTTAAATATTGCCAAATTGCAGAAAATAAATTCATTGGAGTTAACTCTGGAATTATGGATCAATTTGCCGTTGGAATGGGGAAAAAAGATAATGCTATCTTGCTTGATTGCAACACATTGAACTTTACTTATGTACCTGTAAAATTAAAAGATATGTCTATTGTTATTGCAAACACTAACAAAAAAAGAGGTTTAGCTGATTCTAAATATAATGAGAGAAGAAGCTCTTGTGAAGAAGCTGTTGCTGTTTTAAATAAAAATGGAGTTAATATTAAATACTTAGGTGAATTAACTGTTGAAGAATTTAATAAAGTTAAACATTTCATTAAAGATGAAGAACAATTGAAAAGAGCAACTCATGCTGTAACAGAAAATGAAAGGGCTAAAGTTGCTGTTGAGTTCTTAAAAAAAGATGATATAAAAACATTTGGAGAACTTATGAATAAATCTCATATTTCTTTAAGAGATGACTATGAAGTTACAGGTTTAGAACTAGATTCTCTTGTTGAAGCAGCATGGGAAGAAGTTGGAACTGTTGGTGCTCGTATGACTGGAGCTGGTTTTGGAGGTTGTACAGTAAGTATAGTAAAAAATTCTGAAGTTGATAATTTTATAAAAAATGTTGGTAAAAAGTATAAAGAAAAAACTGGATTAGAAGCAAGTTTCTACATTGCAAATATTGGTGATGGAGCTAGAAAACTTTAATTTACACAAGTTATACAAAAATAAAATTTGAAAGGACTGACTATGAGTATCTACACTTTAATTGAACAATTAATAGAATATGGTAAAAAAAATTCATTGATTACTGAAGAAGACACTATGTTTGTTAGAAATGAGTTGATGAACTTACTACAATTAAAAGATTGGATAGAGCCTGAAAATAGTAACTACGATATACCAGACTATCCTCAAGAAATTTTAGATAAAATTTGTGATTATGCTATTGAAAAAAATATCATAGAAAATGGTACAACTGACAGAGATATATTTGATACTGATATTATGGGAAAATTAACTCCTTTTCCTAGAGAAGTTATAAAAGAATTTAAAGAAAATTATGCAAAAGATAAAAAAAAGGCAACTGATGTTTTCTACAACTTCTCTCAAAAAACTAACTACATAAGAACAGAAAGAATTGCAAAAAATCTATATTGGAAAAGTCCAACAGAATATGGAGATTTAGAAATTACTGTAAACTTATCTAAACCTGAAAAAGATCCAAAAGAGATTGAAAGACAAAAAAATATGCCTCAAACAAACTACCCAAAATGTTTGTTATGCTATGAAAATGTTGGATTTGCTGGTACTTTAAGTCACCCAGCTAGACAAAATCATAGAGTTTTACCTTTAGAACTTCAAGGAGAAAGATGGTACTTTCAATATTCTCCTTATGTTTACTACAATGAACATACAATAGTTTTTTGTTCTGAACACAGAGAAATGAAAATTAATAGAGATACTTTTTCAAGAACACTTGACTTTGTAAATCAGTTCCCTCATTATTTTATAGGTTCAAATGCAGATTTACCTATAGTTGGAGGTTCTATACTAAGTCATGACCATTATCAAGGTGGAAATCATGAATTTCCTATGGCGAAAGCACCTATTGAAAACAAGGTAGTTTTTGAAAAATATCCAAATATTGAAGCAGGAATTGTAAAATGGCCTATGTCAGTTTTAAGATTGACAAGCCTTAATAAAGATGAATTGATTGAATTAGCAGATAGTATTTTAAAATCTTGGAGAGCTTATTCAGATGAAGAAGTAGGAATTTTTGCATTCACAGATAAAGTTCCACATAATACAATAACTCCTATTGCTAGAAGAAGAGGAGAAAAATTTGAGCTTGACCTTGTTTTTAGAAATAATAGAACTGATGAAGCTAATCCTTTAGGAATATTCCACCCACACAGTGAACACCATAGTATTAAAAAGGAAAATATTGGTCTTATTGAAGTTATGGGACTAGCTGTATTGCCTGGAAGATTAAAAGAAGAGATGAAAAAAATTGCTGAATATCTAAAAGATAGTGATTATCATAATAAAATTGTAAATGATAAAGATACTAGCAAACATATTAGCTGGGTTGAAAATTTCTATAACAAGTATGTAAAAGATTTTACAAATTTAAGTGCTGAAAAAATTGTAGAAAATATTCTAAATATTGAGATAGGACTTACATTTTCAAAGGTTCTTGAAGATGCAGGGGTATTTAAAAGAGATGAAAAAGGAAAAAATGCTTTTCTTAAATTTATAAAAAGTATCGGAGGAAGATAAGATGTCTATATTAGTTTGTGGTGGAGCAGGTTATATTGGTAGCCATGTAGTAAAATTATTATTAGAAAAAAATGAAGATGTTGTCATTGTTGACAGTTTAATTACTGGTCATGTTGATGCTGTTGATGAAAGAGCTCATTTAGAACTTGGAGATTTAAAAGATGGAGAATTTCTAAATAGAGTTTTTGAAAAATATAAAATTGATGGAGTAATAGATTTTGCTGCTTTTTCTTTGGTTGGAGAAAGTGTTGGGGAACCTTTAAAATATTTTGAAAATAATTTTTATGGAACTCTTTGTCTTTTAAAAGTTATGAAAGCTCATAATGTTGATAAAATCGTTTTCTCTTCAACTGCTGCAACTTATGGAGAAGCTGAAAATATGCCAATACTTGAAACAGATAGAACAGAACCTACTAACCCTTATGGAGAAAGTAAATTGGCTGTTGAAAAAATGTTTAAGTGGTGTGCTAATGCTTACGGATTAAAATATACTGTGTTGAGATACTTTAATGTTGCAGGTGCATATCCTACTGGAGAAATTGGAGAAGCTCATACTTGTGAAACTCATTTAATACCATTAATTTTACAAGTTGCTTTAGGAAAAAGAGAAAAAATAAGTATCTACGGAGATGACTACCCTACTCCTGATGGAACTTGTATTAGAGATTACATACATGTTATGGATCTAGCTGATGCTCATTATCTTGCTTTAAATAGACTAAGAAACGGTGGAGATAGCCAAATATTTAATTTGGGTAATGGAGAAGGTTTCTCAGTAAAAGAAGTTATAGAAGTTACAAGAAAAGTAACTGGACATCCTATTCCAGCAGAAATTAGCCCAAGAAGAGCCGGAGATCCTGCAAGACTTATAGCTTCATCTAAAAAAGCTATAGACACATTAAAATGGGCTCCAAAATACGATAAACTTGAACAAATAATTGAAACTGCTTGGAATTGGCATAAAAATCATCCTGATGGATATGAAGATTAATTGGAGGTTAGTATGAGAAAATTTTTACTCACTATCTTATTCACCATTTTTAGTTGCTTTTCATTTGCAAACGATTGGGAATTTGGTTCTAACGGTGAACATATAATTCCTTTAAAAGGTTCTAGTGTTGCTATAAAAAAAGAAAAAATTACATTAAAATTAGATAGAAATGGTATGTTTGTCAATGTAAAATTTACTTTCGATAGTCCTATTGATGAAAAAAAGATAATTGGTTTTGTTGCTCCTGAAAGTGGAAAAGAAGGTATGATTGAAGACATTCCAAAAAACAAAAGAAGACCAGAGCCCTTATTAATAAAAAACTTTAAAACTACCGTCAACGGTATTGAAGTTAAGTCTAATATAGATTTATTATCAAGATTGCTTTCAAAAGGAGTTCTAGAAAAGAATGCCGTAACTGAATACTTAGAAGATGAAAAATTTGTGTATAACTATGTTTACTACTTCAATGCAGATTTCAAAAAAGGAGAAAACACTGTTGAACATAGCTATTTCTATTCCGGTTCAAGGGGAGTTTTGGCTAATGATTTCTATTATGTTGTTACTACTATTTCAAAATGGCAAAATAAAAGAGTTGAGGATTTTGAAATTGAAGTGCACCCTGGAAATTATTTTGTTGACTTACCGTATTCATTTTGGAAAGACAATAAAAAAATTAACTGGGAAGTTGTTGGAGGTGGAAAAATACTTATTACAGACCCTGTTCAACCTAGTAAAAACAGCCCTTACCCCGAGCTATATGAAAATGAGGGCGCTATTTTCCTAAGATTGAAAAATGGTTTTGTTAGATATAGAACAAAAAATTTCTCTCCTGATAAAGATTTTTCACTAACTAGTATAGACAATATAAAATCATTTATTAGTACTCTTCCTAGTTGGAAATACAAAAATTATATTTTAAAAGATGGGTATTTTGATATTATTAACTTGGGAGATTCTATTGAAGAAAATGATTTGAAAAATTTAAGTGATTTTGAATTAGATATACTTCGTAACTACCCTTTTGCTTTTGCCGGTTATGATTTTGATAGAGCAGATTTAAAAAACTATTTCTCTAAATTTGTTTGGTATATACCTTTAACTAAAAATGTAAAGCTTACAACTTCTGACAAAGAGATAGTTAATATAATTAAAAATTTTCAAACTAAAAAGAAGAAATGATTTATATTTTAAAGTCTCCTGATAGCCGGAGTTTTAACTGTGCTGTCAGGGACTTTTTATATTCTCTATAATACCTAATTATCTATCAAAATACCAAGACTTTTTAATTTATCTTCGACTTCTTTGAAAATATTTTCATTCTCCACTATTATAGTGTGATAATGATAATTATTCGTTAAATTCTTTAGAGGTTTACTTAATTTAGAATTAATATTTTCCACTAATAAATCAACATCTCTTCTTGATTTTATATCTAATTTTACTCTTATTTCTCCATAAGTTTTATGAATAACAAAAACATCTTCTACACTTGCTCCAAGATCTACAATAGCATTTAATTCATTCCTAATTTCTGAATCATCGTGTTTTACTTTGATTATTTTTTTTATTCCTTTTGAAAGTAATCTATAACCCCTATTAGTTGAAATAATATCTATATTTCTAGCTTTTAATATTGCTATATCTTGTACTATAACTTGTCTTGAAACATCAAAAAGCTCTGCAAGATATGTACCACTTACAAGAGTTTCACTACTTTCTAAAATTTCAATTATTCTTTTTTCTCTTTCTTCCCTTTCAATCATCTATATACCTCAATTTTTTTAAGCTTAAATCTAAAATCTTAGCCGAATGTGTTATAGAGCCACTTGAAATATAGTCAATTTCTAAGCCTTTAAAACGATTTATATTGGTTATATCCACATTTCCAGAGCATTCTATTATAGCTTGTTTATTTATAATTTTTATAGCCTTTTTTGTTGTTTCTATATCCATATTATCTAACATAATTATATCTGCACCAGCTTTTATAGCTTCTTCCACTCCTTTTAAATCTTCAACTTCTATTTCTATTTTTTTTATAAAAGGAGAGTATTCTCTTGCAAGTTTTATTGCCTCTGTTATAGACCCAGCAGCATCAATATGATTATCTTTTAACATTATAGCATCAGAAAGATTGTACCTATGGTTATATCCACCTCCAACTCTAACTGCATACTTTTCAAATATTCTCATATTTGGAGTAGTTTTTCTAGTATCCAATAATAATATATTTTTATCATCAAGAGCTTCTATCATTTTTTTAGTATAAGTTGCTATACCACTCATTCTTTGCAAATAATTTAAAGCTACTCTTTCAGAAGATAGTATTGTTTTTATATTAGCTTTTATTTTCAATATTAAATCCTTATCTGCAACCTTATCCCCATCTTTTTTATATTCTGTAAATTCAACAGAAGTATCAAGTAATTCAAAAACTCTTTTAAATACATCAAGCCCTGCTAAAATTCCATTTTCTTTTGAATAAAGTGAAATTTCTGCTAATCTATCATTCTTATAAACTGCATTTGTACTTATATCTTCCGAAGTAATGTCTTCTTTTAATGCCAATTTAATTGAATCATCCATTTGAAATTTATCTATTTTTCTGAAATTCATCTTCTTTTATCCTTTTTTCTATGATATTTTTATTTTCTTCTTCATTAAAAACTAAATTTTTATCTACTATATTTCTAAAAATATCATCTGTTATATCATTATAAACAGAAATATTATTTTCGTCAATAATTGAATACGATGCTCTTTTCCCAAATACAACACTTTCTAATAATGAGTTACTAGCAAGTCTATTTTGTCCATGAACTCCTGTACAAGCAACTTCACCAATAGCATACAAATTTTTCATTGATGTTTTAGAATTTATATCAACCTTTATTCCACCCATTGTATAATGCTGAGCTGGAACTATTGGAACCTTATCTTTATATGGATTTATCCCATTTTTTATTAAATGATCATATATATTAGGAAATCTCTCTTTAATATCTAATTTTATCGTACTGAAATCTAGCCACTCATATTCAGATTTTTCTTTCTTCATTTCCTCTAATATTGCACTTGTAACCTTATCTCTAGGTTTTAACTCATCTGTAAATCTTTCTAATTTTTGATTTAAAAGTATTGCTCCTTCTCCTCTCACTGATTCAGAAATTAGAAATTTTCTTTCTTTTTCTTTTTTATAAAATGTAGTTGGATGTATTTGAATATATGAGATATCTTTTATTTCTATATTATGCCTGATAGCTGCTGCAACCCCATCTCCTTTTATATGAGAAAAATTTGTAGTATTCTCATATATTCCTCCTATTCCACCTGTTGCTAAAACTGTAAATTTTGATTTTATAGAAAATACTTCTTCTTTTTTTGCTAATACTCCTAAACAATGATTTTCTTTTTCAATAATATCTAAGAACTCACAATCTTCAATTATCTTAATATTATCTCTTTCTAAAACTTTTTCTATAAGGCTTTCCATTATATATTTACCAGTTTGATCTTCACAATATAGAATTCTAAATTTTCTATGTCCTCCTTCTCTTGTATAGAATAAACCTTTTTCATCTCCTGTAAACTTAACTCCATTTTCGATTAGAGTTTTTATTGCCTCCTCTGACTCATCAACCAGTATCTCTACAGCTTTTCTATTATTTTTATAGTGCCCTGCTATTAAGGTATCCTCAATATACTCTTCTCTATCGTTTTTCCCTCTACAAACAGATATGCCTCCTTGTGCAAGATAAGAATTACTATCTTTAAGTTTTTTCTTTGTTAATAGTATTATTTTTAACTTTCTATCTAGACTTAATGCACAAGTTAACCCTGCAACTCCTGAACCAATTATAACCACATCACAACTTTCAATTTTCATTTTAATCTCCTGCCAATTCTAACATTCTTTCCAAAGGAATTAGAGCTTTTTTAGCTACTTCATCATTAACTTCTAATTCATCTCCACCTTCTAATAATATTTTTTCTATTTTTTCTAAAGTATTCTTTTTCATACTTTTACATATTAAAGTATCTGCAAAATATAATTTTTTATTAGGAGCTTTATCATAAATTTTATATTGTATCCCTCTCTCAGTTACAACTATAAACTCATCTCCACCTTTTAATACCTCTTCGATTATTCCACTTGTACTTCCTATATAATCAGCTAGATTTAAAATTTCCTCTTTACACTCTGGATGAGCTAATACCTTAGCATTAGGATATTCATTTTTTAATTTTATTACATTTTCTAAATGTACTAAATTATGTACACAACAATAACCTTCATTCACAATAATATTCTTATCTTTAATTTGTTTTGCAATATATGATGCTAAATTTCCATCAGGAACTATAAAGATATTTTTTTCTTTTAATTTACTCACAATTTTAACAGCATTAGATGAAGTTATGCATACATCACAATATGATTTTATTTCTGCTGTCGAATTTATATAACAAACCACAGCTAGATCATCATATTTTTCTCTCATCTCTTTTATCTTTTTTATAGTTATCATATGTGCCATAGGACAATCAGCATAAATATCAACCATATGAACTGTTTTATCGGGATTTAAAATTTTTATACTTTCTCCCATGAAATACACACCAGCCATTATTATTGTTTTATTTTTTAACTTTGTTGCTGTTTTTGCTAAATAGAAAGAATCTCCAACATAATCAGCTATTTTTTGTACTTCGCCATCTACATAGTAATGAGCTAAAATTGCAACATCCTTTTCTTTTTGTAATTCTTTTATTCTTTCTTTCATTAGTCCTCCTAAAATAATTTTATAGTAAAATTTCTTTAAGAAATTATAGCACTATTTTATTTTATTGACAAGACAATAGAATATACATTGTATATTCATATAATGATATCTATAAATAAAATAAAGTCTCTTGATAGCCGTATAAGTTCTACGAGCTCAATAAACACAGGTTCTTCAAACTAATACGGACATCAGAGACTAATTTTTATATTAATTTTATACTTTCAAATTTATACTTTCATTACAAATAAAAAAGTCTCTTGATAGCCGTATGAGTTCTACGAGCTCAATAAACACAGGCTCTTCGAACTAATACGGACATCAGAGACTATTTTTACTATTTATTTTTATACTTTACTATATAATAAAAAATCCCTAAATATTTGTATCAGTTCTATGAACCTATACAAATATTAGGGATTTTTTTACATTATTTAATTTTTTATTTATTTATAATTTCTAACATGTCTTCAACATTCTTTTCTCCGAAATAAACATGTTGATCATCAATTATAATAGCCGGAACACTCATAATATCATATCTGTTTTTGAAATCTTGGAAAGTGAAAATATTTATCATTTCCATTTCAACATTTTTATTAAGAGTCGCTATTCTTTGAGTTGCTTGAACTGTCTTTGGACATTTAGTACAAGCTAATGAAATTCCTATTTTTATATTAACTGGTTTATTAATATTTTTAATCTTTTCTAATGCTTCTTCAGAAGAAACTTTTTGTCCTGGACCAGCAACATTGTATAAACCTAATATAAATGAGTTTAATTCATGTCCACTTGGTAAACTTGAATATTTTAATCCTGAGAAGTTTCCATCTTTATCAAGAACAGCTATTGTAGGTGTTCTTGTAATTTTTACTTTTGCTTCTAATTCTTTATTTTCTCCTGCATTATAAGATGAAAATTCTAATTTATCAGAAATAGATGCTATTTCTTTTACTGCATTTTCTATATTTACAGATTCTTCATTGTTAGGGTCTTTAAATACTACAACTTTTACTTTATTTTCAAATCTTTCTACAACTGCTGCTAATTGTTCTCTTAAAGCATCATCTAAGAAACCTTCTTTTTCAGTTGCAATTGTTGTTGTTTTTTCTTCTTCTTTTTCTTCTTTCTTAAGTCCTAATTCTTCTCTTAAATCATGAACATATTTTTCTATACTTGTAGCTGCTATAGCTCCATCAGCAACAGCTGTTACAACTTGTCTTAATCTCTTTGGTCTTATATCCCCAACAGCAAATACTCCATCTACATTTGTCATTAAATCTTCATTTGTTGGTATAAATCCAAATTTATCAATTTCTATATGTTCTTTAAATATTTGACTTGATGGTGCATATCCAACAAATACAAATACTCCAAATGTTTCTCCATCTTTTGCCTTATATTCAGTAACTTCTCCTGTTACATTATTTTTAAATTTAGCTGCTCTTGGTTTCATATCTCCTGTTAATTCTGTTAATTCTGTATTAAATTTAACAGTAATTTTTGGATGTGCTTTTACTTTATCACCTATTGATTTAGCACAAGTAAAATCTGGTTCTCTTGCTATAATTGTAACTGATTTTCCATATTTTGTTAGGAACATAGCTTCTTCAGCTGCAGCAAATCCTGCACCGATTACAAATATATCCATTCCTGTGAAAAATTCTCCATCACAAGTTGCACAATATGCAACTCCTCTTCCTGTATATTCTAATTCTCCTGGGAATCCTAATTTTCTTGGTGCTGCTCCAGTTGCTATAACAACACTTAAAGTTTTATATTCTGCATTTTTTGTCTTTATTGTTTTTATTTTTTGAGAGAAGTCCATACCAACAACTTCTTCTTCAACAAAATTTACCCCAAATCCTTGAGCTTGTTTCTTAGTTTGTACCATAAGTTCACTACCAGAAATTTCTAATATTCCAGGATAGTTTACTACTTCACTAGTAAGACTTATTTGTCCTGCTTTACTTTCTTTTTCTATTACTAATACATCTAATTTAGCTCTTCCACCATATATACCAGCTGATAATCCAGCAGGACCTCCACCGATAATAATCATATCATATATTCTTTCCATTTTAATCCTCCTATTATTTTTTTATTATTTTTCAATATTCTCAAGACTTATAAATATTCTAATCATATAATATTGTTTTAAATAACAGTTAACTATATTTTAATAAAAATATTAAAATGAAATTATTTTAAGCAACTACAATAATTTCCTTTTTATATTTTTATATAGAAAAGGGGAAAAGTATAACTAATCCCCTTTTTTATATAATTAACAAAGTTTATCTAAAATTAATCTTATAGTTCTCCGATTAAATCTAAACTAGGTTTTAAAGTTTCACTTCCTGGTTTCCATTTAGCTGGACAAACTTCTCCGTGTTCAGCAACAAATTTAGCTCCTTGAAGTTTTCTTAATAATTCGCTAGCTTCTCTTCCGATTCCGTTGTCATGTACTTCATAAGCAACGATTTTTCCTTCTGGGTTTACTACGAAACTTCCTCTTAATGCTAATCCTTCTTCTTCTATCATAACTTCAAAAGCTCTTGCTAAGAATCCAGTAGGATCTGCTATCATTGGATATTCAACTTTTGAAATTCTTTCTGAATGATCTGCCCATGCTTTGTGAACAAATGCTGTATCACAAGAAACTGAGTATACTTCAGCTCCTTCTTTTTTGAAGTTAGCATAGTTGTCTTGTAAATCTTCTAATTCAGTAGGACATACAAATGTGAAGTCAGCTGGATAGAATACGAATACTGACCATTTTCCTAATAAATCTTTATCTGTTACTGCTATAAAATCTTTTTCTCCTTTTTTATAAGCTGTTGCTTTAAATTCTGGAACTTTTTTTCCTATTAATGACATAATAAGACCTCCTCTAAAATATTTATTTATATAATTTATACTAATAATTAATTTGTAATTATTACAATTACATAATACTATACTTGATATATAATGTCAAGTTTTATTTTTTATTTTTTTAGTAAATTTTTGCTATTTAAATTTATACTTTCCTGTATAAATAAAGTCTCTGACGTCCGTATTAGTTTGAAGAGCCTGTATTTATTGAGCTCATAGAACTCATACGGCTGTCAAGAGACTAATTTTGGTTATTTAATTTTTACTTTCCTATATAAAATAAAAAACTACCATAAATAATTACTACTTATGATAGTTTTTTTTATCTCTTATTTTTTATAAATCTTAGAAATCTCTTTTATTTCTTAAAATTGTTCCAGTATTTGCATCTATTAAAAATTCTCTATCAGCAAATCCTTCTTTTATTTCAACATCATATACTTGAACACCATTTTTATGTTTTAGTTCTATGCTTTCAAAAACTCCATTTTTTGAATTTTTTAGAGCTATTTGTTTAGCTTGTTCGTAAGATAATTTTGGCTCTGTATGTTTCATATGGTGTTTCTTATGATGATGCTTATGTTCGCAACAAGCTTTTAATATAGTTCCTGTTTCTGCATCTATATCGAAATCTCTTTCTATATTACCATCCATAACTTCTATCTCATAAACTGCTCTTCCATGATCATATTCTTTTTCAAATTTTGTTATTTCTCCGTTTGGGACTTCTTTTAAAACTATATCTCTAGCTTGTTGATCTGTTATAGCTGCATTTGCTGTTAAACTTCCTACTAATAATGCTCCTACTAATAATACTTTTTTAAAATTCATTTTTATCATTCTCCTTTTTTAATCTTTTTTTCCTTTTCACACACAAAGTATATAATAGAAATATGAATGAAAAATGAATTTTAAAAATTTTTTTATTTTACTTTTTTATTTTCTTATTTCTCCGTTATATTTATCTTTAATAAGTGAAAGTATGTTTTTCATTGCAGTATCAATATCTTGATCTGTTAAAGTTCTAGTTTTATCTCTAAGAACTATACTCATAGCAACTGATTTCTTACCTTCT
>NZ_LT608325.1:133904-258896 GCF_900095705.1 Fusobacterium massiliense | reverse complement strand
TATACTCCTTAGAAAGGAGGTGATCCATCCGCACGTTCCCGTACGGATACCTTGTTACGACTTCACCCCAATCGCTAATCACACCCTCGGAGCATCCCTCCTTACGGTTAGGCCTGCTACTTCAGGTGCAACCAACTCTCGTGGTGTGACGGGCGGTGTGTACAAGACCCGAGAACGTATTCACCGCAACATAGCTGATTTGCGATTACTAGCGATTCCAACTTCATGTACTCGAGTTGCAGAGTACAATCCGAACTAAGAATAGTTTTCTGAGATTAGCTCCCCCTCGCAGGTTTGCGACTCTCTGTACTACCCATTGTAGCACGTGTGTAGCCCAGCGTATAAGGGGCATGATGACTTGACGTCATCCCCACCTTCCTCCTGCTCATCGCAGGCAGTATCGCATGAGTCCCCAACTTAATGATGGTAACATACGAAAGGGGTTGCGCTCGTTGCGGGACTTAACCCAACATCTCACGACACGAGCTGACGACAGCCATGCACCACCTGTCTTTAGGTTTCCCCGAAGGGACACTGACATATCTCTACGTCATTCCTAAGATGTCAAACGCTGGTAAGGTTCCTCGCGTTGCGTCGAATTAAACCACATGCTCCACCGCTTGTGCGGGTCCCCGTCAATTCCTTTGAGTTTCATACTTGCGTACGTACTCCCCAGGCGGATTACTTATCGCGTTAGCTTGGGCGCTGAGGTTCGACCCCCAACACCTAGTAATCATCGTTTACAGCGTGGACTACCAGGGTATCTAATCCTGTTTGCTACCCACGCTTTCGCGCTTTAGCGTCAGTATCTGTCCAGTAAGCTGGCTTCCCCATCGGCATTCCTACAAATATCTACGAATTTCACCTCTACACTTGTAGTTCCGCTTACCTCTCCAGTACTCTAGTTAACCAGTTTCCAACGCAATACGGAGTTGAGCTCCGCATTTTCACATCAGACTTAATTAACCGCCTAGACGCGCTTTACGCCCAATAAATCCGGATAACGCTTGTGACATACGTATTACCGCGGCTGCTGGCACGTATTTAGCCGTCACTTCTTCTGTTGGTACCGTCACTTTCTTCTTCCCAACTGAAAGCACTTTACATTCCGAAAAACTTCATCGTGCACACAGAATTGCTGGATCAGACTTTTGGTCCATTGTCCAATATTCCCCACTGCTGCCTCCCGTAGGAGTAAGGGCCGTGTCTCAGTCCCCTTGTGGCCGTTCACCCTCTCAGGCCGGCTACCCATCATCGCCTTGGTGAGCCGTTACCTCTCCAACTAGCTAATGGGACGCAAAGCTCTCTCACAGCGCATATAGCTTTCATAATCAAATGATGCCATTCGATCATAATATTCGGTATTAGCATTCGTTTCCAAATGTTGTCCCAAACTGTGAGGCAAGTTCTTTACGCGTTACTCACTCGTCCGCCACCCAAACCGAAGTTCAAGTAGACTTGCATGTGTTAAGCATTCTGTCAGCGTTCATCCTGAGCCAGGATCAAACTCTTCGTTCAATCTTTTTTAAAGCTCATTTGCTTTTTTGTTTACACCAAATTTATGGTTGCTTTTTGTCTTTTCTCTATTCTGTTGTTAATGTCCTTTGTCATATTGACATCGGTAATCATATCATCTTTCAAAAACTTTGTCAACTACTTTTTTTCTTTTTTTAGTTATTTTTTATAATTTTTACATTTTATTTTTATTTTTAATATATTTTTATCGTTTTTTATAAATCACAAATGATATTTAAGGAACTTTTTATTATATAGAAAAGTATAAAATTAAATAATGAAAATTAGTCTCTGACGTCCGTATTAGTTCGGAGAGCCTAGGTTTATTGAGCTCGTAGAACTCATAGGGCTGTCAAGAGACTTTGTTCGATAACTTATTTTCTATCTTCATATAGTATTTAATATAATTTTCTTCATAATAAACTCCAATTTAAATAGTAAAATATTATATTAAATTTTGAGACAAATTCATACTCTACTACTTAAGACAATATCACATCCTGTTCACAAAAATATATAAGTTAATATTTTTTTACTTGACTTTTGTTAAAATTTACTGTATACTTATTGAGCAAAGTTAATATTAAAGTAGAAACTTATCCTGTTTCTCACCTCATGGATTTTATATCTTCAGCGGGTTTAAAATAATTTATTATATAATTTTATTTTAAAGTAGATAACTACTTTAAATTTTTAATATAATTTTATTTAGAAACAGGTAAGTGCCTGTTTTATTTTTTTATATGGGGGTGTTGTATTATTTCTGATAAAACTAGGATAAACGACAAAATAAAAGGAAAAGAATTTAGAATAATTTCTTTTGATGGAGAACAACTTGGAATTATGTCTGCAGAACAAGCTTTAGATTTAGCTATATCTAAAGGATATGATTTAGTCGAAATAGCTCCAGGAGCTACTCCGCCAGTTTGTAAAATTATGGATTACAATAAATATAAATATGAACAAACTAGAAAATTAAAAGAAGCTAAAAAAAATCAAAAACAAATTGTTGTTAAAGAAATCAAAGTCACAGCTAGAATAGATAGCCATGACCTAGAAACAAAACTTAATCAAGTTACAAAATTTCTTGAAAAAGAAAATAAAGTAAAAGTCACTTTAGTTCTATTTGGTAGAGAAAAAATGAATAATTCTTTAGGAGTAGATACTCTTGATGAAATAGCAGAAAAATTTACTGAAACTGCTGAAGTTGAAAAAAAATATGCTGATAAGCAAAAACATTTAATCTTATCACCTAAGAAAAAATAATGTAATTATTTTATAAAAAGTTATTTTAATATTTGAGAAAACAAGGAGGAATAAATATGCCAAAAATGAAAACTCATAGAGGAGCTAAAAAAAGAATTAAAGTTACTGGAACTGGAAAATTTGTTATAAAACATTCAGGGAAAAGTCACATCTTAACTAAGAAAGATAGAAAAAGAAAGAATAACTTGAAGAAAGATGCTGTGGTTACTGAAACTTATAAGAGACATATGCAAGGATTATTGCCATATGGAGAAGGAAGATAATTAATTCATTTTTAGGAGGGAAAAGTAATGAGAGTAAAAACTGGTATTATAAGAAGAAAAAGACATAAAAGAGTATTAAAAGCTGCTAAAGGATTTAGAGGTGCATCAGGAGACGCTTTTAAACAAGCTAAACAAGCTACAAGAAAAGCAATGGCTTATTCAACAAGAGATAGAAAAGTTAATAAAAGAAGAATGAGACAATTATGGATCACAAGAATAAACTCAGCTGCTAGATTAAATGGAGTTAGCTATTCTGTTTTAATGAATGGTCTTAAAAAAGCTGGAATTATACTTGATAGAAAAGTTCTTGCTGACATCGCTTTAAACAATTCAGCTGAATTTACAAAATTAGTGGAAGCTGCTAAAGCTGCACTATAATTTTACTTGACATAAATTTAAAACTATGTTATGATTATCTACGGCATGGAAGGTTATCCTAATTGGTAAGGAACCGGTCTTGAAAACCGGCGTCGTAAGACTTTAGAGTTCGAGTCTCTAACCTTCCGCCATAGATATAGTTTATTGATTTGACACGGTGAGATGGCAGAGTGGCCTAATGCACTGACCTGCTAAGTCAGAGTACCAATTACGGTACCGAGGGTTCAAATCCCTCTCTCACCGCCATAAACATTTGATTTTATGAGTAGTTGCGATACTCTAAAAATTATTTTGACAGGTTTTGACAGGGTGAAAAGTCAACCAAAATACCAAATTGTGTGGGTTATCATTGTTTTTAATGGTAACTTTTTTTATTTTGATTAACTAAGTAAGTTTATCAAATACCTATTTTTTCATTAATTATAGATACTGTTGATAAATTACTTTTATTCATTTGATGTACATATATATCCATAGTTGTTTTAGCACTGCTATGTCCTAAAAACATTTGAATGTCTTTTACATTAACATTACTTTCACACAATATTGTAGCACAACTGTGTCTTAAATCATGAAACCTAATATGTGTTAAATTATGTTTTGCCAAGAACTTTCTAAATCCATTTGTTAAAAATTTTGGTTTATGCAGTTCCCCACCTTCATTCACATAAACATATTCTTCATCTTTTGTGTAATATCCTTTACCTAGTCTTTCTTTATTTCTCTTTTGTTCCTCTTTTAACTCCAGGAGCATTTCTTTTATTGAACCAGGTAAAACAAAACTTCTTAAACCAGCTGTACTCTTAGTCTTATCTTTTTTTATTAAGATATTTTTACCATCTAAATTAGTTTCTGTAACAGTATGGACAATGCTTATTGTATTATCTACAAAATTTATTGCTGACCATTTCAGACCTAATAATTCGCTTCTTCTTAAACCAAAGAAGCTAGTTATAACCACTCCTAAATATAGTACTTTGTCTTCTTTTTTTAATATTTCAAGCATTTCTTTTATTTGTTCATGATTATAAACTTTTGCAATATACCTAACCTTTTTAGGCTTTTCAACATTCAACATAGGATTAATGGTTATTATTCCTATCTTTTGAGCATACTTGAATGTTAGACTTAAAAGATTATGGTAATGAATAACTGTATTAGCAGAAACTCCTCTTACATTTAATTCATGAAAATAATACTTTTGAATGTCAAATGTATTTATATCCTTGAGTTTCTTATTTTCTTTAAAAAAATAAGGTAATATGGATATCTTTGTATTTGATAAATAAGATGAGTAGGTTGCATCATCAATAGTTTTAAATCTCATTTTTACATATCCTAAAATGAAATTACAGAATTTAATCTCTTTATCAAATAAATTTACATCCTGGTCAATTTTCTTTAAGATGTTTTTTCTACTATTTACTTTTTTATCATCAGATATTCCAAAAAACTTTCTACATTCTTCTTCAAAAGTTTTTAGCATTTCTTCAGCTAATTCTTCATTATCAGTTTTAGATGATTTTGATTTTACAGTTTTTTTCTTATTTTTTATATATTCAAAAACTAAATGGTAAAATTTACCTCTTTTCCTAGTGTAGCTTGATGTATACAAGAATCCTCCTTCATCTTTTTTTTATAGCTACCGATAAAGAATTATCGGTCAACTATTAAAAAATGTCAATATCCTATTTTCTTACATTGCATTTAAAACATATTCAATCAGGCATTCCTTCGGTATTTTAATTAATTTTCCATTTCTTATAGATTTTATTTCTCCAGTTTCAGTTTTCTTTATAAGGTTACTTTTACTAATTCCTAAAAAATCAGCAGTGTCCTTTGTTGATATGAAAAATGGAAGTTTCTCTAATTGTTTTTCTAATGATGCTCTCATTTCTTGTACTGTCATTTCTATCACCTTTATTTAATATATTGGTAAGATTGTGGAGCTTTTTCTATTCCAAAATCTTTTAATTCTAGTTCTTTTTTATATTTAATAACTTTTTTTATTTTTATAGCATAAGCAACTTTTGAATTTTTATAGTATTTAAAATATTCTTTTTCTGAAATACCTAAATTATTTTTATAAGATTTCCATAAAAGTTTAGGAGTAGAAGAAATTATTTTATCTATAATAATTTCTCCAACAACTTTTTTCTTTGGAGAACTTGAATATATAACAATAGTATTTATGGAACTTTTAAAAATCTTTTTTCTAAGTTCAAAAGTCTTAGTTTCTGAAAATATTTCTTCTACAAATTTAGGCTTTATTGACATTAAAACTTTCATAATCCACCTCTATCTTATTAAATAGACCTTCTCCAATCCTAGAAACAGCTATTTCAATGTATTCCTTTTTAAGTTCTACTCCAACTCCATTTAGATTTAAACTTTTTGCAACTTTTAATGTAGTTCCTGAACCAAGAAATGGATCCAATACTATACCATCAATAGGACATCCAGCTAAAAGACACCTTTTTACTAATTCTTCTGGAAAACTAGCATAGTGTCCTTCTTTTATTCCTTTTGTTGCGATGCTCCAAACTGTCCTCATATTTCTTCCATTCTCATTGTAAATAGTTTTCCAAGGTTTATCTATTCTCTTCATAGCAGTTTTACTTTCTCCAGCTTCTAACATTTTTTTCTTTCCTGTAGGCATAACTCCATCTTTGAAACCATTTAAAGTTTTTTCAGAATATGGTTCATACTGCTTCTTGAAATAGTATTTTTGGTTTTTTGTAAAGAAAAATATTTTTTCAAAATCATTTGTGAATCTATCGTTCAAAGACTCAGGGAGAACATTTGGCTTATGCCAAATAATTTCATTTCTTAAAATCCATCCTTGGTCAATCATCTTAATACATAACCTTTCAGGAATCATCATCTTTGATTTTCTTTGAATATTTGTTTTTCTTGGAATAACCTTAAATGTATTTTCTTTGCCTCTTTTTTTATTGCTTCTTTTAGAAAATTTAGAATTAACATTTGAATAAGTATCACCTATATTAAGAAAAAATGTTCCTGACTTTTTTAGAACTCTATATAATTCATCCATTATAAGCATTAATTTTTCAATATATTCTTCAATATTTTCTTCTAATCCTATCTGGCCAGAAATATTATAATCTCTAAGTTGCCAGTATGGAGGAGATGTTACAATACAATCTATGCTTTCTGTATCTAATGTTTTTAAAATCTTTAAACTATCTCCATTTATTATCTTCATTGATTTCCTCCTGACATTCTATAATTCCAATATCTTAAATAGCCAAGTCTATAAATTTTTGAAAGAACTATATCATTTATAGGTTTAGCTTCTTTGTTTATTTTTGGCTTTCTATAACATTCAATCTTTCTATATGGAATACCACATTCTTTTTTTACTGCTATCAAAATACCACAATCTTTTGGAATTAATTCTAATGCTTTCTCTTTCATTTCTTCTGGAAAAGCATAATAGAAATTTTTAATATTTTCATCTTTGTGCTGATGTTCTTTTTTAAAATCAGCTTTTAAATCGGATAAAGATATTTTTATTTCAACTTCTGTTAAGTAGCGATTTTTAGTAACAATTAACATGTCGCATTCATGATTTACTATATTTTTCCAAATCATAGGGTCTGCTTCTGTGTCTAACCATCCGTTATTTTTAGTTACTTTTGGAACGATTGCTAAACTTCCACTTTCGAAATATGTATAAATTAATCTCTCCATTTCATGTGTAGTCATTCATTTTCTCCTAAAAGTTCAACATTTTCATAAATATTACCAACTTTTTCTAATTTATTTATATCGTAATTACTTAGATAATCACTCATATAGCTATCCACTTCATCAAGCATATAAGAAGCCTTTTCTTCCATATAGCTAACTCTAAATAATTGTCTGTCTATTTTTACAATATCTCCCTCATATATTTCCTTATTATTTTTATCTTTTAATCCTATATATTGAAGAAGTTCTATATTACTAAAGTTTTCGTCTATAATAGTTAACATACTGCCTTTTTTAGTTAAGGCATAAGTTATACATTTAGTTACATAATTTATTAAAGCAACATCTACCATTTCCTTTTTATTCTTTAACCAAGCTCTAAACTTTATTTCTTTGCTCATTTTTACCTCCAATATTTACAAGAAAAATCTTCTTGTTGTTCATAACCAAGTTCAATAGTTGCAGCCTCTGATTTTTTATTAACAAATTCATTTATTTCATCTGAAAGTTCATCTGCTAAGTCATATAACTCTTCAGGGGACAAAAATCTTCTAAAATGATTATTGAAAAATTTTGTAACAATATCCAAAGTTCCCCAATCAGAAGAGGGAACATCTATATAAAGTTTTTCATTCAAAATAATACATTTACCTTTGTTATAGTTAGAACACCATTTGCAAACTTTTTCCATTTAACTCACCTAGTATCCTATTTGATTTTTACCATTTCTTTTTTTTAATTTAGATTTCAATCTTTTATAATTTATATTAAATTTAAAATTGACACTATTTCTGAAATATTGATGTCTACCTAAACCTGTATAAAATATTTTCCAGCTTATTTTACAAGCCTTTTTATTATTAGTTTTTGAGTATTTTTTTGCTAGTTTAATAATTTCTTTACTTATTTTTTTAGTCATTTTAGCTATACCTCTTTTCCATAAATCCCTTTACAAAAACTTTTATTTTCTTCATACATTTTTAAATTTACAAACCAATTTTTTTTAAAATTATAAATAAGTTCTCCTTCAGAATTTATACCCCATTTTTTAGAAACATATATATTATCTTCATCTTCTATTGCAATAGGATAACAGCAATAATGAGTGATATCATAATCTTTTGTTTTTTTGCATATATTTTTTTGATAAATTTCTTTTATCTCATCTTTTGTTAATCTTTTCAATTTAATCACTTCCCTTAACAGTTCCTTGAAATAAAACCATATGATTGTTTATAACAACATGATTGATTTCAAATGATTTATTTAATTTTTGAATTTCAGCTAAAATATTTATTCTATCAGCTTCTATAATTTTGAAAGAATCATAGTGTAAAGCTATCAGAATATTTTTTTCATCATTATTCATAGATAATGAACTTTTTACTTTTATATATTTTTCAACTTCTAAGAAACAATTTTGAACTTCCATAACTTTGTCAAAATTCATTAATTACCTCCAATTTTTCCCTTTCTTACTTTCTCATCTTAAACTACTTAAATAATTCTTTAAAAATTGCTTCTAAAACAGGAACACAAATGCTATTCCCTGCTTGTTTGTATAAAGCTCCATTCATTTGTTTTTTATTTAATTTATGTTGTTTAGCTACTTTTTCAAAATCTTTATCATCAAATCCCATTAATCGCCAACATTCTAATTCAGTCAAGTACCTATATTGTCCATTTCCTATATCTATAATACCTGCATTTGGGCATCTAAGTTGCTTAGTTGTTATAGTTTTACAGTGGTCATCAATTATATATAGCCCAAATGTTCCTGGTTTATTTATCTTATTTAACATACTTGGTTGAGTGACCAAATGTTTTTCACTGTAGTCATTTGTTAAGTATTCTCTTATATGTTTCATTTCCTTTTTTTCTAATGCAGAAAAATTAAATTTATTATCACCAAGAATAGAAATAGTAAATACCCTTTCACGATGTTGTGGTATTCCAAAATCTTTAGCATTTAGAACATCAAATTTATTTATATAACCTAGTTTTTTCATTTCTTCGAGGTACTTATTAAAGTTGTGTATCATATGCTTAGATAGTACATTCTTAACATTTTCCCAAATAACAACTCTTGGTTTCCAAATTCCCATATTTTTTATTATTTTTATTGTTTCCCACATTAGTGAACTTCTTGTTTCACTTCCTAAATCTGCTCCATTTTGTTTCCCTGCAATACTAAAATCTTGGCAAGGACTGCCATGTATCAATACATCGGGGCATAAATTCCAACCTACAACTGTATCTGGTTTTTTTTTATCTAACTCATGAAACATTGCATTATAACTTCTCACTGCTTTTTCATCTATTTCAACATAATCTATTGATTTATGAGATATACCTAAATTTATAAGTGCTTTTCTTGGTGCTCCAATACCTCCAAATAATTCTAAAACTTTTATCATTTATTTCGCCTCACAAATCTATAAATTGGTAATTTCTCTGAATACAGTTTAATATGATTAAATTCCTCTGTACTTAATTCACTTGCCTTAAAGCTTAATATTTTCTTTAAGTTTTTTTTATAAAAAGCATCTAAGTTTTTTCTAGTAGCCATAGTTATTCCTCGTATTCTTTTATAAAGTCTCTTAAAGTTTCTAGTGCTAAAATATAATTTTCTTTAAAAACACAATGAAAAATATAATTCAAATGTTTCTTTTTATTAATATTTAAATCTTTGGCAATTTCATCCATAATATTTTCCCAATCAGTTCTAAATTCTTTGAATAATTCATTAGCTTCACCTATTTTATCTAAATAACTTTCTGAACGATTATAATTTTAAATAACCCATTCCAAATACTTAGCAGCTTTCTTATAGTCTTCTAATCTATTTTTCTTTTCTGCTCTTATTAAATATTTAAGGATGTTTCCTAAGCAGAAAGCTACAAACCCTTTTGTGCCTAATACTCTTTTAATTATTTTTATACTATTAAAACCACAAATTTGGTAATGGTTAGCATTGTTTATATTATCTATTTTTTTATTTTCCATTTACTCCTCCTAATTAAATTTGAAAATATGATCCATATATACTTTTGAATTTTCATCAATTATTTTTATTTTTTCTTCCAATTCAGTAATATCATTTTCAAATTTTCTTTTTAATGCTATAAAATTATCAGTGATTTTATTTTGAACTTCCAGAGTGGGAATAGTTATTAGCATATTTTCAAAATCCAATTTAGCTAATCTTTTAACTTTTTCTCCAGTTGATTTTTTATAAATATAATCTCTAACTGTGTCTTTATAATTTAGGTAAAATGAGATATATCTCAAGTCAATAATATCTTTAAAGCTATCTTTTAAGATTAAGATTGCAATATTACCATTTACTGCTGCACTTTTTTCATTTTGATATAAAACACATCTTCCAATGTCCTTATCATCAAAATCTTCTAAGTTTACTAATATTTGTTCTTTTTCTACTTTTGTAGCTTTTTCATAGCTTTCATCATCTATTCTGTTTATTATTTCTTGTGCAAAACAGTCATATTTTCTTGAAATATCTCCATAGAATATTGCATACTTTCCATTTTGTATTATATTTTTTTTTGTAAAAATATCTTTTTTACTCATATACTTTATGTCAAAAATATCAAATATTCTTACTTCTGCATTGCCTCGAATAGAGATAATAATTTCAATTGCTTCTCTGATGCAGTCATCGAACTCTTGCATTTATTCTTACCTTTCAATTCTTTTTCATATTGATTACATATTACTCTTATTTTTCTTATATTTCCTATTACATCAATATTTGCTCCACATTCTTTAACTAAAAAGACATCTAACTCCAAGTTGTTTTTAAGACCATTTATCCAAAGTTCAGAAGTTTGTGTATTTAAAGCATTTATATCAATTTCTTCTACTTCTCTTTCTTCTTGTAATTGTTGCCAAGAGTAATCATCTTCTAAAGTCCATTCATCTTCTAAAATTTGCTTGTCTAATTTACAGTCATAGATTTCCCTATAAACTTTGTTATCATTTTTTTCTTTATCAATAACAATAAATATAACTGATATTCCTGTATCTGTGAAAGCATTATCAATTCTATTTAATTCAGCTAAGTTATTTCCTATAAGTTTTCTGAATGTTTCTTCAGTTCTTCTATAACCTACACCAGGAAACAAAATATAAAATCCAAATCTTTTAGTATATTTTAAAGATTTTAGAACAAATATATCATCTACACAGCCTGATTTTTTCCACTCAAATTCTTTTTGTATATTCTTTTGTTCTTGTTCTGATAAATCTTTAAATTTTATTGAGAAAGGTGGGTTCATGATTACACAATCTACAAGTAAATTTTCTTTCTCATATTCAAAAAAGCTTTTTGCTTCTAATTTTGAATTTTTAAAATTTTCTTTGGCTGAATTAATAGAGTTTTCTTGCACATCTACTCCATAAAGTACAGAAGGATTAACAAATTGTTCTAACTGACCACTTCCTACTGCACCATCAAATACAGTTGGATTTTCTACGCTAATGTACTTTTTAACTTTTTTAGCAACATACTTTCTTAATTCTGTTCCAGTTATATATTCAGCTAAATTCTTACTAATTTCTCTATTATTATGTTCTTTAAAGATCATTATCTATATAACCTCACACCTACTTAATTTATTAAAATTTTTCATTTTTATTCACCTAATTTATACCAGCTATATTTATATCTTTCTAAATCATTTTTTCTTTTACTTACATAATACTTTTTTAATTTTTTACATTTAGAAGAATAATCTATAACAGTACTTATTTGTAAAGCACCTTTTATATATCTTTTAAAAAGTTTTCTTTTTCTATGTTTTTTCCTATTCATATTAACTCCTAACTATAAAATTATAAAAGTTCAGGAATTGCTATATCTTGATATACCCAATTCATATATTTATTAGATAAATCAAATAATTTATTTAATTCTTTTTCATCAATTCCAATTTTTCTAGCAATCCCTCTCATTTTAGCAGTATTTAAATCTTTTACCATTCTAGCCCATGAACCAAGTGTTCCCATGAAACCAGCTGGAAGCCTTTGTTTAATATCATCAAGAGTTAAAATCAAATTTTCACTAATTCCATTGAGACATTTTTCAGTTTGTTTTCCAATCACATCTCTATAAAATAAGTTATTTTCAACATCTTCTCCTTCATCTTCAGACTCAAAATAAGTATTAAATATTTTATCTGCAACTGCTCTTGTTTTACTAATTAACATGAACTTATCAAATTTGATATAGCCTTCATTTTCTTTAATTTCTTTATCCCAAACCTCTTTATGTTTTTGACAAACAATTGAGATATTTAAAAGAGTTGTAGCAAACTTTGTAGCAAGAAGTTTTTCATCAGCTGGTTTTTTAATTATTTCAATTTCTTTTTTTTCATTTATTTTTATTTCCCTTTTCTCTGTTTTCTTTGCTTTCCTCATTCTTGACACCTTTCTCTGCCATAAGAGCAGCCAAAGCTAGTTTTAAAATATCCATAGAATCACATCCAGCTTTCCAAAACTATAAATGGAAAATTTAATTTATTTTTTAAATTTTTCCAAAAGCTATTTTTCATGTAATCAACTTCAAAGCCTTTTATTTTTTCTTTCTTTTCATAAGCTATTACAACTGCTTCATTAAAACTACTTGCAGTATATTCTCCATTAACTAAGTAAAAATTTTCTCCAACTTTTTTTATGTCTAGTAACATTATTTCTCCTTTACATCCAACCATAATACTTTGACTGACCTTGAAAGCCTTTTAAAACTTCTACTCCTATAAAGTCAAAACCATTTGATCCTTTACTACACCATCTCTTTTCATATTCATTAACTTCATTTATTGTTCCAGTTAAGTCCCAGCTTGAATATGAACCATTTCTATTACAAGCACTTAACTGATTTATTCCATAAATTTCTTTATATAAAATTGGTCTACTTACTTTCTTTTTAAATATTCCAAATTTATCTTTTATATTTTCTATTTTTCTTATTTTTAACATCTTATTCTCCTAAAATGTATTGACACTACAAATAACTTTCTGTTAAAATAAAACTGTTTCGGGGCTTTATCAACACGAGCAAGTTATTTGCAGTGTAAAATGATAAAGTCTTTTTTAGACTAATCTATTTAAAACCTTTATGAAAACTTTAAGTTCCTCTACTTCATTTCTTAAACTAACAATTCTTGCAATTCCTAACATAGCAACAGCTGCATCATCATTAATCAATGATTCATTATATTTAATAGTTGCTTCTGCTTTTTCTGTTAAAGTTTTTTTATCAATCATAGTTATAGTTCCTCCATAAGTTTTTGTAGACTGTTAATATATTCAGTCAATTCTTTTTTATATTCTGTTTTTTCTTCCTCTTTTAACTTTTTAGCTCTTTTTTCCATTTTTTTAATTTTATTGAAATTAAAATATTTTTGTTCTTTAACTTTAACTTCAACTTTTTCTTCTGCTTTTGGTGGAGCTAGAAGCTCTCTTATTTCTTTAACTTTTAAAACATCTGTACTTAAAACTGCTTGAACATCATCAAAACCTAATGAATTATGAGATAAGACTTTTATAGCCTGATCTGACAAACTAAATATTTTATCTTTATAATCAGGAAAGTAAGAATATAAGTTCCATCTTTTTAGAAATACAGAAACCATATCTTTCGTAAGACCTGCACTTTCATACCAAGCCATAAAACTTCCAGAAGGTTTTAATATTTTTTCTATCTCAGCTAATGAACTACAGATATCAAATAAATTATTTTTATATTTTCTAAAAGTATTTAAAATTTTTGCTTCATGTTCTTCAACTTGTTGTTTTTCAACATCTGAAATTTCGTAACTTCCGAAATCAAATTTTCTTAATTGACTTCCAGCTATTGCATCCTCAAATGCTTTCATTACATTATTTTCATTACTCATCTTCTATTTCACCCCACACTTTTATAAAAACATTTTTTATTTGCTCTAATTCTTGAGATCTTCTTTCCCAAAGTAAAGTACCTTTTTCAATTAAGTTTAAAATTATTGAAGATTGCTTAATTGGAATAGATAGAAATACCCCAGAACGATTTAACTTTTCTTTTAAAAAAGAATAAAAGTTCTTCTCTATTGCAGTTCTTCCTACTCTATTTGGAATGACAGCTCTAATCTTAGATAGATCTGTTTTTTTAAGTAAGTTTAAAATAGAATTTGTTGTAACTGAATCTAAAAAAGTTGGAACAATTATATGTTCAGCTATATCAACAAATATTCTGTCCAGATCCATAACTGGAGAACCATCTATAATAATGTGGTCAAATTCTTTTTTTAGATTATTAATTTGTTTCTTAAACTTTTCATCAAGATTCCCTTTTACCTTATAGTCTTGAAGATGTAAGAAAAATAGATTAGGTCTTAATTTTGTTAATTCATAATTTTTCCCTTCCAACATATCTTCAAGTCCTTTTTTCTTTGTATCTTCAATTTTTATTCCAGAATAATTTAAAATATTATTCTGAGAGTCTGAAGTTAATATCAAGACTTTTTCATTTTGAAAAGCTTTATAGGCTCCTAATTGTAAAGCTATCCAGCTTTTACCTACTCCGCCTTTATTATTTTTTACAAGTACGACTCCCATAATCTCCTCCTATTTTTAAATTTTTTTATTGTTCTTTTTTGCAAAATAAATTTTATGATTTTGTAAATTTATTAATTTTACTCCACTAGCTTTCAACTCTATTAATGGAATACTTTTATGTTGTTTTTTATTTTCTAATACAAATACTCCATCTTTTCTTCTTTTTACAATTCCACATAAAATTAAATTTTCATCTTTTGTTGCTAATAGATAATCATCTGTGTATATATATTTTTTATCTTCTTTTATTCCTGTACTCTCCAACCAAATGACATCTTTAAATTCAAAAGTTAGTTCTTCATTTTTGTTTATTCCTGTTATTTTTCTACTTTCAAAGTTTATGTTTAAAACTTTATAAACTCCACCAGTAACAATGCTGTAAATTTTACCTCTTAATTTCACTATTTAATCTCCTTCTTGTTATAAAATTCAGGTTCTCTAAGTGCTTCTTTTATTCCAGCTCCTATACAATATAGGTCAAAAGATAATCTACCCCAGTTGTAGCAATATTTATATTTTTCAAAATCTAATTTTTTGTCCTCTGGAAGCTTGGAGTTAAGTTCTTGAAAATCTTTTTGAATTCTGCACCATTTATCAAAAGGCATATTAATTTTTATAGATTCACTCATAACATCACTCAACTTCCTTTATAGTAGGTCTTTCAATTTCAACTATCTTAGGATTTTTTACCTCTATTATTTTTGGTTTTTCTTTTTGATTTTTCATAATCCCCCTTTCAAATATCAAAAGTAAATTAAATCTAGCTAATTTTTTTCTTGAATATATTTAAAAATGAACGGAGTAATTAATCTATAATACATAACTGTGCTATTCTTTTTTAATTCAAGAAAATGATTAATATTATTATTTTTTAAAATTTCATTCTCTATCTTTTCTTGTTCTTCTAGGGGAAGCTCCCAAAAAATCTTAAGAAATTTTTCATTTCTTTCACTCTCCTTTTTTTCTTCTTTTTTTAAATTTTCCTGTTCAATTTCTCTATTTTCAATTTCTTTAAGGTTAATTTCAGCAGTCCCTTTAAAAAGATGATTAGAGAAAATAGCAGCTATATTTTTTACTCCTGGTTTATTTTTTAAAATATCTATTTGTTCTTGGAAGAGTTTTAAAAGATATCCCAAAGAGTTGATCTTTAATAACTCAATAATTTTATTTTCATGCTTCTTAGAAAAATCAATTTTATTTTCTTTGAACCATTCTTTTATTCTTTTTAAATCTTCAGAACAGTCATATGATTTATTATGTTCTTTATGATTTAATTTTTTATTTAAGTTATTTATTATATATTCTTTATTGTTGCCATTTTCAGACAAACTAGTTTGACTATTTTCAGCAGAATAGTTTGTCTTTTTTTGACAATCCAGTTTGTCTGAAAACGACAAACTGGATTGCTGATTTTGGAAAACTAGATTTTCAATCATTTCATAGTTGACTTTAAAATATCTTTTGCAGGGAACTCCCTTATTTTTTTGTTCCAATATTTTTAAGTCAATTAACTCTTTGATTATCTTATCTTGCTTGTGTCTACCAAGCCCTGTAAGTTCTCCAATTTTTTCTATGGTTTGATAGAACCAACCCTCATTATCTGATAGTCCGTCAGATGCTTCTATAAGAATTGTTAGTAGGAAGGCTGATTCTATCCCAAGTTCTTTAACAATTTGCTTATTCAATGTGTAATAGTTACTGGACATCAATAACTGCTTAAATGTTTTTTCTTGCATTTTATCCAGCTCCTTATTTTTTAATAAATTGGTTTTTTAATCAGTGAATATTGTTGAGCTATTTCTTCACAGATTTGTCTTATTTCATATTCTCTAGCTGCTGATAACTGGTCAGCAGTTTCTTTTTTATTTTCTTCAATCATTTCTTGTGTTATCATTTCATTTATTAAATTTGCTAATGCTTTTTCTATTTTTTTTCTATCTTTTATATACATTTAAGCCTCCAATTAATCATTTAAAATATCTTTTAAAGTCCAAATTTCAATGTTCTTTGTGCTTATATATTGCCAAAGAACTTCATCTTCATAGCCATTATCTAACTTATCTTGATATTCTTTTAGAAGCTGTCTTCTCAAATCTTCAAGTTTTTCTACTTTCTTTTCAATATATTCTTTACTTTTCATAATATTATCCTTTCTTTAATTAATTACTTCATTCCTTTATAGAGTTTTTCAAGTTCTTTCATTGCTTCCATTAATTTTGGATGCTTAGAATTCATTATTTTATTTTTTGTTTCTTCATACCAATTCTTGCTAATATCACTATTGATATAATGTATTCTTTGTATTCCTAATAAATTCATTTGTACTTTTCCTTGTAATTCCACTAAGGCAAATATTGTTTTTGTAGTTTCATCTATAAAATATAAATCTTTCATTTTTTATCTCCTTAAAATCTTTTTTTTATTTCTTCAGCAAAACTTTTATCAATGTTCAAACAGCAAGGTTGAATATTGAATTTTTCTGGTAAAATTGAATATTTAAAATCAATTTCTTTTTTTGCTTCTTCTTCAGAAGTAAATGCTAAAAGAATAGTTTTATCAGCATTAGTTATGATATAAATAGTTCTAAAATTTTCAGGTATTTTATCTTTTTTCTTAGGCATTTTTATCGCCTACTTTGATGTTACAAGGATAGCCCATTTTCTTAAGTTCATCCTTAATTTCAATGAATTTTGTTGTTTTTCCATACTTGTTAATTAGTTCTTGTAGTTCTGTTAGTTTCATAAATCTTCCTCCCATTCTCTTGGGAAATACAGAAAATATATTGTAATATTATAGTGATTATGCTATAATCACTTATATCAATAAGGGAGTCAATTATTTATAATTACTTCTTTGAAAGAAAAGAGTACTTTGGTCGGTGGCTCTTTTTTTTATTTTCTCCATAACTTCAAATCATTTTTACACTCATCTAATTGTTATTAAGAAACTAATAAGTAAAAAATTTTTAATCATTACACTTCCTTATTTTGAATTTTCTATATCCTTCCCATAATTTAAAAAAGTTTTTTATTAATTTAAACAATTTTTAATTGTTATAAACTAATAATAATCTATTTTAAATTGTTTGTCAAGTGTAAAAATTGTTTTAAACAATTTTTTTTGTATAAAAAAGATTGTAAAATTGTTTTTAATAGTATATAATCATATTAAAAGCAATTTAAAATTTTTAAAGGAGGCTTAATATGATCAAATTCAAAATTCATATTTTAATGGCTGAAAAAAGAATGACTCAAAAAGATGTCATGGAAGCCACTGGGATAACAACTACAGTAATGAATAAATATTACTATGGTACAATAGTTAGAATACCTACTCTTCATATTGATAAACTTTGTAAATTATTTAACTGTCAACCAAATGATTTATTTGAGTATATTCCAGATGATGAAAAAAATATTCAAGAATAATTAATCTTTTAATAGCACAGCCCACAAGTGTTAAATGCTTAGGGGGAGTAATTTGTGAGTCATGCTATTCAAAGATTATTTTTTTAAATTATCACTTTAAGATTTTTTAATGTATTTTCAGGAATTTTTAAAATACTTTCAACTTGTTTTAAAACTTCTTTATTCTTCTTTTTTATGTGATGCCACATTAATTGTCTTGACATATTAAGTTTACTTGCAAGTTGACTAATTTTTATATTTTCTTCAATACATTTAATTTTTATAAACTTCTCAATATCCAAATTATTCACATTTACCTCCTTTTGTTTATGTTTACAATCGTAAATACTTACTAAGGTAAATATAAACTATCTATTTACTTTTGTCAACACTTTTTTTAGAAAATCGTTTACTTATGTAAATAAAAATTATAAAATAAAACAAAAAAAGGGAGGTTAAATATGGATGAAAAAATAAAAGAATTAGGAACTTATATTGATAATTTAAGACAAGAAAAAAATTTAGGATTTAATCAATTATCAAAAAAAAGTGGAGTTAATGCGAAAACTTTAAATGAAATAATGTATGGAAAATCAAAAAGAGTAAACCCTGTATATTTAATTCAATTGGCAAAAGCATTAGGAGTTCACTATAAACAATTTTATTGGATTATTGGATATTTACTTCCTGAAGATGATATTGTAAAAAATAAAAAAATAGGGGATTTTAATTTTATTAATACTAAAATTGGGAATAATAATATTATGGTAGGAGGGAATATTTCTAGTTCTACTATTACACAAACAACCGAAAAAAACGAAAAAAATATGTCACTTGATCTAACAAAACTTAATGAAGTTGATGCTGAAAGTATAAGAAATATCTACAATTCATTATTAAAAAAATAACATAGAATAAGGGAGGAGAAAAATGGGTATACATTGTTATGAAAGTGAGATTGGAAATAATAATATTTTTGTTGATGGAGATTATACAGTTAGTCAAAATATTTTACCAAAAGAAAAAATTTTAAATATCTATGAAAATATGTGTAATTATTATTACTTTAAAAATCTTACTACTTATAAACTAAGACTACATAATTTTATTTTAGAAAGTTTACCTTACTATGAATGGACTCCTGAGGAAGAACAAGAATTTTTTATTGTATTAGGTGATACTTCTGAATTTCTAGATGAACAAATTAATTATTATAAAGCAGCTATTGATGTTTTTCCAAACTCTATTGATGCTAAAAGGCTTAAATGGGCATATATAAAATGCATAGTTATTAAATTTTTTAGAGAATTATTTCCAGTGAATAATTAAAATAAGATATTAAAATTTTTTTATTAGGAGGAAAAATGAAAAGTTTAGAAGAAATTCAATTAATGTTAAAAGAATGTAGTGCAAAAGATTTTTTTGGAACTAAAAAGGAAGTAAAAGAACTCCCTAATATTATTCAGGATAATGAAGTAATAACTTATGCAACTTCAGGATTTCTAAATAATAATACTTGGTTGATTGTTTCAACAAATAAAAGAGTAATTTTTTTAGATAAAGGAATAATATTTGGATTAAAACAAATTGAAATACCATTGGAAAAAATAAATTCAATAGGACATAAGAAAGGATTAATTTTAGGTGACATTGAAATTTGGGATGGGGCTTCAAGAATGAAAATTAAAAATGTTCAAAAAGATACATTAGTACCTTTTGTAAATGCAGTCAATAAAGCTAGAGAAGAATTGAGAAAACCACAAGAAGCTAAAGTATTTCATCAACAAGTTAGCTCTGCAGATGAAATATTAAAATTTAAGTCATTATTAGACCAAGGTGTTATAACTCAAGAAGAGTTTAATAAAAAGAAAAAGGAATTGTTAGGATTATAGATTATAATAAATTTTTTAAATAAAAATGGAGAGATAAATTTATCCTCCATTTTTATTTTATATATTTTTTATATTAAGTCCACTTAAACTCTACTATTCAAAAAAAATTATACTTTCATTTACAATAGTAAAACTTGCTTTTTTAATAAAAGTATGATATTAATTAAATCAATTTAGATGTATATTGTAAATACTTACTTTGGTAAATGTAATTTGAAAGGAAATTTCATGAACTATGAATTTGACTACAATTATCTAATAAAAATAATCTCAAAAGAAAAAGTTATGTATGAAAATTCTGAGTATATAAACATTATTGCTAAGTTTTGTTATTTAGATAAAAGAACATTTAAACAAGGTTATGAGAAACTTTCTAAAAAATATAATGATGAACAATTTAAGATTCTTACATATCAAAAAATAAGGAGGAGCTGGTATGAATGTCCAAAGCCAAGAATTCGGATAAAGAAATAGGTCATAATTTTTGCAGTTGTGGAGAATATCTATACTCTGAAAAAGAAGAAAGAATAAGGGTAGCAAAAGGTAGAAAAGTTACAATCTATCTCAAAAGAAAAGAAATAGAGATAATTTGTCCAAACTGTGATGAAATAACAAAAGTGAAATTCTGATGTATGGACTAGATAGAGCTTGTGTCTTTGTTGATGTCCAGACCGATATTTTGTATGTAAGAGAAAGAGTTAAAAAAATGTTTCCTCATTCTTTTTCAGAAAGTCTTTCAAATCATACAAATAATTACAAAATTGATAAAAAAAATATAAATTATATCAAGTTGGAAGAAAAAAAATTAAAAAAGATAACAACAATAAAAATAGATTTTTCTTATCCTAGATTTTTTGAAGATGATAATATTTTTCCATTATCTGATGAAATAAAAAAAATTATAGTGGAAGATAATCTAATAAAACTAATCAATGGTCTAACAGACTATGAAATAACAGAAGATGAAGTAAGATATGAATATTTTGAATTTACTACACAAGAGGCAGTTGGAAATTTTTATAAATTTCATAATATCATAAGTTACTTCTTCAAAGCACTTACAAGAAAGTATGATGATTTGGATAAGGTCCAATATTATAATTTCAATCAAAATGAAAATAAATTTTATACAACAGGTTTTACATTCCAACCAATGATTGGTTGGAAAATTAGACTTTACTCAAAAGGTCATGAAAACAATAAAAAAAATAATATAAGAAAAGTCAAAGGAGCAATTCTTAGACTTGAACACAGATTAACAAAGAAAATTATAAAAAGCTACTTTGAGTTTAACTCAATAAAATATATAACAATAAAAGACATAAAAGATTGCATTCAAAACACAATATCACAAACTTTAGGAAAAATGCTGATTGAAGAGGTAGAAAAATCAGTTGAAGTCCTTAAAGAAAAGTTTATAAATTTTAGATGTCAAGATTTAGATTCACTAATTAGAGATAATTTAGAGTGGATATTTGACTATAAAATAGTTGATGATATTGTTACTAGTAGTAGCAATAAATGCTACAGACAGGTTGTTTTTTATCGTAGCAAGATAAAAGATATCCTTACTCATTCACAGCAAAGAGCATCTCCACAAAGAGAATTTTTTTCTAATATAGAGAGGCTCGAACTATTCTTCGCAAATCTAATACTCTTTAATTGCAAAGTCAAATGTGATACCAAAAATCATTTGGCATTTTTTTGCAAAAAATAGGAAGAAAAAACTTCCTATTTTCACACATTCAAAAAAATTTTTCCATTTAATATCAATGCTTTTTAATAGTTTTCTCGCGTGATAATAATGTGAGGCACTTTAATCCTGAAACTGAAAATATAATTATTTGTTTTTATAATGCAAAGATTTAAAACAATTTAGAACAGGGAGGACTATGGAAATAATTAAAATCAATTTAGATGTTTTAAAAGAAAATCCAAATAATCCTAGAAAAAGTACAGATAGTCAAATTAATCTATATAAAAACTTATTAGATAGATTTGGTTGTGTATTTCCAATAATAGTTGATGCTAATAATTATGTTGTTAGTGACTATGCAAAAGTAGAAGCAGCAAAAATATTAGGAGTAACTGAAATTGAATGTATTTCCATTGAAAATTTAACTGAAAATGAAATACAAACAATAAGAATTGGAGAAGCAAGGGCAATAGAGCTAGGCGAATGGGATTATCAAAAATTATTTGAAGAACTGACAAAACTAGGAGAAAACCTAGAATTAACAGGATTTAATATAGATGAGATTGAAGCATTATTACCTGGTGAAGTTCTTGATGAAAATGAAATAAAAGAAATAGATATTCCTGATGTTGAAGAAAACTATTTTTCAAAGCAAGGGGATATTTGGTTATTAGGAAAACATAAACTTATGTGTGGAGATTCAACTAATTTAGAAGATGTTAAAAAATTAGTTGATAATGAAACTATGGATTTAATGGTTACAGACCCACCATACAATGTAAATTATGAAGCAACAAATGGAAATAAAATTAAAAATGACAATATGAGTTCTGAAAACTTTTATAAATTTTTATTAGATTTTTATAAAAATTCTTTTGAAGTTATGAGAGCTGGTGCAGCTTATTATATTTTTCATGCTGATAGCGAAACAAAGGCATTCAGAGGAGCATTGGAAGAGGCAGGATTTAAAATATCACAATGTTTAATCTGGGTAAAAAATCAATTTGTTCTATCAAGACAAGACTACAATTGGAGACATGAACCTTGTCTTTATGGTTGGAAAGAAGGAGCAGCACATTATTTTATAAAAGATTTTACACAAGATACAGTTATAGAAAAAGATTTAAAAGCTATTGAAAATTATAGTAAAAAAGAACTAATAAATATTTTAAAACAGATGTTAAGAGAGCAAGAAAGCATAATTAGAGAGAACAAACCATTGGTAAATGATGTTCACCCAACAATGAAACCAATCAAATTAATTGCTAGATTAATTCATAATTCTAGTAAAAAAGATTGGAATATTCTTGATTTATTTGGTGGGTCAGGAAGTACATTAATTGCAGCAGAGCAGTTAAACAGAAAAGCATTTTTAATGGAATATGATCCTAAGTATGCTGATGTAATAGTTAAAAGATATAGAAGTTTAGGTAAGTTAGATATTATTTTACAAAGAGAAGGCAAGGAATATAAGTGGGAGGAAATAAAAGATGAGTTAATCAGTGAGGCATAGAGATGAGTAAGTCAGATAATTTTAATGAGAAACAATTAAAAGTCTTAGAAATATATGTAGAACTAGAATTGATTAAGTTCAGTAAAAAGAAAAAAGACTTTTATGATGAGATACAAAAAAGAACTAAATATAACAAAAATACTATTATCTCTTGGATAAATAGATATCTTGTTAAGTATAAAGAAATCAGAGCAGAAATAGTTGAAAAACAAAATGCAAAGATATGCAACTTTGAGGGCTTGACAGAAAAACAAACTAAATATGTTATATACCGAATGTCTGGAATCGGAAAAGAAGAGGCGAAGGAAAAAGCTGGCTACAGTGAAAAGACAAAAGCAGCAAACATAGAAAGAAGTCCAAAGGTTGCAACTAAGATAACAGAATTAAGAGAAATACTATTTCAAGATACACAATTAGGGATATTAAGTATAGCAACAAGATTAAATAAAATTTTAAATAGTGCAATAGAAGGAGTAGATATAATTGAATACATAGATGAATCTAGTCCTGATGGACACACAGTAAGCAAGAGAGTGCGAAAGGACAAACCACTATTAGCAGGAGTAGCAGCAGCAAGAGAGTTAAACTCAATGCTAGGTTACAGAGTAACTGATGAGGCTAAACTGAAAGCTGTGATAAACAGTGAAAATGATACAGCTGTGAGTGATGAGGACTTCGAGTAATCAAAAAGGTACTGTGACGAAAATTTTTTATTAGAGGGTGCGGCTGGAGGCTCGGAACTTTTCAAATACGAAATTTTTTGATTTCCTTCCCAGTTCCAAAATTTATATATACGCATGGGAGAAAATATGATACTTGCAAATGAAAAACAATTATCAAAAATTCTTAATATTTCTGATAGAAGGGTTAGAGAACTGTTCAAGGATTATAAATCAGAAAATGGAAGTTACCCTCTTATTAAATGTGTAACTGAATTTATAAATCAAACCAGGAGTGGAGATATAAACCTGGTAACACAAAAAACTTTTGCAGAAATTTTAGGACTTAGTGAAAAGACAGTTAAAGAACTTGCAAATCGTGGAGTATTAGAAAAAAACTCTAATGGACAGTTTGATTTGAAAGATAATTTAAAAAGATATTTAACTGTTAATGATGAAAGAAATAAGAAAAAAGCAGTTGAAAGAGAACTGCAACAGTTTAAACTTGAAATTTTACAAGATAAATATCATCAGGATGAAGATGTTAAATATGTTTTAACTGATATTTTAGTTAAATTTAAAGCAAAATTACAAGCAACAGCTGTAAAAATTGACAACGAAATTACTGAAATATCAGAAGCTGATAGATTAGATTATTTAAAAAATACTTTGATAGATTGCTTGGAAGAACTGGCAAATTATAATCCACCAATTAATAGGAGAAAAGCAAAAGATGTATAAAAAAACCAGAGAATTAATAAAAGAGTGTTTAAGAATATTGAGACAACCACCACTTGTAAGTGTTATGGAGTGGGCTAATCAATATAGAGTTTTAGATACAACATCAGCAAAAGAAGTTGGTAAATTCAACGTTGAAAGAACACCATATATGATAGAAATATATGAAAAAATAACAAAAGGAGAAACTAAGCAAGTTACATTGATGATGGCAGCACAATTAGCAAAGAGTGAGTTAATCATCAATACAATTTTAAGATATGCTCATTTAGATCCTTGCCCAATGTTAATAGTTCAACCAACTGATGAAATGGCTAGAAGTTTCTCAAAGGAGAGAATACAACCAGCTATAAATAATTCTATATTACACACAATTATTAAAGAACCTAGTAAAAAAGATTCTGGAAATACTGTTACACATAAAATGTTTCCAGGAGGATATATAGCTTTTGTTGGAGCTAATTCTCCTTCAAAGTTAGCAGCAAGACCTATCAGAAACATATTTCTTGATGAAGTTGACAGATATCCAAAGAGTTCAGGAAATGAAGGAAGTCCTATTTCACTTGCTAAAAAAAGAACTTCTACATTTGATGATATTACAAAACACATTATTACAGGAACTCCAACAGTGAAAGGTTCATCTGAAATAGAAGATGAATATAATAATTCAAGCCAAGCTGAATGGTATATTCCCTGCCCTAACTGTAAGAAAGAACAGACTTTTAAATGGGGTAACATAAAATTTGAACCTGATGGAAGTAATGTAAGAATGGTCTGTCCTCATTGTGGTAAAGCATTCACTGAAAAAGAGTGGAAAAAAGGTAATGAAAAAACTGGAAGATGGATACATAAATATCCTGAAAGAACAAAAAATCTAGGTTATCACTTGAATGGATTAGCTAGTCCATTTAGAAACTGGGAATCTATTGTTCAAGAATGGCTAGAAATTAAAGGAGATGTTGAAAAGCTAAAAGCCTTTATAAATACAGTTTTAGCTGAAACCTTTGAACAAGAATATACAGGAAGATTAGATCCTAAGAAACTTATTAAGAGAACTAGGGAAAAATATAGTTATATTCCTGATAAAGCTTTGATTTTAACAGCAGGAGTAGATATTCAAGATAAGTGGATAGCTATTGATATTAATGCTTGGGGTCTTGGATATGAAAGCTGGGGAATGGAATACATAATTTTACATGGAGATTTAAACCAGCAAGAAATTTGGGATAGACTTGATAAAGTTTTGGATAAAGAATATTTTTATCAAAATGGAGATAAATTAAAAATTTATTCAGCTTGTATTGATACAGGAGGACACCATACTCAAAAAGTTTATGACTTTGTAAGTCCTAGACAATATAGGAGAATAATAGGAATTAAAGGGCTTGGTGGAGAAAATGTCCCAATTAATAATGGATTTAGAAAAACAAAAAACAAGGAAATAGACCTATTATCAATTGGTTCAAATGCTCTTAAAGATATAGTTTCTGGAAGATTAGATGCAAGAATCAATGAAGAGGGATACTGCCATTTCAATGGAGAATATGGCAAAGGATATGATTTAGAATATTTCAAATCTTTAACTGCTGAAATAAAAGTTCAGGAAAATCGGAAAGTAGTTTGGAAGAAAATCCAAACAAGAAATGAAGGCTTTGACTGTAAGTGTTATGCAACAGTTCCATTCTACGTATTTAGAATAGAACCTGAAAATTTAGTAAATCTTAGCAGAGAAGAATTATTAGAACTATCAATTAATGGAGTTTTGACACCAAAGAAAACTGAAATAGCTATTGACAGAAAAGGGGTTGAAGTATGAGGAATATAGCAAGTTTTGAAAATAAATTAATAGAAATAGAGGAAGCTGAAGAGGATCTTATTCTACATGGTTCTGCCTGGGTAGCTGGTGTTGAATTTTTAAAAGAAAATTCAGCTGATATGAAAAAATTAGCTGATTTAAAAGAACATTATAAGAAAAAAATTGATGAAATTTTAAATACAAAAATAACAGTCCAGGAGTGTGAAAGATATATAAGACTTTATTTAGAAGCAGAGGAAGCTGTTTTAAAAGGTCAAGAATACACAATAGATGGACAGAATTTAAAAAGAGCTGATTTGGAACAAATAAGAAAAGGTCGGATTTGGTGGGAAAATAAAAAAGCTCAAATAGAAAGTGGAACAGGAGAAGGAATAAGATTTTTTCAAATAGTTCCTCATGAGTTTTAGGAGAAAATATGAAAAAACATAATTCTGAAATAATTAAATTAAACCAGGAACTTAGAACAGAAGAGTTAAGATACAAAATAGAAGCTACGAGGCAGCAAAGAGAATTTCTTAATTATAGTCAATCTGGTGCTAGTACAACAAAGATAGCATTTAAGGGAATGTATAATTCCTTAGATACTACAAAAGATGATATTGAAGATAATAAAGAAATCTTAATGGCAAGATCTAGACAACTTTTTATGGGAAATCCCATTTCAAGAGGGGCTATTTTAAAAATAAGAACCAATGTAGTTGGAGAAGGTTTAAAACTAAAAAGTAAGATTAAGAAAAATCTTCTAAATTTAGATAATGATCAAGTTGAAAAAATTCAAAAGCAAATAGAAACTATTTGGGATTTATGGGCAGATAGTGTTGAATGTGATTTTCAAGGTGAAGATACATTTGATTTTTTACAAGATTTAGCAATGATTACCTATTTAATAGATGGAGAATGCTTTGTCAATCTCCCATATCATCAAAGAAAAGGAGAATTATTTGATTTAAAAATTCAATTTTTAGACTCAGCGAATTGTGAAGCACAAGAAAATAATGACTACTTATATGAAGGTGTTGAAACAGATAAAAATGGAGTAATAACAGCATATCATTTTAAAAATAGACATAATGAATATACTAGAATACCAATATTTGACTCAACAGGGAGAAGACAAATATTAAAAATTAATGAAAAAGAAAGAGTAAATCAATTAAGAGGAGTTCCTTTATTAGCTCCTGTTTTGGAAATTTTATCTCAACTTTCAAGATTTACAAATGCTGAATTAATGAATGCAGTTGTTAGTGCTATGTTCACAGCTTTTATAAAACAAGACAATAATACAGGAAATACTGGGAAAATAGGTGGAGTTGGAGATGGAATATTTCAAAAACCTAATGGAAGTGGAAAAACATATGAAGGTACGGAACTAAGTATGGGTTATGGAAATTTTGGAGTATTAGAACCAGGACAAGACTTAGTTTTTGCAAATCCTAATAGACCAAATTCAAGATTTGAAGTTTTCTTTAATGCAATGCTTAAACAAATAGGAACTGCTTTGGAAATTCCATTTGAAGTTTTACTAGCTGCATTTAATGCTAGCTATTCTGCTTCAAGAGCAGCACTTTTAGAAGTTTGGAAAATGTATCGTAGAAGAAGAAAATGGTTAGCAAAAAAGTTTTGTCAACCTATATTTGAGCAAGTGATAGAAGAAGCTGTTTTAAAAGGTTATATAGATTTACCTGGTTTCTTAGAAAATCCAATAGCAAAAAAAGCATATTTAGGAGCTGTTTGGTATGGAAATTCACCAGGACAAATAGACCCTGTAAAAGAAGTTACAGCTTCAGTAGTAAAAATAAATAATGGATTATCAACAAGAGAAAGAGAAGCTACTGAATTAAATGGCAGCGATTGGAATGAAAATTTAGATCAATTAGGAATAGAAAATAAAAAGAAAAAGGAGGTTGGTTTAGATGGAAATATTAAATCAAGCAAGAAAGAATAAAAATGAATTAAATATTCAAATTTATGGTCAAATCGGTGGTTTTTCTTGGTTTGATGAGCCTGTAAATGCAGAACAAGTATACAAAGAACTTGAAAATTTTGGAAATGATATAGATACTATAAATCTTTATATCAATAGTCCAGGAGGTTCTGTAACAGAAGGATGTGCAATTTATAGTGCTTTGAAAAGACATAAAGCAGTAAAAAATGTTTATATTGATGGACAATGCTCATCAATAGCATCAGTTATAGCAATGGCAGGGGATAAAATAGCAATGAGTCCTGTTGCAACTATGATGATACATAATCCAATTACAGCATTAGCTGGTGATGCAATAGAATTAAGAAAAACAGCAGCTATTTTAGATATTATGAAAGATACAATTATTAATGCTTATGTTACAAAATCTCATTTAAGCAGAGAAGAAATATCTGCATTAATGGATACAGAAACTTATTTTACAGCTGATCAAGCCATTGAAAAAGGATTTGCAACAGAAAAAATTATATTTGATATTAAAAATTCTGAATTTTCAAACTTGGAAAACTTTAAAATAAGACCAAAACAAATTATTAACAGTGGAGACACTGAAAAAAAAGGAGGAGAGAGCATGGGAGCAAAAAACATGCAGGAGCTAGAAGCTCAAAATAAAGAATTAGTAGAAGATATAAGAAAGGAGGCTATAGCACAGGAAAGAAAAAGAATAAATGACTTAGATGCACTTAATGAACAAACACAAGGCAAATGTAAAGAAATTATAGATGCAGCTAAGGAATCTGGGAAATCAAAAGCTGATATTGTTGAAGATGTATTAGCAAAATTTATTGAAAACAAAGGAACAGAAGAAAAAGAAGTTCCTGAAGCCAAAAATCCAACTGATATCTTAAATACCAGAAGAAAAGAAAGTAAACAAATAGAAATAGACAATAGAATACCTGGACAAATTGATGATACAAAAAATTTAATAGCTGATATTGTGAATATAGCAAATGAGGACTAGGAGGAAATATGAAAAAAGAAATACATGAAACAAGTAATTTAAAAAGAAATCTACAATTTCCATTTTATACAGAAAAAGTAGAATTTGAAGCTGGTGAATATAAAATGGGAGATTTAGTTGAATTTGCAACAGGAAAAGTTAAAAAATTAACTACTGCTACTGAAATATATGGTGTAGTAACTGATGATTTTACTGCTGACACTAATAATAAAAAAAGCACTGTATATTTAACAGGTTCTTTTAATGAAAAATATATTAACTTTAATGGAAAAGATAAAGCTGAAGTAAAAAGAGCAGCAAGAAAACTTTTAATAATGATTGGATAAATGGGAGGAAATATGGCAACAAAAATATTTAATTTAAAAACATTAACAGATATAATTTCACAAACAAAAAAACCAAAGAATTTTTTATATGGTTTATTAGTTGGACAGGAAACAGCAGAAAAAACTCAAAAATTTGAGATACATACTAAAGAAGCTGGAAGAGAAAAAGCTCCTTTAGTTGGGAAGAGACAAAATGGAATTTTTGTTAGAAAAGAAGCCTTTGCAGTACAAGTAGTTGAACCAGCATACATAAAATTAAATGCTGTAAATGAAGCAGAAGCTCTATTCGAACAACAATTTGGGCAAACTGAATATGATAATCCTGTAGAAACAGGAAAAATGATGCTTGCAGATACAATGAAAAAATTTAAAGAAATAAGTTTTAGAACAAGACAATGGATGCTTATAGAAACATTAAGAACAGGTGTTTGCCCTATGGAATCTGGAATAGCAGGAATAAAATATGGAGATATTAACAAAGAAGTTTTAACAGGAAATGATCTTTTTAGCAGCCCTAATTGCGATCCTATTGAATATTTAGAAAAAAAACAAACTGAAATTCAAAAAGAAACAGGAGTTGTAATAGATACAATAATAGTTTCTCCTGATGTTGCTGGAGCATTTTTAAAAAATGAAAAAGTAAAAGAATATTTAAATATGAGACATGCAAATTATGTTCGTGTAAATGATAATATACCTGAAAATGATGATGGTAGAAAAGAAATAGCATATCTTCCAACATTAGGAATTACAGTTTATTCTTTTGTTGATTGGTATAAAGATATGGAAACAGAGATTGAAGAACAAGTTATTCCTGCTAAAACTTGTATTGGAGTAAAAGCTAAAAGTTTCGCTTTTAGATATGGAGCAATGGCATTGAGACCTGAACAAGGACAAACAGCAAAATTAATGGTTAAGAAAGAAGTTGTCAGAAAATGGGAACCTGATACAAGTGAAGATCAAGAATTACAATATTTCTCAAGACCTTTATGTGTTCCTCGTGAAGATGTAAAATCTTGGTTTATTGCAACTGTATTATAAGAGGAGTGATGAAATATGAAAAAAATGAAAGCTATTGAAAATATAAGAGTTGAAGAAACATTATATAAACCAGGAGAAGAATTTGAAATTGCTGAAGAAGAAACTCAAAGATTAATTGATTTAGGAGCTGCTGAGTTCGTTAATAGCGAAATAGAAAAAGCTGAAATTGAAGGAGATAATTCAGAGGAAGAAACTAATGTTGGTGGATTAAAAGAAGCAAAGACACCTAAAAAAGGCACAAAAAATGAATAACACTTTTAAAGATGATATTGATAAGACCTTTTTTACAGATTTTGCTGAAAAAATTAACTTGTCAGGAGTAAAACTTAAAGCAGTAATAACAAAAGTACAAAGTAATCCAAAATTGACAGGAAAATTTAAAGAAAATTTGGATTCAACAACATTAATAAGAAATGGTTTAAAAGTCTCTATTAAAACTAGAGACTTACCACCTTCTATTTCTGTTGAAGTAGGAGAAGAAATAAAAATTAATAAAATTTCTTACTATGTTTTTGATGTTGAAAAAAGACATGGAATGACACATATATATGCACAAAAATATGAGGGATAGATATGTATACTCTTGAAATATCAGATGAAAGTTTAAAAAAACTTGAAAAAATTGGTAAAGAATTTTCAGGAATGGATAACAAAATTGTAAAAGAAGCACTAAGAAAAGCTCTTAATTATGCCAAAAAAGAAGAAAAGAAGTTTATAAAATCCAGGTATTCTTTACAACAAAAAGTTGATGCTAATTCTTTAAAATCAAAAATAACATCAACTGATGGTGTTCTTTTAGGAAGTACTAAAAGAAATAAAGTTTCTGAATTTGCAATATCTAAACCAAATCCTGGAAAAAGTAAACAATACATAAAAACTAAAATAGTAAAACCAAGACCAGAAATGACTTGGAAGACATTATTTTGGGCTTTTTGGAAAAATGGAAATCCTAAACTTATGTTTAGAGTAGGAAAAGAAAGGCATAAAATAACATTAGCAACCTCTTTATCTGTAAGAAATATGGGATTACAGATTGATAATGAAAAAATATATGAAGAAATTCAAAAAATATTTTCAAAAGTTTTAGAAGAAAGGATAGATGAATTATGGAGGGAATAAATCCATTAAAAAAGAACAGTTTAGCATTAGAAGGTGCTATAAAAAAAGCATTTGCAGAAGCTAAAATAGAAAATTTTAATTTTTTTAGAAGTTATATTCAGCCTAATAATCTTGAAAATAGAATAAATAATGCTGGAAGTAATAAAGAAAATAAGTTCCCTTTTGTTATTATAAGACCAATAAAATCTGTACAAAAATCAAAAAGTGGAGTTACTTCTAAAATTGCTACATTCTTAATTAGATTAGGAACAGAAAATAAAGACTATGAAAATGGTTTTTTTGAAATAGCAGGAATAGCTGAATATTTAGTAGCATATTTTACAAAACATTCATCAGCAATTGAAAGAAAAGATCGATTTAGTTATTCAATAGATTTAGAAACTATTGAAGCTTACTTAAATGAAGAAATGACTGGTGGAGACTTTTGGATTTATGACATTCTTTTACAATTAAATATTCCAACTGTTCCACATACAGCATATATAGAAGAAAATAAAAGAGAAGTTTCAAATGAAAAGGAGGAAAAATGGCAGGATTAAAAAATGAAAAAGATAAAGAAAAAGATAAAGAAAAAGATAAACCAGTAGTAGCTGAAACTACAAACAGTACAGAAACAAATGTGAACAGTGAAACAGGTAACACTTCAGTAGTTACTCAAAATCAAGTAACTACTGAAGTAAAAGCAGAAAAAAATGAAGCAAAAAAAGAAAATAAAACTTATATCTACATTGGTGAAGAACTTACAAAAGATGGTTTTATCTTAAAGCATAAAGGTTTCTACACTTCTGAACAGTTAAAAAGAATAGAAACTGGAATATCAGATTATGATGAAATTAAGGAAAATTTCATAGATTTAGATGAATATAGTGAAAATAGATAGGAGGAAAAATGGCAAAGTTTCAACATGGTACAAGTTACAAAGAAATGCCTTCAGGCTTAAAAATATTTGCAGAAACTCAGACACCAACTGTAATAGTTGGAACAGGAACTATTAACATGGGAGATATGAGCTGTGTTAATAAACCTATTCTTATTCAAAACTCAAAGGATGCAGCTACTTATTTTGGAGGAGCTAATAACATAAAAGGATTTACAATCAATGAAGCATTATACCTAGCTTTTAATGTATATAATGTAAAACCTATTATTGTTATAAATGTTTTAAACCCTAGTGAGCATAAAACTGCTCATACTGAGCAAGATATTGTTGTAAAAGATTTTAAAGCAACTCTTGAAAAGATTGGAATTATAAATGATGAAAATTTGATTATTAAAAATGGTGAAACATCTACATTGATAGCAAAAGAAAAATATTCTTGTTCATTTGATAATGAAGGAAAGTTAATAATTACATTAGCAAAAACTGAAACATCAGTTAAAAAATTAGAAGTTTCATATAATTTCTTAGATGTTAGCAAATTAAAAGAAACTGATGTAATTGGAAGTATAGATCCACAAACATTAGAAGCAAAAGGACTTGAATGTTTAAAGGAAATATTCCCTAAATATTCAATGATACCTAGTTGTGTAGTTGCTCCTGATTTTTCAACAGCAAAAATAAGAGTAGCTCTGGATGCTAAATCAGCTGTTATAAATGATAAATGGGCATCTATGTCAATTCCTGAAATGCCAAATACAACAAAGTATGGAGAAGTTATAGCATTTAAGAAAGAAAAAAATTATATAGATGCTGACCAAGCAATCACTTGGGGTTGTCCTTATCTTGAAGATGAAGTATTTCACTTCTCAACAGTAATGGCACTACACATGCAATCAGTAGATGCCAAATTTGATGGTGTTCCTTGCGAAAGTCCTTCAAATAAAAATATCAAAATGCAAGGTGTTGGATATTATGAAGGAAGTACATTTAAAAAAGTTAATTTAGATGAAGCAGAGGCTAATTTATTGAATGAAAATGGAATTTCTACAATAATTAGACAACCAAATGGAACTGTGTTCTGGGGAAATAGAACCTCTGTATTTCAACCTGGTGGAGAAACAGATCCAAAAGATGTTTGGATACCTGTTAAAAGAATGTTCAAGTATATCGGAAATACAATAATGCTAAACAATACAGTTGAAGTTGATAAGGGAATGACACCTTCACAAGCTAAAAGCATAGAAACTAATATTAATGTTTGGCTAAACTCTTTAACTAATGATAATAAATTACTTGGTGGAAGAGTTGAATTTAAACCTGAAGAAAATTCTGAACAAGATATGATAGCAGGAAAATTCAAATGGCATATTTATTTAGGAGCGATTATTCCAGGAGAAAGTCTAGAGTTTAGATTAGAGTATGACTCTAAATATTTAAAATTATTATTTCAAAGATAGGAGGAGTAAATGATAAGGTCAACAATAATTGAAGATGCAATTATAAGATTAAATGGAACAGATGAGTTGGTTGGAATAGCAACTATAACATTACCAGATATAGAACATAAGACTGAAACTATAAATGGGCTAGGTGTAATAGAACATGATGAACCTATTCCAACAGCATTTAATGCTATGAAATTACAGTTAAAATTTATGAATAGATGTAAGGACATAGCATTTGAATATGGGAGTAATGTTAATTTAACAGCAAAAGCAGCAATATTAGTTGAAGATTCTGAAACTCATAATAATGATGAAGTTGAAGCCATTTATTCTTTTAAAGGAAAAAGAATAAAAACAAGTGGTGGAGATATAGGAAAAGCTATAAAAAATGAAACAGAATTAGAGTTTTCATTGACTTATTATAAAGAAGAAATTCAAGGAAAAGTTATACATGAAATTGATGTGTATAACAAAAAAGCTATTGTAAATGGTAAAGATTTATATGAAAAAGTTAGAAGTATTTTATCTTAATAGGAGGAAAAAATGGGAGATTTTAATAAAGAATTAAGAGAGGCAAATGCAGAAATAAATAAAAGAAATGGAGTAATTGAATCAGTAGTTGATGAAAAAAAAGATGATATTGAAGAACCTAAAAAAGAAAAAGGTTTAGTTAGAAAAGTTAAACTTTCTGATGGTAGAGAAATAACATTTGATTTTGGAAAATTAACTGGAAATTCAATTATTGAAATAAAGAAAAATTATGGAAAATTAAGAAAAAAATCAGCAACATTAGTGGAAGAACTAGATGATTTTTATTATATGTTAGTCGCAGAATATGTATCTGCACATTCATATGAAACATTCTTAAAACTTTCATATAAAGATTTTGCAAAGGTAAGAGATGAAGTTAGAGATTTTTTGCAGGAAGATTAATAGAAGATCTTGAAAGAGAACATGCAAAACTTTTAGATGAATTAATAGTAGAACTTAACAATCCATTAGGAGTGAATATGAATATTCCATACTCATACTTAATGGGTTGTGATATATACAGAATAAGAGAACTTATAGAAACAGTTGAAGAAACTCTAAGAAAAAGAAGGAGGTGATATTGTTGGGAAAGAAAATGGATTTGATTATGAGAGTGCAAGGAGTTATTGATAAGTCTTTACCTGGTAATTTAAAAAAATTAGCTAATGAAGTTAAGAATTTAAGAGTTGCTAGGCAGAAAATGGAAAAGGCTCAAAGAACTTTAAAAGCTCAAAAAGAGCTAAACAAGGAGATAATGAACAATGTTTCTAAGTATAGAAAACTTAGAAATGAATTAAAGGCATTAGATGAGATAAAAAAGAGAAATAATAGTCTTACTGATGCTGAAAAAAAGAAATATGAAAGCTTAACCAAAAAAGCTAAAGCCTTAGAAACAACTATAAAAGCACAATCTAAATCATTCCAAAAGTATGGAATGGAACTTAAAAAATTGAAAATTCCTTTTGACAATTTGCAAAGTGAAATTGACCAAACTATAAAAAAAGAAAAACAACTACTTGCTCAACAAGCCGCTTTTAAAAGTGCAAAGGGAACATTTAAAAATGTAAAAGATAAATTCAATACTGGATTAAAATATGCAGCTACTGCTGGAATAGCTGCAACAGTTGGAGTAGGAATTTCTTCAGCTAAAGAATATTTAGAATTTGACAAACAAATGATAAAAGTTAAAGCTTTAACAGGAGCTACTGCTGAAGAGTATGAAGCTTTAAAGAAAAAAGCAATGGAAGTTGGAAAAACAACAATATTTACTTCTGAAGAGGCAGCAGCAGGTATGGAAAAATTTGCATTAGCTGGATTTAAACCAAAAGAGATAATAGCAGCAATTCCACCTATTTTTGACCTAGCAACTGCTTCAGGAGAAGATTTCATCATGATATCAGATATGATATCTGATCATATGAATGCTTTTAATATTGGAATAAATGATGTTGGGCATGCAGCAGATATTCTTGCTAATACTATGTCACGAAGTAATACAAATATTCAAATGTTAGGAGAAGCATTTAAATATGTATCTTCTTCAGCACATGATTTGAATATAGATTTAGCAACAGCCTCAGCTGCTGTTGGTTTAATGGGAGACCAAGCTATAAAATCAGGACAGGCAGGAAGAGACTTAAAACAAGCTTTTGCTAAGATAGCTGACAGTAAAGTACAAAAAGACCTACAAAAACTTGGAATTAATGTAAAAAATTCTAAAGGCGAATTTATAGGACTTGTTGATTTTGTAAGACAATTAGAAAAAGTTACTGGGAAAATGTCAGGTATAGAAAAGTTAGCCTTTTTAAAAGAAATGTTTGGAGATCAGGGAGCTTTAGCTATGAATAAGCTGTTAACTGCTACAAAAGAAGTTAATGGTGTTATGTACAAGGGAGCTGATGCATTAGCACAGTTTGCAAAAGAAAATGAAAATGCTACTGGAAAAGCAAAAGAAATGGCTAATACTATTCTTGATAGTGACTCTGGTAAATGGGCATTACTTGAATCAGCTATTTCAGATGTAAAAATAAAAATAGGACAAGCTATTTTTACAAAAGGAGGAAGACAACTACTTGATATAGCTATTGAATGGCTTAATGAACTTTCAAATGTTCTTTCTGGAAATTTTAACGATACAAAAGCCAATAAATTTTGGCAATCTTTTATTGAAAATGGAAAAATATTTTTAGATGCACTAGTAAAGATTGGAACAGCACTTTGGGGAATTTTTACTATTCTAAATAAGATTGGAATAGATAAAATTTTAATATTTTTAACAATTTTGAATGTTCTATCTAAAATTGTTCAATTTGTAACTGTAATCATTCCAATTATAAAAGTTGTTTGGATAGTTATAAGTGCAATTGGAAGTGCAATAGCAGCAGTTGGTGGAGCAGTAGTAGCAGTAGTAGCAGCTATTGTTGCAGTAATAGCTGGTGTAATATATCTTGTTATTAAATATTGGGATGAAATAAAAGCATTTGTAAAAGCTATTCCTGGATTTTTAGTAGAATTCTTTACAGGTGTTTGGAATGTACTTAGTGGAGTTATTGGAGCTATATGGCAAGGTATTGTAGATTTATTTAATTGGATATTAAATAAAATTACTTGGCTATGGGATAAGATTGTTGGAATTTTTTCAACTTTATGGTCAGTACTTACTAAGATTTTTAGTGCTATTTGGGATAAAGTTACAGGTTTCTTCCAAGGTCTATGGGAAAGTATAACTGGACTTTGGGATAAAGTAAAAACTGGATTTTCTGAAAGATTTACAGCAATGTTAAATTCTTTTAAAGATACTATTGCTAGTATTGCAGAAAAAATAAAAGGCTTTTTTGCGAAGCCATTTGAACTTATGTCTGATGCAATAGCAGGTGCAAAGGAAAAAGCATTAGATTTTGCAAGAAAAATACCAGGAATGAAATACATCATTGGAGAAAAAGAAAATATAGGAACTGCAAAAGCTACAATAAATGGAAGCCATGCTAATGGATTAAATTATGTGCCATTTGACGGTTATATTGCTGAGTTACACAAAGGTGAAAGAGTTCTTACAAAAGATGAGAATGAAAGTATCTTTGGAAGTTTAAGAAATAGACTTCAAAATGCTACTCAAAGTAGTAAATCAGAAAATAGCACAAGTAGTGAAAAGCCTATTACTTATCAAATTTACAATAGTTTTACTTTTAATGGAGTATCTGAAGATACTAAAAATAGTATTATAGAAAATTTACAAGAAAAGTTAAATGAACTTCAAAGACAATTAGAAAAAATGAAGGAGGAAAGAGAAACTTATGCAAGAACAAGTTTATAAGACAGAAGCAGGAGATACTTGGGATCTAATTGCTTTTAAACTCTTTGGGAATGAAAATCTTATGAAAGAGTTATTAGAAGAAAATATTGAACTCTCTGAAATAGTTATCTTTCCAGCTGGAGTTGAACTTTCTATTCCTGAAATAAAAGAAGATAAAAAGAGAGGTGTTGCTCCGTGGCTAGTTCAAACTTAGTTAGGAGAGCCTCTCCTACCTTTTTTATAGATAATAAAGATGTAACTGGAGAATTATTAAAACATATAGTTGATGTTGAAATTATAGATAATTTAGAAGGTACATTAGATGAAATTATAATAAAACTTAATAATGAAAATAATAGATTTCTAACAACAAACTGGGCTATTCCAAAGGGAACTCAAATAAAGTTTGGAATAAAAACTCTTAATTGGAATAGTGAATTTGAAGGAGAAAGCCAAAGTGATGTAGGAATTTTTAATATAGATATAAGACAATTCAACAGAAAAACAGCAACATTTAAAGGAATATCTGGTCCACTTAATTCAAGAGATGTTAAAAGGTCTAAGATATGGGCTAATATCTCTTTAGAAGCACTTGGAAAAGAGTTTGCTGATAAATATAAACTAAAGTATTTTTATAGAGTAAAAGACAATATCACTTTAAAAAATATAAAACAAGAGGAAGAGGAAGATTTTTCCTTCTTAAATAAGATTGCCCAGGATGAAGGAGTAAAGTTAAAAATATCTAGTGGAATACTTATCTTATTTGAGGAAGAAATACTATCAGAAAATACTCCTCTTTTAAGTATTAGTTTGAACAATGTTGAGGAATTTGAAATAAAAGATAAATCTAATGATATTTATGATGCTATTGAAGTTAAATACTTTAATACTAAAAAACAAAAAGAAGAAAAAGCAATTATAACAAAACACGAACTTGAAACAGGACAAAAGTCTGATAGTTATAAAAAAGTTTATTCTTTAAAATCCAGGGCTAAAAGTGGAGACTTAAAAAAGTTAGCAAAAAAAATTCTTGAAAATGTCAATAAAAGAGAAATAGAAACAACTTTAAAAATTATTGGATGTAAGGAGTTATATTCTGGTTGCATTATAGCATTATCTGATGCAGGAGAGTTTTCAGGAAATTATGTAGTAACTAGGTTACAACATAATTTTCCAAAATTTACTACATCTATTGAAATGTACAAAATAAAAAAAGATATGAAAAAGGAGAATAAAAAATGATTTCAGCATTAAAAGGAACAGTAGGAATTATTCAAAATATTAATACAACTGATTATACTGCTACTGTACAACTTCCTGAGTATGAAAATCAAATAACAGAGGGATTACAAATTTTATCTCCTATCACTTTTGAAAATAAAATAACTTCTATTCCAAAGGTTAATACTCCTGTGTTTTGTATATTTTTAGGAGATGATACAGAAAGAGGTTTTATAATTGGAAGCTATTTTTCTGAAAAAAATGTAAGTAACTCTCAAGAAGATCAATATAAAATTGATTTTCAAGGTGCAAGTTTAACAATAAAAGAAGATGGAAATATAGAGTTAAAAGGAACTTTAACAAAAATAGATAGTGAAGTTCTTATAACTGGAGATACAACAATAGAAAAAAGTATAACAGTTTCAAATAATGCAATAATAAAGGGAAGTATGAAAGCAGAAAAAGGATTTGAAACAAATAAAGCAACACTAAAAGAAGGAAAATTAGATGTTGAATCTATTGAATATAAGGAGATGACTAAGAAATGAATGTACTAAATAGATTAACAAAAGATTTTTTAAATAATTTCACTACATTTGATTTTTCAAGTAATTTAGGAAGTTATGGAGATATTATTTTTACTGTTGCTCGTGGGAATGTTTTAACTCCTGATGCCATTGATTTAAGTATTTCATCTAAAACAGAAGATCATGACAATCTTGGAGAAGCTCCTTACACAGAGTTTATTCGTAGAAATTTAAGAACTATTTCTTTAAATATTAAGTTAGTTTATACACTAACTAACATAAATGAAGCAATACTAAAATTGGAAAAAATTTGTGAAAATGGAGAGTATTATCCACTTATCTTAGGAAATAAGCCTTTATCAAAGTATGGATTTATGTTAACAGCCTTTAAACAAGGAATAAAGAGTACAAATTCAAGTGGAGAACTAGAAGTTGTAAATTGTTCTTTAACTCTTAAAGAATATATCCCAAAGTTAGATAGACTTCTTTTACCTGCTACTAATAATTTAACTACAGAAAATAGAAGAAATAATAGTAGTGGAAAAAATAAAAAGAAAAATAAAAAAGTATTAAAGAAAAAATCTAAAAAGAATGTTTACTCAAAAGATAAAAATGAAAAAAAATGGCTACACGGATTAATTGAAGATGATTTAAGAGGATATTAATAGGAGGAAATATGATAGTTTCAAATAAGACTATTCCTCAACATCCAAAATTAATGGAATTATATATTCTGTTAAATACAAAAAGAGGAACAGTACCACTCCATAGAGATTTGGGAATAGATAATAGAATGGTTGATAGACCAATTACTGTAATAAAAAATAGTATTTTTAATGACTTACAAATTCAAGTTAGTAAGTATATAAAAGGTCTTACATTAAATAATGTTGAATGTAAGGCTACTGAAAATGGACTTGAAATTGAATGTGAGGTTGAAATAGATGAAAGATTTTAATTTAATAGACTCTAATCCTGAAACAATTTTAGCTGATGCTTTAAGATTTCATGAAGAAATTACTGGAGAAAGATTAGAACTTTGTACAAAAGAAGCATATTTATACTCAACAGTTGCAGCATTATTATCAAATATAAAGGCAAATATGAATGATGTAGCAAAACAAAACTTCTTAAAATATTCAAGAGAAGAAAGATTAGACTTGAAAGGCAATTTTTATGGAGAAAGAGGAGCTAGATTAAAAGCTAACAAAGCAAGAACTACAATTAGATGTCATATTTCATCAGTTGTAGCAAAAGATGTTGTTATTGCAAAAGGTACAAGATTTCTTTATAAAAATTATATGTTTTATACAGAGCAAGAGTACAAAATAAGAAGTGGAGAAACTTATATTGATGTGATAGCTGTTGCTCAAATTGCTGGTAATTTAGGAAAAATATTAGCTGGTGAAATCAAAGAAATTGTTGATAGATATGAGTATATGAAAGAAATAACTAACATTACAGATGTGACAGGTGGTAGAGAAGAAGAGGAAGATGAAGAGTATAGAAGTAGATTAGAACTTATTCCTGAATCATTCACTACAGGTGGTTCAGAAGGCTCTTATGAATATTGGGTTAAGAAATCATCTAACCTAGTTACGGATGTCTTTATAAACAGTCCTAAACCTAATTACATTGATATTTATGTTGTGAATGGTTTGGAACATATATCACAAGAAGAAAAAAGAAAAATAAAAAATTATATAGTTGAGAATAAAAATATTAAAGTTTTAAATGACCAGATAGAAATTAAAGACCCAATATTTCACAATTATAATATTGATTTAGATTACTGGGTTTATGATAGTTCGCTAGTGTCGAAATCAGAAATAGAAAAAGAGTTGACAAATTCGTTAGAACAGTATACTAAATCTTTCAAAATGGGAGAAAGTATAAACTTGCAAGATATTATAGATATTTCTAAAAGTGTTGAAGGTATAAGAAGAATAGAAATAAAATCTCCTCAAACTTATAAAGGGCAAAAATTTTATTTAGCAAAATGTGGAACTATAAATATTTCTTACAAAGGAGCAGAGTCAAGATGAAAGAGCAAAATTTTATATATGATGTAACAAACATAAGAAACCTTGCTCCTGACATTTTAAAAGATGATAAGCAATATAAAGTTATATTAACTGTTATAGATGCACTTATCTCAAAACACATTGTTGCTAATATAGAATATTTAGAGTTTCTTGAAAGAATAGATACTATGACAGAAAAAGAGATAGATATACTTGCAAAAGAATTAAGTGTAGATTTTTATGATTTTTCTATGTCTATTGAGGAAAAAAGAAAAGCATGTAAATTATCTTTTCAAATCCATTCAATTAAGGGAACAAATAAAGCTATTCAGGATGTTTTAAATATCTTTTATGAAAAAGCTAATATATTGGAATTTCCAGAATTTAATGGGGATAATGGAACATTCAAAATAGAAATTATGGGAACAACTAAAAATAACCTAGATATTATGATAGATAGAGTGGAAAAAACAAAAAAGAAATCACAACATTTAACAGGAATTACTTTTAAAAATAACTCTGTATCTCCTTTATATATGGCAACACATATGAGATATGGAACAAAAGTAATACTATATCCACAACCAAGTTACTTCTATCTTAATAATCTAAACTTGGTAAATAAAAATGGAAAATATACTTTAGAAAAAAGAGGTGAAAGAAATGGCTGATTTTAATAGTCACATCATTACAAATGCTGGAAGAAACCTTTTAGCAAGAGCATTAGCTGGGGAAGGTAAAGTTCTATTTACCAAGGCAGCATTTGGAGATCAAAAACATTCAGGAAATTTAAGAGAAGTAACTGAATTAAAAAATAAAAAACTTGATTTAAATGTAATGAATATAACAAATGATAATGGTACTGCTGTTTTAACAGTACAAATATCAAATGAAAATGTAGAACAATCTTTTCAAACAGAAGAATTTGGGGTATACGCAAAAATTGAAGGAGATATAACAGAAATTCTTTATTCATATGCAACAGCTGTATCTGCTGATACTTTTCCAAACAACAGATTAGGAAAAACATATGAATCTATTCAAGATATCTATATGGCTATTTCAAGTGATATAGAAGCTGAAATATATGTAAGAGATAGTATTATTTATTTAACAAGAGATATTGCTAACCAAGTCTATACAGAAACAGGATTAACAGCTGTTGGTACTTTGAAAGGAAGAAATAACTTAGAAGCAGATAAACAATATCTAGCAGACAATGGACATTGGTATAAAAATATTGGTGGAAATAGAACTTGGGAAGCAACATCAGGAACTCCTGATGAACAATTAATTCCAATAACTTGGAAATACTTATATGAAAGTCTTAATAATAAAGAAAATCAATTAATACAAAATCTTAATGGAATTTTAGGAGAAAATAATGGAGAGTTTCCTGTTGAACAGGCAGTGGCAGGAAATGTATATTATTTTCCAAGAAATCAAAAATATTACTATTGTTTAAAAAGCCAAACTAGTAGAGTGAGTGTTCCAAATGCAGACTTTGAAGAATTATCTATTTATCAAAATCGTAAGAAATTGGAAAATCTAATCAAAATTAAAAGTTATTCTATAATAACACAAGACTCTTTAGTAATACAGAACGGAATATTAGTTTTTTCAGAAATTGTAATCAGCAATTTTAAAAACAAAATTGGAATTCCTTCAAATTCTACTATCGTATCTATAAGTGCAGCACAGACTTCTGGTTATTGCGAATATGTTACATACAATTATGAATCAGATACCGCAGCTATTGGGCACATTGTACCTTCGAGTAATCCTCGAAATGCTACCATTAATGTTGCTTATATTTAATTTTTGTAAATAATGGAAATATTATAGCTAGCTTAAATTCATTTAGTATCTATACAACCGACGTTTTTATCTAATTTTAAATCCATAAATTTTTAGTTCATTACATCTAATAGGACTAAAATTTACTGTATTCATAACTCTTATAAAATCTCTATCTTCTGCAAGAAATAGATAAAACGTATTTCCATTTGCTGATGGGATTGAAACATAAGGTCTTGTCGTTTTAGTAAGTAAAGGACCTTGAATAGAAATATAACTAGAAGAAAAATATAGACTAATAAAATCATAGTTTTTAATAGCTTTTCTGTATTCTTCTTCTGTCCAAATAATTTCTTGTACTGTAAAGTTACTTTTATTAGAAAAATTTTTTACTAAAATTTCAGTACCAGCAGATATTGATAGATTTTCCACAGTGGAAAAATTAATAATATATAATCTTAGCTTTTCTTTTTGCTGTTAGTTGATAATTAAAATAAAAGGCTGTAATTTTATTTCCAACGATGTCGTATCCAGCTGGGGCTCCACTTCCCTCTTCTAAGATTATATTAATTATTTTAGATGGAAATATGTCAGATGGGATAGTCCCAGAATATCTAGAAAATAAATCTCTATCTAAGTCTTTTGTTAAAATAATCTCTCTGTTTTTAAAGAAATTTTCCACAGTGGAAAATCTATTCAGTTTTAGTAATCAAAGTGAAATAAATATAATAAAATTTTCAAATATTGCAATTGTGTTTGGTACTTTTAAAAATATTGAGTTTAACAAAAGTACAGATATAATTATCCCAGTTACTTTGAAAAATGTTAGTGTTATGGCAACTCCGTGGCATACAGGAACTCCTGGTAACTTAACTATTATGTCATATGGAGAAAAAAACAAAATAACAATCAGAGCTAATAATAATGGAACTAATCTAACAACCGTAAGTGGAACTTTTATAGCAATTGGAACAATGTAAAAAAATTCTATTTAAAAAACATATAGTGTAAAGTTAGAAACATCAGATATTATTTTCCCATTTTCTATAGAAATTTTAATGGTTTTATAAAAATTATTACCATTGTTTCCAAGCACAATGGCTTGAATATTTCCATTGAGTGTCATAGAAGTATTTAAAACATCAAGTTGACCATTGACTGGTATTCTAAATTCTTTTTTACAAATAAAATTCCCTGAAAGAATTAAATTTCTTTCTTTTAAATAATTAATTTTGATTGAGAAATTTTGATTATCAACTTCTATAACTCCGATTAGATTTTCCATTATTTTAAGAATTGTATAATTAACTTATCAAAAATAGGAGGTTTAATTATGCAATTAATGATTTTAGAAAATCTAAAAAAAGAAAATGTGGTAATTTATTTGGAGTATTTAAATAGTTGTAAAAGTAGTAATTGGGAAACTTGGGAAACAACTTATAAAACATATTGTAATAATTTTAAGTTATTTCTAGTGTGGTTTCAAAAGTCATATAAAAACAGGCTTTTATTAAGTAAAGACACTTTATTAGAAATGCCTGGCATAATAGAAAATTATAGAAATTATTGTAGGAATTTAGGAAATAGTAAAAGAACTTTAATGAATAAGACCACTGCAATATCAACATTCTATGCCTGGTGTGTTAGAAGAAATAAAATCAAATATCATCCATTTTCAGAGAAATTGGATAGATTAAGATTTACAGAAAGAGATAAGATAAGGAATAGCTATTTTTTAACAACAGAGCAAATACTGACTGTTCGTTTATATATGCAGGTTGAAACTAAAAAATATGATTTACAAGATAGAATTTTATGGGAACTATTCTTAGATAGTGCCTGTAGGATATCAGCAATTCAAAACTTAAAATTAGAGCAATTAGACTTGGAAAATGGATACTTTACAGATGTTAAAGAAAAAGAAGGTTATATAGTAAATGCTTTCTTTTTTCAAAAGTGTAAGGAATTACTTAAATTATGGTTAAAAGAAAGAGAAGAAAAAGGAATTACATCTGAATGGCTATTTATCACAAGGTATAGGAAAGAATATAGACAGATGACACAGGGAGCAATTAGGCAAAGAATAAAAAAGCTAGGGAAGATACTAGGGATAGAAGATTTATATCCACATACATTAAGAAAAACAGCCATAAATCTTATTAATAATTTAGCTGGATTAGGACTTGCTTCTAGTTATGCAAATCATAGCAGTAGTGGAGTTACAAGTAAACATTATATACAAAAAACAAGTGCTACAGAAATAAGAAATACTCTTATAGTAGCAAGGAAAAAATTAGGTATTTTTTAGAAAAAAAGTATGGAGATTTTCAAATTTATAAAGAATTTAATGTTATTTTTATTAAGTTTGATGTAATTTTTTAACTTATTATTGTTATCAAAACCTAAGAAAATGTTATCAAAAGACTTCAAATCGTGATTAAATTCCATAAAAAACTGAATAAATTTGAAAATCTATTCAAAATTGAAAGGAGAAAATTATGTTCTACATATATACAAAGCAAAAAAAAGCAGAAATAAAGTTCACAGTAAATCTAACAGCAAACGAAGTTAGAGATTTTATGGATAATAATTTATTTTTAGATTATCCTGAATTAAATAAAGATGACTATATAGTAGTTGAGAAAAGTGAACCATTCAAATATCCAACTTATGATGCAACAACTAATAGTATAAGAGAAATGACTAGAAATGAGCTTATAGAAGAAGATATTGAAATTCAATTAACACCTGGGGAGTATATTGAAAATAAAAAATTAAAATTTATTCCACAGCCAAGCTCTTATCATACCTGGAACACTATAACTCATACTTGGGATATAAATATGGAAGATGTTAAAAAAACTTTTAAACACAAGTTCAGAGAAATTCTGTTGGACAAGATGTTTGGTTCTTATGAGCATGATGGTAAGATTTTCCAAATGAAAGAATACGATGAGATTAATTTTATGCGTGTAAAAATGGCGTTAGACATTGCTGGAGAAACAGAAGACTATAATGTAATTAAACAAGCCTTAGTAACATTGGGAATAGCAATTACTGAAGAACTGGAAGAAAAAATAAAAGGTGCAATGAAAGTTGGAAAGCTAAAAAATCTTTTAAAAACTTTAACAACTCCTTGGAGATTAAAAGATGATTCTGTTGTAGATATATCTCTTGGAGAATTAAATTTAATTTATTTTTCTTGGATATTAAGAGTTATAACTGCACAAAACAAATACACTGCTATAACTAAAAAAATATTAAAAGTTAAAAATGTTGAAGAACTAGAAGCTATTAAATGGGAATAAAAAGAAAAGAGGTAAAATATGAAAAAATTTGCATTAGTGATTGGACATAATCCAAGAGGAAAAGGAGCATACAGTAAATATTTAAATTTATCTGAATATGAATACTGGAGAGGTGTCTGTGATGAGATAAATAACTTAGATGATAATATTGATATTTACTCAAGAAAACCTGAACAAAATTACATCCAAGAAATGAAACCTGTTGTTGCTGAAATTAATAAGCATAATTATGAATTAGCTTTAGAATTACATTTTAATGCTGCTTCTCAACAAGCAAATGGATGTGAAAGTTTAGTTTATTTTAAGAATGAACAAGCTAAAAAATATGCTGAACTTTTTATGAAAAAATTAAAAACTGAGTATGGAAGTAATATAAGAAAAGAATGGAACAAATTAAAAGAAAAGAAAATAGATAAAAATGGTAAGGAAATAACGATAGAAAAGACAGTAGAAACAGAGGGGATAATCCTCATTACTGATTCCAAAACGAGAGGAGGTTATGGAATATGCAATACAAATTGTACTTATGTTTTGGTTGAACCCTTCTTCGGAACTAATGAAGAAGCAAGTAAATTTAAAGATATAAAAAAAATGGCACATTTTATAGTTGATTTTATAAATGGTATGAAAATTTAGGAGGTTTTTAGTTATGGATAAAAAATTAATTTGGCAAGTTTTAGGGTATATATTTTCAGTAGTTACTTATATTGCATTGACTTGGAGATATAAAGGAAAGGAGGAAGCAGCAACTGAAGTAAGAAATGAAGTAATGAAACAAGAATTGGCTATACAAGGAAAAGGTCTAGGAAACCTTAAAAAGAAAGCAGTTCAAGAATTTGTTTCTAAATTACCACCTCATGTAAGAATTTTTATTAATGAAAATACAATAGAAGCAGTAGTAAAAGAACTACAACCAATTTTTAAAAAATTAAAAGAGGGGAAAGATAATGGAGATAACAAAACTAGTGACACATCCACTTTATGATGGAAAAAGATATGAGTTATTCCAGGATTATATTTATGAAGTTAATGGGTACAGAATTACTGTACCCAAAGGCTTTATAACAGATCTAGCTTCAGTCCCTCGTTCATTTTGGACTATATTCCCTCCATTTGGAAAATATACTCCAGCTGCTGTTATTCATGATTTTTTTTATAGTAAGTATAATAACACAGGGTTAAACAGAACCTTATCTGATAAAATTTTTCTACACATTATGAAGGAACTAGGAGTAGGGTTTCTAAAAAGAAAGGCTATGTATAGAGCTGTGAGAATGTTTGGAGAAACTTCTTGGAAAGATAAATTAGAAAATGAAGGGTATAAGGATAAAGCCGTAGTAGACAGAACAGATGAAGCAGTATCTTATTATAATCATTGGAAAAAGATACTTAAATTATAGTTAGGGGTTGGTATAGTGGGGGCAATTATAGTAAAAATATGGGCATATTTTGTTGCTTTTCTAATTTGGCTTATTGGTGGATTTGATACATTAGCAAAGGTTTTAATAGGTTTAATGTTAATTGATTATGCATCAGGAGTATATGCAGGATATAAACTAAAAAATCTAAATTTAAAAAGAGCCTACAAAGGAATAGAAAAAAAGTTATGGATTTTAGCTTTATTGTGCGGAGCATCTTTAATGCATAGATTAGTTCCAGACATTGGCTTTAGAAATTTAGTTGGAATATTCTATTGTGCAACTGAATTATTAAGTATTGTAGAAAATGCGGCAAAAGCAGGAGTACCCATTCCTAAAAAGTTAAAGAAAGCATTAGAACAGTTAAAAGATGAAGATAAAGAAAAGAAAGAATAAAAGGGCAGGGAAAATCCTGTCCTTTTTTATAAAAAAAATTTAAAGGTTCAAAAAAATATCTTGACTTTTTTGAACCTTTAAAGTATAATAGATATATAAGGAGGTGAGAAGATGTCCACTTTAAAGGAGATATTGGAGATAATCTTTTATATCTTATCTATCATTGTTCTTATTAGGCAATTGAGAAAATAAGATATAACAAGAGAAAGGAGGTTTGAGAGTAATCTCACTCCTCCACTCTCCTCTATCTTCCTTTAAAAAGAAAAGAAAAAGGAGGGATAAAATGGAAGTGTTAAGAGCTATAAATGACATATTACAACCTATAACATTAATACTAGTTATAATTGTATTAATAAAACTAAATAAAAAGAAATAAGCCCTCTTAGTTAAACTAAGAAGGCTCAAAAATGTCCACTTTAAATTTGTAATTAATTATAACATTTATAATAATGAAAATCAAGGGAGAAATTATGAAAGATAAAAAAAAGATGGGAAGACCTCCAGCAAAAGATCCAATCAATCATAGCATAAAAATAGGATTGAATGAAGAATTATATGATAAAGTTATTGAATATAGCAATAAAAATGGAAAATCAATAGCTGAAACAGTGAGAGAAGCTTTAAAAATGTTATTAAAAAAATAAGAGGAATTAAAATGAAATTATTTAAAAATGTAGGATTACCTGAACTTAAAGAAATATTAAAAAATGGAATACTTCCTGTATCAATAACTGGAAATGATAATTGGGAAGAAGGTAAAAGAAGTCCAAACTCGAAAGAAGTAGTATATCTTTTTGAACCTAAAACAAAATTAAATACTTTTATGCAATACGGACTTGTATTACTAGAAGTTCAAACAAAATATGCTAAAAAAACTGAATTTATGGCTAATGATCACAATAATGAATTTTATAATGAATATGTAAAAAATGAAATAAAACCTGAAGAAATTAAAAGTATCTATATTCCTAAGATTCTTAGAAAACAAATAGAGAAAACTAATTTTTTAAAAGGAATAGAAAATAGAATTACTTGGGTTGAATTAGAAGATTTACCTGAGAAATCAGATATTATAGAATATGAAAATACAGCAAATATTGAATACAGCTTTAATTACTTAAGAGGTTTTAAAAATTTGAGAAAAGAAAAAAGATTTTTTGGTAATGATTTTTGTGAGGTTGAGGTTTATGATTGTGTAGTTGAAATGTGTAATCAAAATACAATAATTTTTTAAGGAGAGTTTATGATATTATTTACAGCTGAATACTTAAAAAATAAAGGTGAGGCAATCACTTATGAATTTGAAGATGTTGAAAAATATCTTCAAATTTGTGAAAAATATCAAATCATAGAAACATCAATTAGCTTAACTGAAAGTTTAAACATACTGAATGAGCTAACAGCTGACCTAGCAATGTTTCATTACAAAGAACTGTACATTTTCTTTGTAATAAAAGAAATAGAAGGAATAGAAACTTTATATATATATGATTATGCTGATCCAGAGTATGTAATTCAAGATTCTAAAGAAAACTTTGCTAAAGTAAAAAGCGAGGATCTTGTAAAATTACTACTATTCCAATTAGGAGAAAAAAATGAGCTTTAAACATTAGATAGAAATTTAATGTTAGGATATTATTGCAAGGAATAAGCACAGAGGCAGGATCTCAATCCTGCTTTTTTATAATTAGAAATTAAAAAAAGATATAAAAATATCTTGCCCTTTTCTAAATATATGAAGTATAATAAACATATAATAGTTAAACTTAACCAACTATGAGTGAAAGAAGGATAAATATTAAAAATTATAATGAACAAAAGATAACGATAGCTACAAAAAAAGATTAAAAAAATAAAAATTATCAAAAAGTGTATAATATAATGCAGTTCAAATCCCTCTCTCACCGCCATAAATTTATTAACAATTAAGTTAGGGTATCTTATGATAGCCTTTTTTTTACTTTTATTAGAATTATTTAATTTTATACTTTCTTATATAATAAATAAAATCTCCTGACAGCCGTATGACTCTTCCGAGCTCACCGAAATGCTCTCGAGAGTAATACGGACGTCGGAGACTAATTTTCTCTATTTATTTTTTATACTTTCATATACAACAAATTAAAAACTGGACTTTAAAAAGTCCAGTTTTCTTTTTCTTATTTTACTATTTCTTTGATTCTAGCTTTTTTAGCTGATAATCCTCTTAAGTAGTAAAGTTTAGATCTTCTTACTCTACCAACTTTTAGAACTTCGATTCTGTCAATATTTGGAGAATTAACAGGGATTATTCTTTCTACTCCAATTCCTGCTGTAACTTTTCTTACAGTGAAAGTTTTTGCAACTCCTCCACCATTTACTCTGATTACAACTCCTTCAAATAATTGAACTCTTTCTTTGTTTCCTTCTCTAACTTTGTAGTAAACTCCGATAGTGTCTCCAGCTTTGAATTGTGGAATATCAGTTCTTAAGTATTGTTTTTCCACTAATTCGATTAATTTTTCTTTCATTCTTTCCTCCTATAAGCATTCATTTAATTTTTTATTAAAGCGGAATACCAAAATTTATGACAATATATTATACCTTATTATAAAAGAATTGTCAATCCTTTTAAATTTCAACTCTATCATCTAAAGCACGGGAAATAGTTGCAGTATCTGAAAATTCTAAGTTTCCTCCCATAGGAATTCCACTAGCTAACTTAGTAATTTTTATACCAAAATTTTTCATTAATTTTGCCAGATACATTGCAGTTGTTTCACCTTCAAGATTTGGGTTCATAGCTAAAATAACTTCATCTATATCATCTTTTGCTATTCTTTCAAATAAAGATTTTATATTTAATTCATTTGGAGTTACCCCATTTAAAGGATCTAGTCTACCGTTTAAAACATGATAAACCCCTCTGAAATTTGTGGTTTTTTCTAAAATCATAATATCTTTACTTTCTTCAACAACACAAATTATTCTATGATTTCTAGCATTATCATCACAGATATCACAAATATCTTTTTCACAATAATTTCCACAAACACTACATTTTTTTACATATTCCTTTACATCTAATAAAGCCTCTGCAAATTTTTTCACATCTTCTTCAGGCTGATTTAAGATATAAAAGGCATACCTTGTTGCTGATTTCTGACCTACACCTGGTAATTTATTAAACTCTAATATTAATTTTTCTAAAGACTTAGTTGGCATAATAACTCCTATTCAATAGTCTTTTTAAATTCTTTTATAGATTTGCTGATTTCTCTTCTTTCTTTACCTAATTCAGCATTCTTTATTATGTAATCGTCAACTCTATCTTCGTAATCTGATTGCATATTTTCTATTATATCTAAAATTTCTTCATACTTCATATTTGGTTTTAGATAATCTTTCAAGTTTAATAATAGTTCAACTCTTTTTCTATTATCTCTTATTTTTCTATCATTATCTTCTATTTCTCTTTTTATTTGGTTTTTTCTTCTTTCTTTTCTAACAAGCTCTAAAATATTATCCATTTTTTCTTCCTTTCTTATCTTGATAGAACAACAGCAAGATCATAATCTTTTCTGATACTTTTTATTCTTTCACTTGAGCAAGCTTCATCTAATGAGTGAGTTACCATTTCATTTTTTTCTAAACCAATCATTACTCCACCTTCTTCGTTATCTAGTACTTGTATTGCCTTATCTGCCATTCTACTTGCAAGTACTCTATCAAAACCAGATGGAGTTCCTCCTCTTTGAACATGTCCTAAAACAACACTTCTAATTTCACTGCTAATATGTTGTTTCAATTCTTTTTCTATTTGCATTACATCTCCGACACCTTCTGCTACAAGAACTATATCATGCAATTTTCCTCTTTTTCTTCTTTCTTTTAGTTGAAGAGCAAGCATTTCGATAGGATTATCCATTTCAGGTATCATAATCCCATCTCCTCCACCAGCTATACAAGCATGAAGAGCTAAATCTCCAGCATGTCTTCCCATAACTTGAACTAATATTGTTCTTTCATGAGATGTTGCAGTATCTCTTATTTTTGACATTGCATCTAGAATAGTATTAAGACAAGTATCAAAACCTAAAGTAAAATCTGTTCCACAGATATCATTATCAATAGTTCCTGGGATTCCTACAACTTTTATTCCATGTTCTTTGTATAATAAATTAGCTCCACGGTAAGAACCATCTCCACCAATTACAACTAAATACTCAATTCCTTTTTTCTTTAAGTTATTTGCTGCAATTTCTCTAAATTTTGCCTGTTTAAACTCTTCACAACGGGCAGTCAATAAAACAGTTCCACCCTTATCGATTATTCCTGATATAAATCTTTCACTCATAGGAAAAATTTCATCATTTAACATACCTAAGTATCCTCTTTTAATCCCATAAACTTCAAATCCATAAGATTTTGCAATTTTTGCAGCAGCTCTTATAGCAGCATTCATTCCTGGAGCATCTCCACCACTTGTTAGAATAGCTAATTTTCTTTCCATTTTCTTATTCTCCACCTTTTTTTATTTATAAAATACTCCCATTCCCCTAAATTTAGAGTATCTTTTTTCTAATAGTTCTTCTGTTGACATGCTTTTTAACTCTTCCAATGTTTCAAGTACAACTCTTTTTAAATTTAAAGCTGTACATTCAGGATCTCTGTGAGCCCCACCTAAAGACTCATCTATTATTCCATCTATTAATCCTAATTTCAATAAACTATGTGATGATAATTTTAAATTATTTGCTGCTTCTTCTACTTTACTTGGATCTTTATACAATATTGCAGCACAGCCTTCTGGAGATATAACAGAATATACAGAGTTTTCTAACATAAATACTTTATCTGCAACTCCAAGTCCTAAAGCTCCTCCAGATCCACCTTCTCCTATAACCACTGAAATTATAGGTGTTTTTATCCCACTCATTTCCATTAAGTTTCTTGCAATAGCTTCTCCTTGACCATGTTTTTCAGCTTCTAGTCCTGGATATGCACCAGGTGTATCAATAAAAGTTAAAATTGGTATATTAAATCTTTCTGCCATTTCATAAAGTCTTAGAGCTTTTCTGTAGCCTTCTGGATTTGCCATTCCAAAATTTCTATAAACTTTTTCTTCAACTGTTCTACCTTTTTGATGCCCTATTATCATAAATTTTATTCCATCTATTTTACATAAGCCACCAACTATTGCCGGATCATCTCTAAATAATCTATCCCCATGTAATTCAACAAAATCAGTAGTTATATATTTAATATAATCTAAAGTATATGGTCTTGCTTGATGTCTTGATACTGAAACCCTTTGATAATCTGTTAAATCATCATATAGCATTTTTAAACTAATATCTCTTTGATCTTTTAATTTATTTATTTCATCACTTAAATCTATTTCTTTTTCTTCTGCAAATTTTTTTAATTCTTCTATTTTACGCTCTATATCTTCTATTTGAAATTCAAATTGCATGGTACCCTCCTATATAATATTACTAAGCACTCTGTGAATAATAGTTTTTAACTCTTCTCTTTTTGCTATAATATCCACCATTCCACATTCTTGTAAAAATTCACTTTTTTGAAAATTTTCAGGTAGTTTTTGTCTTATTGTTTGCTCAATAACTCTAGGTCCTGCAAATCCTATTCTTGCATTAGGCTCACTTATAATGATGTCTCCAAGCATAGCAAAAGAAGCAGTTACTCCTCCAGTTGTTGGATTAACAGGGACAGATATAAAAGGTAATCCCTTTAATCTCATTTTCTTTACAGCTGCTGATGTCTTAGCCATTTGCATTAAAGAAAATAATCCTTCCTGCATTCTAGCTCCCCCTGAAATAGCCACAACAATAGCTGGAATATTATGCTCTATTGCTCTTTCTAAAGCAGAAGTAATTTTTTCACCAACAACAGATCCCATACTTCCACCCATGAAATTAAAATCCATGCAAGCTATACTAACTTTTATTCCATTTATTTCTCCTAATCCACTTACAACTCCTTCTTTCATTCCAGAATCATGTTGAGCTTTTTCAAATTTTTCAACATATTCAGGAAATCCAATAGGATTTGCTGAAGTCATTGTTGCATCTTCCTCTTTGAAAGTTCCTTTATCAATTAAAAGATCTATTCTTTCTCTTGCACTCATATTAAAATAGTTATTACAATTAGGGCACATTTTCATATTATGTTGTATTTCAGCTTTGTGAGATAAAACACCACACTTAGGACATTTTGTAATTTCTTCTTCTTTCAAATTATCAATATTTTTAACTTTATATTTAGCTCTTTCTTTTTCTTCTGTACTTTTATTTTCACTTAAAGTAACATATTTTTTCTTTGGTTGATTTATATTTATAAAACCTAAATTTTCTGCTAAATTTTTTAAAATTGACATTTCATCACCTCTTTTATATTTTTAACATCATTTAATTTTAGTATATTTTAAAAGTTTTTTCAATATATATTTTATATTAATATATATTTTATGTTTTTTTTATAAATCTATGTTTTTTATAAAGTTCTTTGATCGAGTATATATATTTTATAAACTCAATAAACACAGTCTCTTCAAACTAATATGATAATTAAGAAAAAAATTTACTTTGTAATTTTATATTTTTCTATAAATCATTAAATAAATCATTAAATAAATTATTAAAAAATTATTTTTTTTTAACTTAATAAATAAATTCAATAGAATTCTAATTTCTTTCCTTTTATTTTTTTTATTAGTATGTTATAATAAAATTAAAATAAAATGAAATAATGGAGGAATTTTGTAATGAAATCAAAAATATTGCTACTAGCAGTTTCTTTATTTAGCCTAGTTGCTTGTAGTTCATTAAATGATATAACGTCTAATTTTTCTTCTGGAGAAGTTCCTGCTGCGATAAAAAATGCGGTTTCTTCAAGAGTTAATCCTGAAAAAGAATTGTATGTACTAGCTTCTTCGAATTTAGCAAGAAGTGGTTCTATCATTGCTCAATCTCGTGCTAATAAAGAAGCTGAAGTTGTTTTAAAATCTAAAGTAAAAAAAGAAGTGGATAGTCTATTCAGTGGATATATAAAAAATATGGATGGTTTTTCAAAAAGTGTTGTTTCACCTGTAACATCTGATTTATCTTCTTATGCTACTGACTTAATTATGAAAAAAGTTACTCAAAAAGGTGCTTGGGAAGATTCTTCTAAAATTTACTCTTTACTTTCTGTTCCTAAGAATGAAATAGCTACAATTTCTGATAAAGTTTTCAAAAATTTTATCGAAGGAGCTGTAAAGAAGTTAGATAATTCTATAAAAAAATAATAAAAACTTAATAATATTTTAGATATTATGGGCTGTGGCATTTGCAACAGCCTATTATTTATTAGGAGGCACAATAATGAGAGCTTGGGTTGAGATTTACAAAGAAAATTTAATATATAATATTTTAAAATTAAAAGAGATTGCAAAAAATAGAGAAGTTTTAGGTGTTGTAAAAGCTAATGCTTATGGTTTAGGTTCTGTTGAAATTGCAAAAATATTACAAAGTATCAATATCAACTTTTTTGGTGTTGCCAATGTTGAAGAAGCTATCGAGCTACAAGAGGCAGGTATAAACGGAAATTTCTTAATTTTAGGTAGATCATTTAACGAAGAACTTGTTGAAGCTACAAAAAGAAATATACATGTTGCTATAAGTAGCTTGGATCAACTTATTTTTCTAAAAGAAAACAATTTAAATCCTCAAATTCATATAAAAGTGGATACTGGAATGACAAGACTAGGTTTTGATGTCGACAAAGTTGAAGAAGCTATTAACTTCTGTCGAGAAAATAATTTAAACTTAGTAGGCATCTTCTCTCATCTTTCTGATACAGATGGTTTAACAGAAGAGACTAAAAAATTTACATTAGAACAAATAGAAAAATTTAAACAAATTATAAATAATTTAGATTTAAAATATATCCATATTTCAAATAGTGCTGGAATTACTAATTTTTCAGACGAAATTGTTGGAAATCTTGTTAGACTAGGTATAGGTATGTATTCTTTTACTGGAAATAAAAAAACACCTTATTTAAAAAATGTTTATACATTAAAATCCAGAATTTTATTTTTAAAAGAAATTCACCACGAAAGTTTTGTGTCATACGGAAGACACTATAAACTTCCAGCAAATGAAACTTATGCTGTTATTCCCATTGGTTATGCCGATGGGTTAAAGAAATATCTAACTAAGGGAGGATATGTTCTTTGGAAAGGAATAAAATGTGAAATTATAGGTAACATTTGTATGGATATGACAATGATAAAAATTCCAAAAGAAATTATAAATAGTATAAAAATTGGTGATGAAGTAACTGTTATGGATGCTGATATTATCAACGATTTAAATATTGATGAATTTTGTGCTTGGGAATTTATGAGTGGTTTGGGTAAAAGAGTTAAAAGAATTTTTATTTAAAAAAAATTTGACAATATTTTTTTTATGTGATATATTACAAAAAATAAATTTTAAGGAGGTTCAAAGATGTTCTTTAAGTCAAGGATAAGGAAACAATATATTTTTACACAATTAAATAACTTATCAAAATATTGCTTAAGGGATATTTTTGTTTCTTAATTTTGAGGCAAGTCTATATTTTTATATAGGATGGTTTTAGTTAATTTTTAGAAAATTTATTCTAAAACTTTATGTTATTAATATATATTAATATATATTAATAATATTTATGTAAATTTTTTCTAGAAATAATATAATAAATAAAATCTCTTGACGGCCGTATGAGTTCTACGAGCTCAATGAACACAGGCTCTTCAAACTAATATGGACGTCAGAGACTAATTTTCTCAATTTATTTTTTATACTTTCCTATACAATAAAAACATAAGCAATATAACAAAGTTATATTGCTTTTTTATTTCTATAGGAAAATATAAAATTAAACAATAAAAATATATAGGAGGTCTAAATGAACAACATAAAAGAACAAGCATCAAACATTTTTGAAAATTACAAAAAAGATTTTATAAAATTAAATGAATATCTTTATAACAACCCAGAGTTAGGTTTGCAAGAATACAAAGCCTGTGAAGCTCACACACAAATATTAAAATCTCATGGTTTTAATATTGAAAAAGGTTTTGCTAATTTAAAAACTGCTTTTAAAGCAAGTTTTAAAAAAGGAAAAGGACCTAAAATTGCAATACTTGCAGAATATGATGCACTTCCAGTTATAGGTCATGGTTGTGGACATAACATTTTTGGAGTTACAAGTATTGCAACAGGAATTATCATTAAAAATATAATGGAAAATTTAGATTTAAATGGAGAAATTTTAGTTATAGGAACTCCTGCTGAAGAAACTAATGGTGCAAAAGTCAATATGGCTAAACTAGGTGTTTTTAATGAAATTGATGTTGCTATGGCAGTTCATCCTTGTGGAACAACACATTTTAGAAGTGGTTCTTCTTATGCTATGGAAGCTATTCAATTTACATTTAAGGGGAAAACGGCTCATGCTGCTGCTTCTCCACACGAAGGAATAAATGCTTTAGACAGTGTTATAATTTTATTCAACTCTATTAATGCTCTAAGACAACAGACTTTAGAAACTTCTAGAATACATGGAATTATTTCTAAAGGAGGTGAAGCTGCAAATATTATTCCTGACTTAGCTGTTGCAAACTTTTATGTCAGAGCTAAAACTTTAAAAGATTTAAAAGAATTGGTTGAAAAAGTTAAAAATTGTGCAAAAGGAGCTGCTCTAGCCACAGGTGCAACCTTAGAAATAACAAACTATGAAACAAGTTTTGCCGATCTTGTTACAAATAAGAAACTCTCTGATTTATATGAAAAAAATTTAAAATTATTAGGAGTTACCGATATTAGAGAACGAGAAAGTTTTGGCTCAACTGATATGGGAGATGTAAGTCATTGTTGTCCAACAATACATCCTAATTTTCCACTTACAAGTGAACACCTAACAGGTCATACAATAGAATTTGCTTGTGCTACTATAAAACCTGAAGCATACAAAGGAATGAAAGAAGCTTGTCTTGGAATGACTCTAACAGCTCTAGAATTATTTTCTAATAAGCTATTATTAAAAGAAATAAAAGAAGAATTTAATGAAACATTTAAAAAATAAAATTTTATAAAAATATATTGGAGGAATTATTATGAAAAAAATTATTACTTTACTTATGCTTATCCTATCAACTTTATCATTTTCAGCAAAGAAATTATATGTTGGAACTAATGCCGAATTTAAACCTTATGAATATCTTGAAAATAATAAATTAAAAGGTTTTGATATTGAATTGATGGAAGAATTAGGAAAAAATATGGGCTATGAAATCAAATGGGTTAATATGAGTTTTGATGGCCTACTTCCAGCACTTCAAATGAAAAAAATTGATGCTGTAATAGCAGGTATGTCTGCAACAGAAGAAAGAAAAAAAGCTGTTTCTTTCTCAATACCTTATATTTTCTTCTCAAATGGTGGACATGATGTTATAGTTAATTCTAATAGCAAATTTAAAAAGAAAGAAGATTTAAAAGGCAAAACAATAGGTGTTCAACTTGGAACTATCCAAGAACAATTTGCAAAAAATAATGGATCTATACCTAAGCTATATAATAGTTTTACCGAAGCTATGTTAGACTTAAAAAATAATAAAATAGATGCTGTTATTATTGCTGATGTTTCTGGACAAGAATATCTAAAAACTATGAAAGGTATTAAAAAAATAGATAATATAGCTGACAACTCTCCAAAAGCAGCAATTGCTTTTAGAAAATCTGATGAAAAATTAGCAAAAGAATTCTCAACAGCAATTTTAAAAATGAAAGATAGTAAAAAATATGCAGAACTTATAAAAAAATATTTCCCAGAACACTATAATGATTTCATAGCTAATAACAAATAGCATCTCTTGACAGCCTTGTTATGAGAGTTCTACGAGCTAGTGAACACAGGCTCTTCAAACTAATACGTATGTCAGAGACTAATTCTCACTATTTAATCTTATACTTTTACTATAGAAAAATAGGTTGTATACTAAATGGTGTTGATAGAAAAAATTTCTATTAATGCCATTTTTTAATAAAAAAAAAATTGAGACAATGAAATTTTCCTGTTAAAATTAAATCGCTCAAAATAACCATAAAGGAAGTGATTTCATTGTCTCCATCTGATTTTATCAAAAATATCTTAAATATTCAAGATAATAATATTTCTTTTCCAGAAGAAAACTATTTTCAAATTATTAAAAAAAACGATTTCTTTATTAAAGTTTTTAAAGGATTTCTTAATTCTAATCACTGTGCTTGTCCACATTGTAACTCTAAAAATATTGTTAAAAATGGTTCAAGAATTCGTAAAGTTAGGTATATTCCTTACCAGAATTACAATATTGAACTTGAGCTTACTATACAAAGGTATATTTGTAAGGATTGTAAAAAAACTTTTTCACCTTCCACTAATGTTGTTAGTAATAATTCTAGTATATCTAATAATCTTAAATATACTATCGCGCTTGAACTTCAAAAAAATATTTCTCTTACATCTATTGCTAAGAGATATAATATTTCCGTCTCTTCTGTGCAAAGAATTATGGATACCTGCTATTCTAATTTTAAAGTTAATAGAGAACATTTACCAGAAACTATTTGTATTGATGAATTTAAATCTGTTAAAAATATTGATGGCGCTATGTCTTTTGTTTTTGCTGACTTTCAAAGTAAGAGCATTATCGATATAGTGGAAGATAGAAGACTTCCTTCTCTTACAGAATATTTTTCTAGATTTTCTTTAAAATCTAAAAATAATGTGAAATATATTTGTATGGATATGTATGCTCCATATATTAGCTTAGTTAAATCTATCTTTCCTAATGGAGAAATAGTTTTAGATAAATTTCATATTGTTAACCTTATTAACAGAGCATTTAATCAAACTAGAATATATATTATGAACTCTATTCAAGATCCTTCTTTAAAAAGAAAATTAAAGAGATTTTGGAAGTTATTATTAAAATATTACCCTGACCTTTGCGAAATAAAATACTACTGTCAAAGTTTTAAGTACAAATTAAGTAGTAAAGATAAAGTAGATTATATTCTTGATAAAATACCTGAATTAGAAATTAATTTTAATATATATCAAGATATTATCCAAGCAATTAAACATAATAATTTTAAAAAATTTGAAGGAATAGTAGAAAAATATCTTGGAAGTAAAGAAAAAATTTCTGAGAAAATGAGAGTTGCTTTAAAAACTCTTAAAAAATATATGGAATATATTAAAAATATGTTTGAAACTAATATTACTAATGGAGTAATAGAAGGTTTAAATAATAAAATTAAATCAATAAAAAGAACTGCATTTGGATATTCAAAATTTAGCAATTTTAAAAAGCGTATATTAATTCAAGAAGGAATTGTTTCAATTAATGCCTAATTTTTTTATGCAATAATGAATTTTAGTAACAATAAAAAAAGAGAATTTTCAAGTTTTTATTCTCAAAAATTCTCTTAATTATGCTAAGTCATAGTCTAAACTTTTTCATCAACACTATTTGACAAATAGCCGAAAAATAAAAAATCAGGAATAAAATTCCTGATTTTTTTGTTTTAGTATCTTTCTCCAGTTTTGTGATTAATATATAATGTATCTACAACTGGTTTATGTTCTTTACCAATTTTTGCTTCTGGTAAATCATCAACTTTTAATCTTCTGTTTAATATATTTTTATGGTAGTCTTTATCTTTAACATCAGCTGTTACTTTTCTTTCTTTGCTATAAACATCTTCTGCATATCTTTCATCTTTAGCATTCTCATTACTTTCATAGTTATTATCTAAGAAAACAGATAAAGTTTCTTTTTGTCCATTAGTTTGTATAACCAATTTTAATTCAACTGGATATTTTAAAGGTTTTATTCTAACTCCACCTTTTGCATATAAAACTGGGTCTAAATAATAAAAATCTTCTAATCTATGAATTACGAAAGTTCTTCTTTCTAATTCAGGTAAAGTTGTATCTTCTGCATTCAATGCTGGATATACTATAGCATCGTGTCTCATAATTTTAGATCCACCCAATGTTGATTCTTTCCATACAATAGTAATATCTTTATTAGTTAAATTTTGGAAATCAATGAAAACTCCACTTAAATCTGAACGACTTAATTCCATTTTTAACCCTTTGTATTCTTTTACTAAAACTTTTTTTGCTCCTAGATCAACATTAGAAGCAAAACATCCCATAAAAAATACTCCTAAAACTAAAGATAAAACAACTCTTAATAGTTTTTTCATAATCTCTCCTTTTTTATTATATTTAATTAAACTATATCATATTTTATATCATACTGTTAATTAATTTTTATATTTATAATTTCTTAAAAACAATCAAAATACTATGGCAGCCGTACAAGTTTTAGAAACTAATACGGACTGCCAAAATTTTAAAAAATTATTTCCAGTTAAATCTATAAGATGCTCCAACTGAATACATACTTTCAGTTCTAGCTCCTGGAGTTAATGAAGCTTTTGCATTTACTCTTGTATTTTCTGTAGGTGCTGCTTCTATACCAACTGCTACTGCATGTGTTCCTCTATATCCTCCAACTGCTGCTGCAACTGTTGCTTGGTTAATTCCAATTTCCATAAACTCAATTCCTGACATAGCTGCTGCTCCTGCAAGACCTTTGTTTACTCTATCTCCCAATTTATCAACCTTATTATTTACATGATTAATTTCTTGTACAACTTGATATAATTGAGATCCATTTACAGCTTGTGTAGATGTTGGACTAATTTCTGCTGGTGCTACATTTCCTAATTGTGTAGGTGTTGTAGTTTGTTTATCTGTTGCTACATTTGGATTTACTAAATTAGTTGATAATGGATTTTCTTTTGTATTAATTGGTTCAATAACATTTCCATCTCTATCTACTAATTTTCCATCTTTATTTGTACCTACAGCAGGTAATCCTTTTTCACTGATTGCTTCACCTTTTTCATTTACTGGATAATATTTATCTCCTATTTTAGATACTGGTTTTCCAGTTTTATCTGTGTATGACATAGGTAATCCTGATACATTATATGTTACTTTACTTGTTGTTCCATCATCAGATGTAGTTACTACTGCTGTTGTATTAGTTCCATCTACAAAGTTTACTGTATCGTATGGTTTTACAAAATCTTTTTCTGCTCCATTATTTTGTAAGTTCCATCCTGCATTTAATACATCAGATAAAGTTGCTGCATTATTTCCTGCAAAATTTGGATTTGGTTTTCCATCTTTTGTAGGGTTCAATAAATCTGCTGCATCTGCTGCTGTAATAGGAGCTGCTGTATTATTTTTATTTGCAATTGGATTTCCATTTACATCATATGCTTTTTTATCTCCGTCTTTTACTTGTGGTAAATTAGATTTAACATTTGTGATATTATTTCCACCGTTGTTTAATCCTTTATCTGTTAGAGATACTGCTTTATCTGGATCTGGTGTTCCATCAGCTTTATTTGGAGTAATAGTCATTCCATTTGGAGCTACTTTTACTCTATCGTTACCATTTTTATCTTTAACAGTTAATGCCCCATCTTTACCTGGTGTTCCATCTGCATTTTTACCTCCAGCTGTAACACTATCGATATTGATATCTCTGTTAATATCTGTTTTGATATATGTTGTTGCTTTCTTAGTTCCATCATCATTTTGACTGTCAATAGTTACCATAGAAACTGTTGTATTATCTCCATCAACAAATTTAACATCATCATTAGGGTTTACTTTATCATGAAGTTTAGCTTCTGTTTCAAATGCTTTAGTAACATCTTTAGCATCAGCTTTTCCAACATTCCATCCAGATTCTTGAATAGCAGTTGCTACACTGTTTCCTGTTACTACTCTACTTCCGTCATCAGCTGTTACTTTATTATCATTATCTCCTGTTCCAACTGGTACTTCTTTCTTTAAGTCAGCTTTTCCATCTTTATCTTTTTCATAATATTTAACAGTTCCATCTGGTTGAGTAACTTTTATTGCATTTACTTTTTCACCATTTGGCTTAGTTATAGTAACTTCATTTGTAACTTTTCCTGTATCTAATCCTATAGTTATTTGACGAGTTCCATCTGCTGTTGTTTCACCTTTTATTTTAATACCAGTTCCTTGTTTAAAATCAACTTTATTTGTATTTCTTACTTGGTCATTATATCCAGTATCAGATGTTGAAACAACCCAACCCATATTTTGTAAATCTCCTACTGTTGCTGCATTTGTAGGGTTAGATTTAGAGAAGTCCACTAATCCTGCCTTACCTGGATTTGCTGGTGTAACTGGTGTTGCTCCTGCTTCTGGTTCACCATTTTTACCAACTTTATCTGCTGGATACCATTTTCCATCATTTCCTAATTTTAAATCGTTTCCGTCTGCATCTTTTGCTGGTTCAAATGTTTTTGCTCCATTTGCTACATTTGTTAATGTACTTGGCGTTCCAACTTTACCATCTTTTGCATCATTTGGATTTACTAGACTAGATACTATTTTATCATTATCTTTTGCTTCAGGTTGTTTATCTAAAGGCTTTCCATCTGCATTTTTATATGTCTTAGTTGCTGGATCATACACTTTTCCGTCTAAATCTTTAGGATCGTAATATTTCCCATCTTCACCTTTTTTAACAATGTTTCCATCTGCATCTGTATATTTTACAGGTAAGTCTACCACATCAACTTTTACTGTTGTTACTGTTTTAACTTTTCCAGAGGCATCTAGCACTTCTTTTGTTGCAAGTTTTACATTAGTATTATCTCCATCTGCAAATCTTAATTCATCATTAGGATTTACTTTTTCATCTTCATTTTTGAAATCAGCTGCTGATAATGCTTTATTATTTTTTCCTACAACAAATCCTGATTTTTCAATAGCATCTGCTACTTGGTTTCCTGTTACAAACTTAGATCCATTATTTGGAGTTACAGTTATTCCATCTATAGGGTTTACTCCTTCTTTTGGTTGTCCGTTTGTCACATCTCCATTATTATAAACTTTTCCATCTTTTGCTATAGTTCCTACTGGATCTTTTCCTTGTTTAGGTTTTCCATCTGTTCCTATATCTTCAGGATTATAAACTTTATCTCCAACTTTAACAAGTTTAGTTCCATCAGCTTTTGTTATTTCTGTTGGAGTTACTTCTCCAGCTTCTATTTCAAATGTTAATGTTCTTACACCTTTATCATCAGTTTTTCCACTTACTTGTATTCCATTTTTACCAACAAATTTAACTTCATTAGCATTTCTTACTTGGTCATTGTAAGCTTTTTCTAAATCTCCTGTTGTTTTATCTGAACTTACAACCCATCCCATATTTTGTAAATCTCCTACTGTTGCTGCATTTGTAGGGTTAGATTTAGAGAAGTCCACTAATCCTGCTTTACCTGGATTTACTGGTGTAACTGGTGTTGCCCCTTTTTCTGGTTCACCATTTTTACCAACTTTATCTGCTGGATACCATTTTCCATCATTTCCTAATTTTAAATCTTTTTTGTCTGCATCTTTTGCTGGTTCAAATGTTTTTGCTCCATTTTCCACATTTCCTAATTGTGTAGGATCTCCTGCTTTATTTTTTTCCGCATTTGGATTTACTAAATTAGTTTTTATATCATTTTTTGCAACTTCTGTTGGTTGTTTATCTAATGCTGTTCCATCTGCATTTTTAAATGTTTTAGTTATTGGATCATATACTTTTCCTTCTAAATCGCTTTCTTTATAGTATTTTCCATCTGCTGCTTTTACTACTTTATCTCCAGCCTCATTTGTATATGCTATCGGTAAGTCTTTTACATCTATTTGTACATTACTTACTTTTCCGTCTGCATCTGTTGTTACTATCGCTTTTGTATTTAATCCATCTACAAAGTTTACTGTATCATAAGGTTTTACAAAATCTTTTGCTGTTCCATTATTTTGTAGGTTCCATCCTGCATTTAATACATCTCCTACTGTTGCTGCATTGTTGTAGATTGTATCAACATTAGTTGGTGCTGATTTTTCAGTTGTTGGTGTTGTTGCAGTTGTTGTTCCAAGTTTTCCATTTGCATCTTGAACTTTATCACCTTTATTAACTGTTTGATCTAAGTTTCCTTTTAGATTTTTAACCTCTTGAGGTTTATCTCCCTTAGCATTAACAACTAAATTATCCTTATTTGGATCAGCATTATTTGTTGGATCTAATAGAGGTGTTGCATTTGCCTTAGGTGTTCCATCATCATTTAAGTCTGCTGGTTTATAATATTTTCCATCTGTCGCTTTTTCTACTGGAGTTGTTATACCTGTTGTTGGATCTTTTATTCCATATTCAAATGGTGTGTTATCTTTTAAAGATTTTGTATCAACAGTAATTGTTCTTACACCATCTGTTCCAGTTTTTCCTGAAACTGTTGCTCCGTTTATTCCAACAAATTTAACTTCATTAGCATTTCTTACTTGGTCATTGTAAGCTGTTCCTAAATCTCCTGTTGTTTTATCTGAACTTACAACCCATCCCATGTTTCTTAAATCGCCAACTGTTGCTGCATTATTATCAGATACTTTATCATTAGTTAAGTTTACTAATCCTGCTGCTTTATCTGTTGTACTAGGTGTAGTTCCTCCATTCGCATCTTTTATTGTATCTAATCCACTCTTAACATTTCCTAATTGTGTTGGATCTCCTGCTTTATTTTCTGCTGCATTTGGATTTACTAAATTAGTTTTTACACTATCTTTTGCAACTTCTGTTGGTTGTGTTGCTGCTGTACCATCTGCATTTTTAAATGTGTTAGTTGTTGGATCATATACTTTTCCTGCTAAATCGCTTTCTTTATAGTATTTTCCATCTGCTGCTTTTACTACCTTATCTCCATCTTTATTTGTATATGCTATCGGTAAGTCTTTTACATCTATTTGCACATTGCTTACTTTTCCATCTGCATCTGTTGTTACTATCGCTTTTGTATTTAATCCATCCACAAAGTTTACTGTATCGTACGGTTTTACAAAATCTTTTGCTGTTCCATTATTTTGTAAGTTCCATCCTGCATTTAATACATCTCCTACTGTCGCTGCATTGTTTCCTGCATTTTTTACAATATCTGCTGCTTCTGCTGCTGTAATAGGCGCTTTTGTTGTATTTTTATCATCAGCTGGTTTTGTTGTTCCTGTCTTTGGATCAAATACTGTTTTATCTTTATCATTTACTTGTGGTAAATTTCCTTTTACATTTGATAATGTAGTTGGATTCTTAGTTCCATCTGGTCCATTTACTGATGTTTTTACTTCTTCTTTTGGTACTTCTGCTCCTGTTCCATCTGGATTTTCAAAGAACTTAGTTGTTCCATCTTTTTGTTTTATTGGATATACTTTCGTACCATCTGCTTTAGTGTATACAACTGGTGTAACTGAATTATTTGTTGATACTTGGTCATTTACTTCTACTGTTATTGTTCTTACACCTTTATCATCAGTTTTTCCACTTACAGTAGCTGTTCCTTTTCCAACAAATCTTACTTCATTTGCATTTTTTACTTGCTCTGAATATTCTCCTGTTCCATCTGTTGTCTTATCTGAGCTTACTACCCATCCCATTTTTCTTAAATCGCCAACTGTTGCTACATTATTATCAGGCACTTTATCATTAGTTAAGTTTACTAATCCTGCTGCTTTATCTGTTGTGCTAGGTGTAGTTCCTCCATTTGCATCTTTTATTGTATCTAATCCACTCTTAACATTTCCTAATGTACTTGGATCTGTTGTCGCTTTCTTATCTTCTGCTGCATTTGGATTTACTAAATTAGTTTTTATATTATTTTTTGTAACTTCTGTTGGTTGTGCTGCTGCTGTTCCATCTGCATTTTTAAATGTTTTAGTTTTTGGATCAAATACTTTTCCTTCTAAATCACTTTCTTTATAGTATTTTCCATCTGCTGCTTTTACTACTTTATCTCCAGCCTCATTTGTATATGCTATTGGTAAGTCTTTTACATCTATTTGTACATTACTTACTTTTCCCTCTGCATCTGTTGTTACTATTGCTTTTGTATTTAATCCATCTACAAAGTTTACTGTATCATAAGGTTTTACAAAATCTTTTGCTGTTCCATTATTTTGTAGGTTCCATCCTGCATTTAATACATCTCCTACTGTTGCTGCATTATTTACAATATTTGGTAAATCTGTTGTTGATGGTCCTGTAGATGATGTTTTTGGTGAAGTTGTATCTTTTTTAGCTCCATCTAAGTTTCCTGCTACATTTGATATCGCATTTCCACCAGCATTTATCCCATCTTTTGTTACAGATACAGGCTCTTTAGTAGTGTCTTTAGGTGTTATTGTTAATCCAGTTCCATCAAGTTTAGATGTGTTTCCATCTTTATCTGTTACAGTTGTTCCTGTTGGAGTAGTTACTACTGAATTTCCTTTATTATCTTTAACTTCTACTTTACTTAAGTTAGTTAATTCTGGATTTAATGAATATGTAAATTCTTTTCCAGATTGTTTAATTTTTAAATTATCTCCTGCTTTAAATGTTACAGTATCTCCTGCTTTAATTTCTTCAACTGACTCTGTATGTCCTGTTGCTGCTGCTCCACTACCTTCTTTACCTGAAGTTGCTTTCCATGCTGCACTATTTATAGCATTTACTACTGTATCAACTGTTGTAAATTTATCTCCATCTCCTGTTTTCGATTTAACTTTTCCTTTATTATCTCCATCAAGTTCTATTGTTCCTTTTTCTACATCTGGTACAGTTACATCTACTGTTACAGTATGTTTCCCATTTCCATCAGTTGTTGCACTTACTACTGCATTATTTTTCCCTATAAATTCTACTTCATTTGCATTTTTTACTTGTGCCGAAAATGGTTCAGTTAAATTTCCAGTAGTTTTATCACTTGAAACTACCCATCCTAGATTTTTTATATCTCCCACTGTTACTGCATTATTATCAGATACATTTGGAGTATTTAAGTTTACTAATCCTGCTGCTGCTTTATTATCTGCTGCTTTTATTGGTTCTAAACCACTTTTTACATTTGATATAGTATTTCCACCAGCATTTATTCCATCTTTTGTTACAGATACAGGTTTTTTAGTAGTATCTTTAGGTGTTATTGTTAATCCAGTTCCATCAAGTTTAGATGTATTTCCTTCAGCATCTTTAAATTCAGCACTTGTTAAGCCAGTTAATACTGGATTTAAGGAATAGATAAAGTTTTTACCAGCTTGTGTAATTGCTAAATTATTCCCTGCTTTAAATGTTACTTTTTCTCCTGCTTTTATAAGTTCTTCTGCATTCCCTGTTACTGTACCAGTACCATCTTTATCTGCTGTAGCTTTCCAACCCATTCCTTGTAATGTTGTTATTAAATCATCAGCTGTTACTAATTTACCACTAGTTGTATTAGCTTGTGGCACTCCATTTGTATCTGCTGTAAGTTTAGCTGTTTTTGGTGTCAATGTAATTGTATCTCCAGCCGCTACCACATCTAATAGTTTTCCATCACTAGATTTTACAGTAAATTTAATTCCACCTGTTTTATCTAACTCTTGTTTTTCTGTTTCAGTCGCTGTAGCCCCTTCATTTTGACCCGCTAATTTAATTGTATTTTTAGCCACTTTATGAAATTGACTACCGTTAATAGCATCTTTAGAATTTGCTGAAATATCTCCATCTTTTACATTTGTAATTTTTACAGGAGAATTATCATTATCTCCTTTAGACAATTTTAGACCATCTGTTGTTGGTGCTAATTTAACTTTATTTGGTGTTGCACTACTTCCGTCATTTAAAGTTATATCTTTAAATTCAGGAGTGTCTACTGTTTTAAAAGTAAATTTATTTGCAGTACTATGTTCTATTTCTATATTCTTCCCAGCATCAAATATTACTTTTGTACCCGCTTTTATATTATCATCTGTTCCTTTTTTTGTACCATCTTTTTCTGCTGAAGCTATCCAATAAGAATCCTTAATAGCGTTTGTAACTGTATCTACAGTTGCTATTTTATTTTTATCTGCATCTGCTACTGTTGGTACTCCATTATTATTTGTAATATTCCCTGTATTTACTTTTAATTTTCCATCTGCATCTTTAGTAATAGTAGTTCCATCTGTATTGACAGAAATACCGTTTGCATCAGATGTAATAGATCCATCTTTAGCTTTTACATCAAATTTAACATTAGCTCCTTTTGGTGTTGTTATAGTAGTTCCATTTTTTATTTCTTCTTGTTTCTCAACCGTAACAGTTGTTCCATTACCATCAATAAAGTTAACTTGGTCTTCAGTACCAATACCAGCAACTTTAGCTTTATTCTTGTCACCAATATTCCATCCTGAAGCTACTTTTTGAGCAATAGAGTTCAACTGAGAACCATTGATTGCGTCAGTAGAATCTTGTGCCACACGACCTGCTGCAACATTTTTTAATTGACGTTCAGCCCCAGAACTACCAAACGAAACCACGTCCCCTTCAGAAGTATTAATACCCCCTGCCCAGTTAAATGTGTAAGCTTTTTCTTTTGAATTATCATCAACAATATTACCATCTTTATCATAACTTACACTTAATTGACGTGTACCTACTAATTCAGTTGTAGAACCTGTTCCAATTGCAACAGCATTTTGTCTAGTTGCATGAGCTCCAGCACCTAGAGCTACAGAACCTATCGCATCAGCACGAGAACTCGCCCCAATTGCTGTTCCTAAGTTTCCTTTTGATAAAGCGTGTACACCTAAAGAGGTAGAAGCATGTCCATTTTTATTTGCATTATCTCCAAAATTAATTTCAGAAATTTCCATATTACGTCCAGTCAACTCTTTATATGCGTCAGCTACTGTCCCATTAGTATTTTTTGTTTCAGCAAAACTATATTCACGTTTAACAGACTTCCCATTTATTGTTTCAGTTATTGTTTTCATAGTTGTTTGACCAGTTGCTTTTTCAAAAGTTGTATTTTGTTGTGAAGCAGATTTAATATTTGCTCCACCGATCATTACAGATGAGTCCCCTTGAGCATTAGTTGCACGTCCCATTGCAATAGCACCATCTTTACCAGAGGCTTTTGCTTGATAACCTATTGCTACGTCTCCAAATTCTGCAAGTGAAGCAGTTCCTGCAGCTACAGCATAAGCTCCATTAGCAACAGAACCCATCCCTATTGCAACTGCTGCTTCTGCATTTGCTTGAATTTGCGAACCGGCACCAATTGCTGTTGCACCAAAGGCTCCTTTACGAACTAAGGCATTCGTACCAAGTGCTGTTCCCAATGGTGTTCCTGAATGAGCTTGAGCCCCTAGTACTACTGATCCATCTTGTGCATAAGTTGCTTTATATACAGTATCTAAGTTAGTGCCAACAAGTCTTTTATATGCACCACTAATCGTGTCATCAGATATTTTTGCATCTTGATTATGATCTGTTGTTTCAGTAACTTTAAAATTTTCTTTCGTTGATTTGTAATATTTTTTATTTGCAAATTGAGTAATATCATTTCCACCTAAAGCAATAGCACCCATACCTGCAATAGTTTGAGCTCCTATTGCAACAGATTGGTCTCCTATAGCACGTGCATTACGTCCTAATGACGTTGCTTCATTAATATCTACATTTGTATATCCGTTAGTATCTCCAGCTATTGTTTGATAATCCTCAACATTTTTAACACCAAAAGCCTTTTTTAGTACTTCTTCATTGTTGTCAACATCTGTCGCATTTCCAGCAGGCATGTTATTAGCATCTAATTTTCTAAATCCTGCTCCAGCACCGGCTCCTACAGCAACAGAAGAATTTATAGAAACATTACCTCTATTTACACCTGTATAAGCCCCTGTACCAATAGCTACACCACCTGCATCTCCACCATTACGATTTAAAACACCTTTGTTACTACCCGACATAGCACCAGCACCAATGGCAATACTATACCCAGCACCTTGATTTCGAGTTTCAGCTTCTCCACCAAAAACAATATCAGAATTTTTTCTTGCTTTCGATTCTCTACCTACAGCTAATGCTCCATCTTTCCCTGTCGCTTCTGATTTAGCCCCTATCGCAATACTTTGTCCTTCTTTTGCTTTTGCTGATGAACCTATTGCTATCGACTCCATTCCTTGAGCATTAGCACTTGGTCCATACGATACTGATGTTGGATCACCTGTTCCAGTAGCATTTCCAGCATTTGCCCCATAAGCAACAGTTGCTCCTATGCTTCCTGTAATTAAAAAAGCTACAACAGTTCCCGTTGTTATAGTTATTTTTTTCTTTAACCACGATTTAAGTAGTTTTTCATCTCTTTCTTTATTCATAATCTCCCCTTTAAATTAAAAACTATTTAACCTTAAACTTCTATTTCAAATTACTTTTTTTCAAAATCCTTATCTGATTTTTATAGTATACTTTACTTGTATAAATTAGATATAATACATGGATAGGTATAATTTTAACATATTTTTTGTAAAATGTCAAGTTTTTTTATTACAATTGAATACAAGTTCAACTTATTACCCCCCCCCCCTTACATTTTTATTTTTTCTTGATTTTAAAATTTTTTTGGTTGTATACTAAATGGTGTTGATAGAAAAAATTTCTATTAATGCCATTTTTTAATAAAAAAAAAATTGAGACAATGAAATTTTCCTGTTAAAATTAAATCGCTCAAAATAACCATAAAGGAAGTGATTTCATTGTCTCCATCTGATTTTATCAAAAATATCTTAAATATTCAAGATAATAATATTTCTTTTCCAGAAGAAAACTATTTTCAAATTATTAAAAAAAACGATTTCTTTATTAAAGTTTTTAAAGGATTTCTTAAATCTAATCACTGTGCTTGTCCACATTGTAACTCTAAAAATATTGTTAAAAATGGTTCAAGAATTCGTAAAGTTAGGTATATTCCTTACCAGAATTACAATATTGAACTTGAGCTTACTATACAAAGGTATATTTGTAAGGATTGTAAAAAAACTTTTTCACCTTCCACTAATGTTGTTAGTAATAATTCTAGTATATCTAATAATCTTAAATATACTATCGCGCTTGAACTTCAAAAAAATATTTCTCTTACATCTATTGCTAAGAGATATAATATTTCCGTCTCTTCTGTGCAAAGAATTATGGATACCTGCTATTCTAATTTTAAAGTTAATAGAGAACATTTACCAGAAACTATTTGTATTGATGAATTTAAATCTGTTAAAAATATTGATGGCGCTATGTCTTTTGTTTTTGCTGACTTTCAAAGTAAGAGCATTATCGATATAGTGGAAGATAGAAGACTTCCTTCTCTTACAGAATATTTTTCTAGATTTTCTTTAAAATCTAAAAATAATGTGAAATATATTTGTATGGATATGTATGCTCCATATATTAGCTTAGTTAAATCTATCTTTCCTAATGGAGAAATAGTTTTAGATAAATTTCATATTGTTAACCTTATTAACAGAGCATTTAATCAAACTAGAATATATATTATGAACTCTATTCAAGATCCTTCTTTAAAAAGAAAATTAAAGAGATTTTGGAAGTTATTATTAAAATATTACCCTGACCTTTGCGAAATAAAATACTACTGTCAAAGTTTTAAGTACAAATTAAGTAGTAAAGATAAAGTAGATTATATTCTTGATAAAATACCTGAATTAGAAATTAATTTTAATATATATCAAGATATTATCCAAGCAATTAAACATAATAATTTTAAAAAATTTGAAGGAATAGTAGAAAAATATCTTGGAAGTAAAGAAAAAATTTCTGAGAAAATGAGAGTTGCTTTAAAAACTCTTAAAAAATATATGGAATATATTAAAAATATGTTTGAAACTAATATTACTAATGGAGTAATAGAAGGTTTAAATAATAAAATTAAATCAATAAAAAGAACTGCATTTGGATATTCAAAATTTAGCAATTTTAAAAAGCGTATATTAATTCAAGAAGGAATTGTTTCAATTAATGCCTAATTTTTTTATGCAATAATGAATTTTAGTAACAATAAAAAAAGAGAATTTTCAAGTTTTTATTCTCAAAAATTCTCTTAATTATGCTAAGTCATAGTCTAAACTTTTTCATCAACACTATTTGACAAATAGCCATTTTTTTTAACAAAAAAAGCTAAGTACAAAATTTTATTTTCTATACTTAGCTTTTTTATTTTTTATAAAAATATTATATAAAATTTAATATTTTATTTTTTCTTAGCATATTTAATTGAGTCAAATGCAACAGCAACAACAATTATAATACCTTTGATTATATATTGCCAATATGGGCTAACTCCTATATATGTAAGTCCATAGTTAATAATTGTTAAAATTATAACTCCTGTTATAACTCCAGAAATTTTACCAACACCACCATAGAAAGATACTCCTCCTATAACACAGGCAGCTATGGCATCCATTTCATACATAAATCCTAAGTTATTTGTTGCTGAACCTATACGACCTGCTTCTAAGAATCCTCCAAAAGCATAATATGCTCCTGATAATGCATATATTCCAACAAGAGTTAAAACAACATTAACTCCTGACACTTTTGCAGCTTCAGGGTTTCCTCCAACAGCAAATACATTTTTACCAAATTTTGTTTTGTTCCATAAAATCCACATAATTAATGTTGCAATAGCAGCATAAATTATTAAGTATGGTACTGTGAAACCAAATAATTGTATACTTCCTTGAGCAAATGTACTATAGCTTTTTACAAAACCTGAAATAGGTGCTGCTCCAGCTTTATCATAATATAAAGAGTTTATACCATAAACTATTGTCATTGTTCCAAGAGTTGCTATAAATGGGTGTACATTTAGTGTAGCAACCACTATACCATTTATACTAGCTATAACAATTCCAACTACAACTACAATAAGAACTGTAGTAAATATTGAAAACTCTCCCAAACTTGGAAATGCTTTATTTACATTCGTTATAGATTGTAATAATGTTCCTGATACAACTGCTGCCAATCCAACTTGTCTTCCTGCTGACAAGTCTGTTCCTTGAGTTACTATAAGTCCAGCAACTCCAAGAGCAATTATTGCTCTTACAGAAGATTGAGTCAATATGTTTTTAAAGTTTCTTATACTTAAGAAACTAGGTTCTTTAACAATTATTGCAATTAGCATACAAAACAATACCAAGTACAATCCACTTTCAATTATTATTTTTTTATAATTTATTTTTCCATCATTAGTACGTGCAAACATTTAAATTTCTCCTTTTCTATAGATATTTAGCAGATAATTCCATTATTTCTTCTTGATTAGTTTCAGATGTTTTTACTATTCCAGCAACTCTACCGTTACTCATTACTAAAATTCTATCTGTAACTCCTAAAAGTTCTGGCATTTCTGATGATATCATTATTATTCCCTTATCTTTTTTTGCAAGGTCTATCATAAGTTGATATATTTCATATTTAGCCAAAACATCTATTCCTCTTGTAGGTTCATCAAGCATTAACACTTCTGGTTCTGTCAACAACCATCTTCCAATAATAACTTTTTGTTGATTTCCCCCTGATAAAGTTCCTATTTTAGTTGTATAAGATGGAGTTTTAACTCTCATACTATCAACTATCCACTTTGTATCTTTTTTTATTTCAGAATTTTTAAGAAGTTTAAATCTATTCTTATATCTGTCTAAGTTAGATATTACAGAGTTAAAAGAAATATCCAACATAGAAAATATTCCCGTACTTCTACGTTCCTCTGTTACAAGAGCAAAACCATTTTTTATTGCTTCATTTGGATCTCTATTTTTTATAGATTTTCCATTTAATATTATTTCTCCATTTTCTTTAGGTCTAATTCCAAAAAGAGTTTCAACAATTTCAGTTCTCTTTGAGCCAACTAAACCTGCTATTCCTAGAATTTCACCTTTATGTAAATCAAAACTTACATCAACTATTGATGGTTGGTTTAATGCAGTTAAATTTTTAACTTCTAATATAAGTTCTTTTACTTCATTATCTTTTTTAGGGAATCTTTCATTTAAATCTCTACCTACCATCATACTGATTATTTGTTCAGTTGAAATATTAGCTACTTCATTAGTTGAAATCCATTTTCCATCTCTTAATATTGTAATTTCATCAGAAATCATTTTTATTTCTTCCATTTTATGAGAAATATAAATTATTCCAACTCCACTATCTTTCAATTTTCTAATAATTCTAAATAGATGCTCAACTTCTTTTTCTGTTAAAGAAGAAGTTGGTTCGTCCATTACTATAACTTTTGATTTATATGATACGGCTTTTGCTATTTCTATCATTTGTCTTTCCGCTATAGGAAGATCTGCTATTTTCTTTCTAGGGTCTACTTTTATGTCTAAATCTTTAAAAATTGCAATAGTGTCATTATACATCTTTTTTTCATCAATAAAAAAGCCTTTCATAGGATATCTTCCAAGCCAAATATTATCAAGAACATTTCTTTGTAAAACTTGGTTTAATTCTTGGTGTACCATAGACACTCCATTTTCAAGAGCTTCTTTTGTTGATTTAAAATTTATTTCATGTCCATCTAATAAAATTTTACCAGTATTTTTTTCATAAATACCAAATAAACATTTCATAAGTGTTGATTTTCCAGCACCATTTTCTCCCATAAGTGCATGAACTGTTCCAGGTCTTAACTTTAATTGAACATTATCTAAAGCCTTAACTCCAGGAAATTCTTTGGATATATTTTCCATTTCCAAAACATATTTTAGATTTTCCATAAATACTCCTATTCCTTATTTTTCTTTTTAAAAAAAGGAGATTGATGTACAATCTCCTTTAAGACTACTATACAATTACTCTTTATTTGAAGTCTGCAACATTAGATTTGTCAATTCCGATACTAGGAATTAAGATGATTTTATTGTCTAATTTAAGATCAGTTCCTTCTGTAGCTTCTTTACCTTCTGCTAAGTTAACAACCATTTTGAAAGTTGCACTTGCTTGTCCTTTAGCATCGTTTAAAACAGTTCCAGCCATTTCTCCTGCTTCTATTTTAACTAGAGCTTCTGGTAATGCGTCAACACCGAATGTTGGTAAAACTTTTCCAGCAGCTTTCATTGATTCGATAGCTCCTAAAGCCATTCCGTCGTTGTTACAAATTACAACTTCTATTTTTGAACCATTAGGTCCTGATAACCAAGCATCCATTTTATCTTTAGCAGTAGCAGTATCCCACATTGCTGTATCTTGGTGTAATTCTTCAGTTTTTAATCCATGTTCATTTAAAGTTTGAACAGAGTATTTTGTTCTAGCAACTGCATCTGGATGTCCAGGTTCTCCTGTTAACATTACATATTGGATAACTCCGTCTCCGTTTAAGTCTAAAGCTGGATTTTCTTTCCATACTTTTTCTATTAATTCTCCTTGTGCCACACCTTGTGCATTAGGGTCAATTCCAACATAGAATAATTTATCATAAGATGCTATAGCTTCATCAGATGGTTTTCTGTTGTAGAATACAACTGGTACATTTTTTTCTTTTAAAAGATTAATGATTCCATCAGCTGCTGATGCATCAACTAAGTTTATTGCAAATGCTTTAACTCCTTTTTCTAAAACTGCTTCTATTTGTTCTTTTTCAGTAGCAACACTGTTTTGTGAATCTATAGAAGTAACTTCTACTGAGTCAGCTTTTGCTGAAGCTTCAGCTTCGAATGCTTTTCTGAATAGAGCTATAAAGTTGTCGTCAAATTTATAAGCTGTTAAACCTATAGAAACTTTTTCACCAGCAGGTGCTTCTTCTTTTTTTTCTCCACATCCTACTAACCCTGCAACAAGTAGAAGAGATCCTAATAAAATTCCCATTTTTTTCATGATAAAAATCCTCCTAAAATAAATTATTAACTACTAAAATTATTTATTAATCTTTTCATAACTCAAATATATAATATATAGTCGATTGTGTCAACACTTTTTGTTTAAAACAAAAAACAAAATTCAATTATACATCACACTGTTTGTTTTTAAAACCTTTTTTTGAATTTAATTTTTTTGTTTTTTATAAATATCTAAGCCAAAGATAAAATGTAGCAACAACTAAGTTTAGAATAGCTATTCTTGCTCCAAATTTCATAAATTTAAAAAAATCTATTTTACAACCTGCCTTAGCTGCTGCAGATATTGCAACCACATTTGTTGCTGACCCTATCATAGTTATACTTCCTCCTAAGCAAGAACCAAATGACAAAGCCCACCAAAATGCTTTTATATTTGAATGTTCTTTAAAAATAGGAATTATTGTATTTATTATTTTTGAAAATGTTGCAGCATTTGCAACATTTCCTAATATTGATGTAAAGACTGAAGAAAGCCAAATAATTGCAACAGTTGCTATCTTAAAGTTTCCTGTTGATATATCTACAATTTTATTTCCTATAAAATTAATTATTCCCAAATTTTCTATACCTTTTATAAGGACAAAAAGTCCTATAAAGAAAAATAGAGTTTCCCATTCAACGCCTTCAAATATTTTTTTAGGCTCTCTTTTTGTTAGAAAAGCAAGAAATATTCCTCCAGATAAAGAAATTACAGACAAACCCGTATTAACAAAATTATTTAAAATAAAACCTATTATTACTACTAGTAAAATAACTAAGGATTCTTTTAATAATTGTTTATCTTTTATTATTCTTTGAGTTTCTAATTCCATAATCTTAGCTTTTAATTCATTTGGAACTTTCATATCCTTTATATATGTAAAGTAAACTACTGTTAATAATATTGTTAAAGCTATTATTGTCATTGGTGCTGTATTAAATAAAAACTCATTAAAATGCAACTTTCCTTCATTTCCTATAATAAGTTGAGTTGGATCTCCTATTAAAGTTGCCATTCCACCTATGTCTGAGGATAAAACTTCAGTCATAACAAAGGGAAAAGGATCGAGTTTTAATTGTTTAGCCAGTAATATAGAAACTGGTGCTAATAGTAAGATTGTTGTAACATTATCTAAAAAAGCTGAACTTGCTGCTGTAACTAGAGATAGTAACACAAGCAATCTAAAAGGTTCTCCTCTAACTAATTTCACTATTTTTATTGCAAACCATTGAAAAACACCTGTTTCAGAAATCAAAGAAACAATTACCATCATTCCAATCAGTAGTAATAGTATCTCTAAACGACTATGTATTGTTTCCAGTATCTCTTCTTCCGTAACTATTCCTAAAAATGCCATCGATAATGCTCCCATCATAGTTGCATAGCAAGAGGGTACTCTTTCAGTAATAATGCAATAAAATACTATAACAAAAATTAAAATTCCTAAAATTAACAACATCGTTATCACTATTCCTTTTAAATCTGCTTAAGATACTATACATAATAATTGAGTATATTCCTTTCCAATTTATATGTCAAATCTTTTGTACTATTTAAAATTTTATTTTTTAAAATAATTCAGTTTTTTATATTATAGAACATTTACTTTATTTTATTTTATCTAAATTTTACTTTATTTTATTTTTTTAAAATATTTCTTGAAAAAAAATAAAAGTGTGCTATAATTATTTCTATAAATAACACTTGTTATTTAAAGGAGGTATTTATGCTTAGAATTGGAAATATTGATATAAAAGTGCCTATTTTCCAAGGTGGTATGGCTATTGGAGTGTCGATGTCTGATCTTGCTGCGTCTGTTAGTAATGCTGGTGGGGTTGGAGTTATAGCCGGAACTGGTCTTTCAAAATCAGATTTATTAGATGAAATTAAAAAAACTAAAGAAAAAATAATTGGTGCTGGGAAAGTTTTAGGTGTAAATATTATGTTTGCTACCACAAATTTTATGGATTTAGTTGATGCTTCCATCGAAGGAGGAGTGCAATTCATAATATTTGGAGCTGGATTTTCAAGAGATATTTTTCAATATGTAAAAGATAAAGGTGTTCAAGCTATTCCAATAGTGTCTTCTTTAAAATTAGCAAAGATTTCTGAAAAATTAGGTGCTCCTGCTGTAATTGTTGAAGGTGGAAATGCTGGAGGACATTTAGGTAGTGAGTTTGATTCTTGGGATATAGTTCCTGAAGTTTCTCATAATATTTCTATACCTGTTATAGGAGCTGGTGGAGTTATGACTCCCGAAGATGGAGAAAGAATGCTTTCATTAGGAGCTCAAGGTATACAAATGGGAAGTCGTTTTGTTGCTTCTAAAGAATGTGGAGTAAGTGAAATATTTAAAGAAATGTATGTTAATGCAAAAGAAGGAGACATAGTAAAAATAATGAGTTCAGCTGGTTTACCTGCTAATGCAATAACTAGCCCATATGTTGAAAAAGTTTTACACGAAACTACTGACTTGCCTAGTCACTGTACTAATTGTTTAAAAAAATGTACTAGAAAGTTTTGTGTCAATGAAAAATTAAGAAAAGCCCACGATGGTGATTTTAACGGAGGTATATTCTTTGCAGGTAGAGATGCTTGGAAAATTAAAGAAATACTTTCTGTAAATGAAATTATGAATACTTTTAAAAAGATATTCAAATAAAATTGCTCCCCAAAACCAAAAAGATTTAATGTATTTAACATTAAATCTCTTTGGTTTTTTTTATTCTAAAAATATAAAACTAAATAGCAAAATTAGTCTCCGACGTCCGTATTACTCTGAAGAGCATTTCGGTGAGCTCGGAAGAGTCATACGGCTGTCAGGAGACTTTATTTTTATTCCTATAGAAACTTATAAAAATTAAATAGTGAGAATTAGTCTCTGACGTCCGTATTAGTTCGAAGAGCCTGTGTTCATTGAGCTCGTAGAACTCATACGGCTGTCAAGAGACTTTATTTTCATTTTCTAGAAAACTATAGAATTAAATAATAAAATTTCTTAATTAAAATCCTAATTTCAAACTTTTCCCTTCAATAGCAACTCCATCAGATTCTGTTATTGATATTTTTTGTTCCTCAGAAAATCCTATTGTTTCTCCATCTTGTAAAATAACATTAGATGTTATTATATAATCTATAATTCCTTGTAACAAATAATATACATCTTCTGGCTTTTGCATACTATCTATTATTTCCATATCCTTCTTTAAAAATTCATTCATTCCATATGTATAAGCACTTACTGTTCCAGGCTTATTAGAGTACATTCCTATAAAAATCATATTTTCAACAGGAAACATCTCTCTATCATCATAATATTTAGTAAAGTCTATATACATTGCAGGATTTAATACCGTTCCTAAAGTATCTATTCCTATACATTCTGGCTCACTAGCTAAAGTAGAAACAATCTTTGTGTAAATCTTACTTGCCTCAACTAAATCTGTAGTTTCAAAAATTGTTAGAGTAACTAAAATATGAGCTATATGCTCTTCAGCTACCTTTACAGCTTCCTTCCATTTAAAATTAGTTTTAGCATCATAAATAGCTTCATCATTAGGAATTTTTGTTGGCATCAAAACAATTCCGGCTATCATTCCATCTATATCAAAAACACAATTAGCATCATCTTCTGTGTTTTCTCCCTCTTCTTTAAGCTTAATTCTCCAATCTTTTTCAAATTTCGCCTTAAATATTTTTTTATTAAATTTTGCTTCATTTAATAAAATAGAACTTATAAAAACACTATTCATTTTTTCCTCCCTTTTCAAAGCTAGTAAAAATAGCTTACTTATTTTTACTATGTTATTTTAAATGTTAAATAAAGTCTCTGACGTCCGTATTAGTTCGAAGAGCCTGTGTTCATTGAGCTCGTAGAACTCATACGGCTGTCAAGAGACTAATTTTCATATTAATTTTATACTTTCTTAATAAATGAAAAAGGAACTCAAAATGATAAAAATCTAATTTATACATTTTTTTGAGTTCCTCCTCATATTATTTAGTCATTAATTACTATTCTTCAGATGAAGAAGTAGAGTATTTTTCTATTTGTTCTCTTTCTTCTCTTTTCTTTTCTTCAAGTTCTATCTTTTTGATAGAAAGTTTAATTTTTTGAGTATCTTTATTTACTTCAACTATTTGAGCTTTAACGATATCCCCTTCTTTAAATTTTTCTTTGATATCTTTTATAAAGTCTTTAGAAGCAAATTGAGTTGGAATAAATCCATCAATTCCTTTTGTAAGTTCTATAAATAATCCAAAGTCAGCAACTGTTTTTATTTTTCTTTCAACAGTTAATCCAACTTTATATTCTTCTAAAGCATGTTCCCAAGGACTTTTTCTTAAAGCTTTAATACTTCCTTTTATTTTCTTTTCTTTTGAATCAAGTTCAGTTATTTTAACTTCAACTTCATCTCCAACTTTAAACTTAGGTACTTCTTCACCTAACCAGTTATAATCTGATACATGAACAAATACATCTACTCCATCAGTAATTTCTGCAAAAATTCCAAATTGTTTCACTTCAACAACTTTTGCTTTAACAACTTGTCCTACTCCAAAAGTTTCTTCTGCATTTTCCCAAGGGTTTGCAACTAATTGTTTTATCCCAAGTTTTAATTTTCTTTCTTCTGGGTGTAATTCAACAATATTTACTTTTATTGTTTCTCCTTCTTTTACATATTCAGAAACATTAACTTTCTTTTTAGTCCAACTAAAATCTGAAATATGAACTAGTCCTTCAACTCCTGTAGCTATTTCAACAAATGCTCCATAGTTTAATACTCTAGTTACAACTCCATCAACAACATCTCCAACTGCAAATTTTTCTGCAACTGTTGACCAAGGATCTATTCCTAACTTTTTGATAGATAATTTTAGATTTCTCTTATCTTCATCTAAAGAAACAACAACAGCTTTTATTTGTTGCCCAACTTTATATTCAGCAGCTAAATTATCTAATCTCTTCCATGATACTTCAGAAATGTGTATAAATCCTTTTACTCCATCAATATCTACTGCTAAACCAAAATCTAAAACTTCAGTAACTGTACAGTCAACAACTTGTCCTTCTCTTAAATTAGAGAAAACTTTTTCTTGAGCTGCTAATTTAATATCTTTTACAGAGTATGTTATCTTTTTGTTTCTCTTTGAATCTTCTTTTATATCTTTAACTATAACAGAAACTTTTTTTCCATTAACTTTTTCTTCTTTTTCTGATATTTCAGATAAAGAATTTGGTAAGAATCCTTGATGGAATAATGCTTGAACTATATATCCACCTTTTATTCTCTTAACAATTTCTCCTTCTAAAACAGTTTTGTTTTTGAAAGATTCTTCAATTTTACTCCAGTTCTTTTCAACTTCAATTTTTCTTCTTGATGCATTAATATATTCTTGGTCATCGTCTTCTTCACTAATATTAGTTATTAAAACTTCAACAACATCTCCAACTTTATATCCTTTTAATTCTTCTGTTCTTACTCTTACAGCTGTTCTTTCTCCTGGAACATCAAGATACGAAAAGTTTTGGTCCATAGACTCTATAGTCCCTTCTACTCTCTTTTCTTGATTTGGTAAATAATCTTCTAGCATAGCTAGGAAGTCATCGTGGTTTTCATTTACATTAGGCATTATATGTCCCCCTTATTTTATTTTCTATTTTTTTTATTGTTTCTTCTGGTGTTGACGCTCCAGCAGTTATTCCTATAATTTTTTTGTCTTTTATTATAGAAAGATCTAATTGCTGTTCATCTTCCACTAAATAACTATTATTGTTTATTTTTTTAGATATTTCTAATAGTTTCTTAGTGTTAGAACTTTTTGTATCTCCAACGATTATCATAAGATCTACTTTTGGTGCTAAATCTTCTACAGCTTTTTGTCTAACTGAAGTAGCTCCACAAATTTTATCAAAAATAATTACATTGGAATACTTTTCTTTGAAATATTTTTTTACTTCTTCAAATTTTTGTTTATTTAAAGTTGTCTGTGTAGAAAGTAAATAAGTTTTCTCTTTCAAAATCTCTATTTTTTTTGCTTCTTCAAAGGTTTCAAATATTTGAATATCATCAGCAAAAGAAATTATTCCTTTTACTTCAGGGTGATTTTTATCTCCCATAAACAAAATACCATAACCCTTTTCAGTTGCAATTTCAATTTCTTGTCTTATTTTGTCAACAAAAATACAGGTAGCATCAAAAATTTTTACTTTTTTCCTTTTTAATTTCTCGTGTATTTCTTTTGATGTCCCATGAGCCCTTATTACAACAATATCATTTTCTTTTAAATTATTATCATCATTAAGAACTTCTTCTTCTGTTATAATCTCAAAACCTTTTTGTATCATATCATTTACAACTTGTTTATTATGTACAAGCATACCTAATATATACTTTTTCCCTTTTTCTTTTTCTAAAGAATTACAAATATTTATTGCTTCTAAAACTCCAAAACAAAAACCCATATGTTTTGCTCTTAAAATTTCAATTTGATTATTCTTCATTAAATTTTTTAACCTCAATTAAATCTACTAACTCTTTTAACATTTCATCTTCATCTGGTCCATTAGCTATAAGTTCTAATTCTCTACCTTCTTCAGCTGCTAAAAGCATAAGTCCCATTATACTTTTCCCATTAACAACTTCATCTTCTGATTTTACAGTAATATCAGAATCGTAGCTAGTAACTAATTTTACAAATAATGACGATGGTCTAGCATGTAAACCTTTTTTGTTTTTTATATGTACTTTTACTGATTTCATTAGTTCTCCTTTTTATAAGGGCAATAAAATTTATTCTATATTATACCAAAAAATTAGATTATTTTATAGTATTTTTTTATTAAATTAGTAAAAATTTTTATAAACCACTTTTACAGTATATTTTATACCACATATTTCAAATAAAAAACAATGATTTTTTTCACATAAATGCAACACTTAAAATTCTGATTAACAAAAAACTAAGTCTGTGTTAAAATGGTATAGTTAATCTAATGAGGTGATGAAATGGAAAAAAATATTCCTAATCATGTTGCTATAATAATGGATGGTAACGGAAGATGGGCAAAGAAAAGAGGACTTGCAAGAAGTTTTGGACACATGGAAGGTGCAAAATCTTTAAGAAAAGCGTTAGAATATTTTATTGAAATTGGAGTAAAATATTTAACTGTTTATGCTTTTTCAACTGAAAATTGGAATAGATCTGAAGATGAAGTTTCAACTCTTATGAACTTATTTTTAAAATATATAAAATCTGAAAGAAAAAATATGATGAAAAATGGAATAAGATTTTATGTTTCAGGTAGAAAAAATAATATTCCTAAAAATTTATCCGAAGAAATTGATAGATTACAAGAAGATACTAAAACTAATAATAAAATTACTTTAAATATTGCTTTTAATTATGGAGGTAGAGCTGAAATAATTGATGCCATAAAAAAAATGTCAAATGCTGATATAGAAAATTTAGATGAAAATAATTTTTCTCAATTTTTATATAATGATTTTCCAGATCCAGACCTTGTTATAAGAACAAGTGGAGAATTTAGAATTTCTAATTTTCTACTTTGGCAAATAGCTTATTCAGAATTTTATGTTACAGATACCTTATGGCCAGACTTTGATAAAACTGAAATAGATAAGGCAATAGATAGTTATAACAAAAGAGATAGAAGATTTGGAGGAGTAAAAAATGTTTAAATGGAATAGAATATTAGTTGTTCTAATAGGTGTACCTTTACTATTGTTTGTATATATGGGAGAAACTTTCTTTGATATAGACCTTTATGCTATACCAATGCTAATATTTACAAACTTAGTTGTTGGAATTGGAACTTATGAATTTTATAAAATGATAAAAATTTCAGGGAGAGAAGTTTATGATAAATTTGGAATTTTCGTTTCTTTAATTATTCCAAATTTAATATATTTTTCAAATATGTTTTTAACAACTAATTTTGGTACAGTAGAGTCTCTTATTCTTATTTTGATATTTACTATCATAATTATGTTAATTCATAGAATATTTAAAAATCAAATAAAGGGTACACTAGAAAAAATTTCTTTGACTATACTAGGAATAGTTTATGTTTCTATGTTTTTTTCACAAATAATAAATTTATATTTTATAGAGCCTGCTATTCCTTTATTTTTACAAGCTTTGGTGTGGATGTCTGATACATCAGCCGGTATTATTGGTGTTAGTATTGGAAGAAAGTTTTTCAAAAATGGCTTTACAGAAATAAGTCCTAAAAAATCTGTTGAGGGTGCTATTGGTTCCTTAATTTTTACAGGATTACTTGCAGCATTCTTACCATTTTTTACAAATTTCATTTATTTTATGGATACTAAAGATATTATTTTATTTTTCATAATAGGTGTCTTTATATCTTTTATTTCTCAAATCGGAGATTTGGTTGAATCATTATTTAAAAGAGAATGTGGAGTTAAAGATTCTGGTACAATACTTATGGGACATGGTGGAATTTTAGATAGATTTGATAGTATGATTTTAGTCTTGCCAGTATCTATTATGCTTTTCTATATTCTAAATATTGTTTTTCTATTCTATTTAAATTAAAAAATAAATTTAAGAACAAAACAAAAATAGGAGTAAATTTATATGAAAAAGATTTTTATACTAGGTTCTACTGGAAGCATAGGTCAAAATGCCTTAGAACTTATAAGAAATAATAGAGATAAGTATAAGGTAGTTGGTTTAAGTGGATATAAAAATATAGAATTACTAAAAGAGCAAATAAAAGAGTTTGAGCCTAGTTACATATATATAGCCGATAAAAATATGGCCGACACTATTATACAAGAGTTTGATTGTTTAAAATGTGTAGCTTCTGAAAATAATGGACTTGCTGATTTAGCTAAAAATATGGACTACGATATTATTCTTACAGCTGTCAGTGGTGCTATTGGAATTGATGCAACAGTTGAAGCAATAAAAAGAAATAAGATAATTGCTCTTGCAAACAAAGAAACTATGGTTGCTGCTGGAACATGTATCAACGCTCTATTAAGACTACACCCTGAAGCTAAAATTATACCTGTTGATAGTGAACATTCAGCTATATTTCAGTCTTTGCAAGGCTTCAGAAAAGAAGATGTAAACAAAATTATTATTACTGCCAGTGGTGGAACTTTTAGAGGTAAAAAAACAGAAGACTTGACAAAAATAACTGTTAAAGAAGCTCTAAAACACCCAAATTGGTCTATGGGCAAAAAGATTACTATAGATTCATCAACACTTGTAAATAAAGGACTTGAAGTTATAGAAGCTCACGAACTTTTTAATGTTGATTATGATAATATTGAAGTTGTTGTTCACCCACAAAGTGTTGTTCATTCAATGGTTGAATATAAAGATGGAAGTGTTATTGCTCAAATGGGCATACCTGATATGAAAACACCTATACTGTATTCATTTACTTATCCTGAAAAAGAGTTTAATACTTCCATAGGCTTTTTAGACTTTAGAAAATTTTCTAATTTAACTTTTGAAGAGCCGGATAGAGAAACTTTTAAGGGAATTAATCTAGCATATAAAGCTGGAAAAATCGGTGGAACTATGCCTGCTGTTTTTAATGCTGCTAATGAAGTTGCCGTTGAATTATTTTTAAATGAAAAAATAAAATTTTTAGATATTTATAAAATAATTGAAGAAGCCATGAATGAACATGAAACTATAAATTTCACAGCTAATAATACTTTAGAAGAAATAGAAAACAACTTGACTACAATAAAATTTGTAGATAAAACAACCAGAGATAAGGTGAGAAAAAAATGGGAAAAATAATCGTTATTGAAGGAACAGACTCTAGTGGAAAAGAAACTCAAACTAATTTATTATATGAGAGAATTAAAAAAATATATGATAAAACTATAAAAATTTCTTTTCCAAATTATGATAGTCCTGCTTGTGAGCCTGTAAAAATGTATTTAGCTGGTGCTTTTGGTAATGATGCAACTAAAGTAAATCCTTATCCAGTATCAACTATGTATGCAATTGATAGATATGCTTCTTTTAAGCAATATTGGGAAAAAATGTATAACGATGACTATATTATTATTACAGATAGATATGTTACTTCAAATATGATTCATCAAGCCTCAAAATTGGAAAATAATGATGAGAAAAATATATATCTTAACTGGTTAGAGGATTTAGAGTATGATAAAAACAATATCCCTAGACCTGATGTTGTTGTTTTTCTAAATATGCCTGTTGAAACTGCTAAAGAATTGATGGAAAAAAGAAAAAATAAAATTGACAACTCAGATAAAAAAGATATACACGAAGTTAATATAGAATACTTAAAAAAATCTCATTCAAATGCCACTGAAATAGCTAAAAAATATAAATGGCTTGAAATCAAATGTGTTGAAAATAATATCTTGAAAAGTATTGAAGATATAAGTGATGAAATTTTTAAAAACATAGAAAGTTTTTTAGAATAGGAGGATAAATGGTATTTTTAATAGCATTAATTATGCTAAGTCTAATTATTTTTGTACACGAATTAGGGCATTTTTTAGCTGCTAAATTTTTTAAAATTCCTGTTAGTGAATTTGCAATAGGAATGGGACCACAAGTTTTTTCTTGTGATACAGAAAAAACTATGTATTCGTTTAGAGCTATTCCCATTGGAGGATATGTTAATATTGAGGGAATGGAAATAGACCACGAGGTTGAGAATGGATTCAATACAAAACCTGCTTATCAAAGATTTATTGTTCTCTTCGGTGGTGTTTTTATGAATTTTCTGAGTGCCTTTATTATATTACTTCTAACTTTTAAAATGGTTGGGATTAGCGAATATAGTTCAGAAGCTATTGTAGGAAAATTAAATACTGACAAAGTAAATGAAAGCCTACTTCAAATTGATGATAAAATTTTAGAAATAAATGGAAAAAAAATTAATAATTGGAATGAGATTTCTCAAGGATTAAAAGGTTTTACAGACAAAGATGATATAACTGTAATGGTCGAAAGAAAAGGAAATACAGAAAGTTTAAACTTAAAATTAACTCATGATAAAGAAACAGACAGATATTTATTAGGAATATCTCCAAAAATCGAAACAAAAAAAGTAAATTTTGTTGATAGCTTAGTTTTAGCTAAAGACTCTTTTATTAGAGCTTTTAAAGATACCTTAAATGGATTTTTTATTTTATTTCAAGGAAAAGTGAAAATGGAAAATTTAAGTGGTCCTGTTGGTATTATAAAAGTAGTTGGAGAAATGGCTAGATTTGGTTGGCTACCTCTTGCAAATCTTGCAGTGATGTTGTCCATAAATATTGGAATTTTAAATTTACTACCCTTTCCAGCACTTGATGGAGGAAGAATAATTTTTGTTTTATTAGAACTTGTTGGAATAAAACTTAATAAAAAATGGGAAGAAAATCTTCATAAAGGTGGAATGTTTTTATTGTTATTTGCTATTGTTTTAATAAGTGCTCACGATATATTTAAAATTTTTCTTTCTTAAATAAAAATGTTGTATTACTAAATGGTGTTGATGGAAAAAATTCTGTTAATGCCATTTTTTTATAAATAAAGTCTCTGGACAGCCGTATGAGTTCTACGAGCTCAATGAACACAGGCTCTTCGAACTAATACGGACGTCAGAGACTAATTTTTTCTATTTATTTTTATACTTTCCTGTAGAATAAAAAATAGTCTCCTATGATATCTAATATACTACCATAGAAGACTATAGTTTAAAATATTTACAGACTTTTTCACATTCTCAAGCTTTTCTATTATGTTATAATTTTGATATAAATTCCTTTACTAATTTCTTAATTTCTTCTGCTGTTGAAAGTTCCAAAGCATCTTCAACTAATTTTTCACAATCAGCTTTTGTTAATTTCATCATAATTTTCTTTACTTTAGGTATTGAAATTCCTGACATAGAAAATGAATCAAGTCCCATTCCAAATAATAAAGGAACAGCATTTTCATCTCCTGCAAACTCTCCACACATAGAAATATTTATTCCTCCAGCATGAGCTCCATCTATAAGCATTTTTATAGCTTGTAAAACTGCCGGATTGTAAGTATCATATAAGTTTGCAATTTGCTCATTTCCTCTATCTACTGCTAAAGTATACTGAGTTAAATCATTGGTTCCTATAGAGAAGAAATCACATTCTCTTGAAAAATATTTAGCTCTAAATGCAACAGCTGGCGTTTCAACCATTATTCCAAGCATAATATTTTCATCAAATTCTATTCCTTTTTCTCTTAACTCTGCTTTACATTCTTCTAATATTTTTTTAGCTTTTCTAACTTCCTCTATGTCAATTATCATAGGTAACATTATTTTAATCTTACCATATTTTGACGCTCTTAGAAGGGCTTTAAATTGAGTTCTTAATATTTCTTGTCTGTCTAAACAAACTCTTATTGCTCTCCAACCTAAAAATGGATTTTCTTCTTTTGGTAATTCCATATAAGGTAAAGATTTATCTCCACCTATATCCATAGTTCTTATAGTAACTGGGTATCCAGCTAATTCTTCTGCAACTATTTTATATGCCTCAAATTGTTCATCTTCTGTTGGGAAACTGTCTTTATCCATAAATAAAAATTCTGTTCTGTATAATCCCACTCCAAAACCACCATTTGATATAATTCCCTTAACATCTTTTGGTGAACCAATATTTCCCCAAACATCTACTTTATAACCATCTTTAGATATAGCTTCTTTTTCTCTTAAAACTTTTAATTCTTCTTTTTCTCTTAAAACTTTTTCTCTTTTTTCAGAATATAACTTCAAAGTTTCTTCGTTTGGATCTACTATAACTTCTCCTTTTATAGCGTCAACTATTATAGTTTGTTCAGCTTGTAAAGTATCTAATATTGCTCCTACACCAACTACAGCTGGTAACTCTAAAGATCTTGCCATTATTGATGAGTGAGCAGTTTTCCCACCTATTTCTGTTACAAATGCAAGTACATTATCCAAATTTATTTGAGCTGTATCAGATGGGTTTAATTCTTTAGCAACGATAATTGTTTCCGGTTGTAATTTTGAAAGGTCTACTATTTCTTGATTAGCAACTCCATAAAGCCATCTTTTCCCTATATCTCTTAAATCTCCAGCTCTTTCTTTAAAATAAGCATCTTCTAAATTTCCAAGCATTGTAGCATACTCATCAATAGCTTCGTTCAATGCAAATTCTGCTGTATAGTTATTTTCAGAAATTTTAGAATCTATTTCAGAAAAAAGTTCTTCATCTTCTAAAAGCGTTATATGTCCTTCAAATATATCAGCTTTATCTTTACCTAATTTAACAAGTGTATTTTCTTTTATTTCTTCAAGTTGAGCTTTTGCAATTTCTCTTCCCTTTATAAGTCTAGCTATTTCTTCTTCTTTAGTTAACTTTGATTTCTCAAAAATTTCAAAATTACTATCTTTATAAAGAAATACTTTTCCAATTGCAATTCCTGGAGAAGCAGCAATTCCTGTTATTATTCTATTCATTTTACTCTCCTATTTCTATAATATAAATAATTATATTTTTTGATTTATGCTTCAAATAAATTCTCTTCCGACTAATCCGGACATCAGAGACTAGTTTTTATTATTTAATCTATGCTTTGTTTATAAATAAGGTCTCTTGACAGCCGTATGAGTTCTACGAGCTCAATAAACACAGGCTCTTCGAACTAATACGGACGTCAGAGACTAGTTTTCATTATTTATTTTTACACTTTCCTATAGACTAAAAAAAGGAGGAAGTTTAACTCTTCCTCCACATAAAATTAGTCTTTTAAGTTTGCAAGAAGAGATGACAACTTTTCAACTGCATCTTTTTCATCAGTTCCATCTGCATACACAGTTATCTTGCTTCCTTTCTTTATTCCTAATGAAAGTAATTTTAATAAAGATGTTCCACTAACTTTATTACCAGCTTCATTTTCTACTGAAATTTGTGATTCAAAAGTTTTGGCTAAACTCACAAATTCATTTCCTGGTCTTGTATGTAATCCAGTTTCATTTACTATTTCTACAGTTCTACTAATCATTTCATCAGTCCTTTCATATATTTTATATTTATTAATTTTTTTATTTTATACTATAAGAGTAATATTTTTTTCCTTTTTTGTCAATAATTATTTGTGATTAAAATATTATCTTTATACTATCAATTTTTGATTTATTTCAAACTAGACTATTTTTCTTTCTTTTCTTATACTTTAAATATTTTTTTATTTTTTTGGATTTTTTGAAAGAAAATGATTGAAAATGATTGAAGATGATTGTATAATATTTATACAATTTATAACTACATTAAATTAATTAAACTAAAAAGGAAATTATGATATGTTGTTTGAAGACAGAATTTTAGAAATTTTAAAAATTATTCAAGAAAATGGTAGTATTGAAAACTCAGAACTTTTAAAAGTACTAAATATTAGTGAAGCAACTTTGAGAAGAGATTTAACTTATCTTGAAAAAGAAAATAAGATTAAAAGAGTTAGAGGAGGAGCTATTGCTAATAACATTGTTAAAAATGAAATATCTATAAAAGAAAAAATCAATAACCAAGAAAGTAAAAGAAAAATAGCTAAAATTGCAGAACAATTTATTTCAAATGGAGATTACATTTATCTTGATGCTGGAACAACTACTTATGAGCTTATAGATTATATGAAAGATAAGAATGTAAAAGTAGTTACCAATGGTATTAGTAATCTTGAAAAACTAATCAGTAATAATATAGAAACATATATTATCGGTGGTCGTGTAAAAGAAAAAACTTTGGCTATTGTGGGAACTAAAGCACTTAGAGATTTGTCTGAATTTTCATTTGACAAAGCCTTTATAGGAATTAATGGCATTAATGAAAATGGATTTTCAACTCACGATGTTGAAGAAGCTATTTTAAAAAGACAGGCTATAAATAATTCTAATAAAGTATATATTTTAGCTGACCATTCAAAATTTGATATGGCTTATTTTTCAAATGTAGCTAAATTAGAAGAAGCAACAATTATTACAGATAAAAAAGAAATTAATCCAAAAATTAAAAAACGAACAAAAATAATAAATGAATAGGAGTATGAGATGATTTATTCAGTTACCTTAAATCCATCTATAGACTTTATCGTAAGAGTAAATGATTTTCAATTAGGTGAAACAAATAGAGCCTTCGAAGATAATTTTTATTCTGGTGGTAAAGGTATAATGGTGTCAAAACTTTTAAAAAATGTTGGAACTAACTGTGTTAATCTAGGTTTTTTAGGAGGCTTTACAGGAGCTTTTATAGAAAAAAATTTAAAAAGTCTCAACATTTTATCAGACTTTATTCAAGTTAATGAAAATACTAGAATAAATGTAAAATTAAAAACCGATAATGAAACCGAGATTAATTGCAAAGGTCCAAATATTTCAGAAAATGAAAAAAATCAATTTTTTGAAAAGATTTCAAAAATAACAAATGAAGATTTTGTTATTTTATCTGGTTCTGTTCCAAGTAGCTTAGGAAATGATTTCTATATTGAAATTATAGAAATTTTAAATAAAAATAATGTTAAGTTTACTTTGGACAGTAGTGGTGAAACTTTTTCTAAGTCTTTAAAATATAAACCATTTTTAATCAAACCAAATAAAGATGAACTTAAAGATTATGCAAAAAGAGACTTTAATAGCAATGAGGAAATTATTGATTATGTCAGAAAAAATTTAGTTGATAAAGCTGAACATACTATAATTTCTTTAGGTGGAGAAGGTGCCCTATATATAGCTAAAGACTTTTCACTTTTTGCAAGTCCCTTAAAACTTAAAGAAAATATTGTAAATACTGTTGGTGCCGGTGATTCTGTTGTTGCTGGTTTTGTTGATAATATTTTAAAATATAAAGATGTAGAAAAAGCATTTAGATTTGCTGTTGCTTGTGGAACGGCAACAAGTTTCTCTGAAGATATAGGAGAAATAGATTTAATAGAAGAAGCAACAAAAAAATTAAATATAAAAAAGGAGTATTATGGAAATTAAAGATTTATTACGTAAAGAACTAATGATAATGGACTTAAAAGCATCTACAAAGATGGAAGCTATTGATGAAATGATAGAAAAGTTAAAAACAGAAGGAATCATTTCTGATGCTGATGAATTTAAAAAATTAATATTAGCAAGAGAAGAAAAAAGTTCAACAGGACTTGGAGAAGGGATTGCTATGCCACATGCTAAAACTTCTGTTGTAGTAAAACCATCTGTTCTTTTTGCAAGAAGTCATAAAGGTTTAGACTATGATTCACTTGATGGAGAGCCTGTTCATATATTTTTTATGATAGCAGCATCTGAAGGAGCTCACGATTTGCATATTGAAACTTTAGCAAAACTTACAAAAATGTTGTTAAATGATGATTTTACAAAAGGACTATTAACTTGTAATAATTCTGATGAAATATATGCACTTGTTGATAAATATTCAGAAAAACCTCAAGAAACAAATGAGATAAAAAATGAGGGAAATAATGATAAAAGAAAAAAAATATTAGCAGTAACTGCTTGTCCAACAGGAATAGCTCATACTTATATGGCTGAATCAGCTCTTGTTGAAGCAGCTAAGAAATTAGGTGTTGAAATAAAAGTTGAAACTAACGGTGCTGACGGTATTAAAAATCATATAAATAGTTCTGATATAAAAGAAGCTGAAGGGGTTATCATTGCTGCCGATAAAAAAGTTGAAACAGCTCGTTTTGATGGAAGTTTAGCAATAGTTACAAGTACAGCTGATGCAATAAAAAATGCTGAAACTTTAATAAATAAAATATTAAATAAAGAAGCTACTACATTTAAGGCTGAAACTAATGATAATTCAGAAGAAGATAAAAAAGAAAATGATTCTATTGGAAGAATAATCTATAAAAGTATTATGAGTGGAGTTTCTAATATGCTACCTTTCGTTATAGGTGGAGGTATTTTATTAGCTCTTTCATTCGTTGTAGAAAGATTCTTAGGAAATGATAGCACTCTATTTAAACTGCTGTTTGATATAGGAGCTGCATCTTTCCATTTCTTAATCCCTGTTCTTGCTGGATTTATTGCTATGAGTATTGCAGATAAGCCAGGATTTATGCCTGGAGCTGTTGCAGGATATATGGCAAGTCAAGGTGCCGGTTTCTTAGGTGGGTTAATTGGAGGGTTCCTTGCAGGATACTCTATAATTTTCTTAAAAAAAGCTACAAAAAATATGTCAAAACAATTTGACGGAATGAAATCTATGGTTATTTATCCAATATTTGGATTGGCAATAACAGGAATTTTAATGTATTTCGTTATTGGACCTGTCTTTACACAAATCAACATTAAAGTTGCAGCTTTCTTAAATAGTATGGGAACAGTTAATGCTGTTATACTTGGAGCTTTACTTGGTGGAATGATGAGTGTCGACATGGGTGGACCTATAAATAAAGCAGCTTATACTTTCTCTATAGGAGTATTTACAGATACAGGAAATGGTGCATTTATGGCTGCTGTTATGGCTGGTGGAATGGTTCCACCTTTAGCAATAGCTCTTGCTATGCTATTATTTAAAAATAGATTTGATGAAAAAGAAAGACAATCTACTCTATCAAATTTCATACTAGGTCTATCTTTTATAACTGAAGGTGCAATACCTTTCGCTGCTAAAGAACCTTTAAAAGTTATCAGTTCTTGTATAGTTGGTGCTGCTATTGCTGGAGGATTAACTCAATTTTGGAATGTTTCTGCTCCTGCCCCTCATGGTGGAATATTTGTAATTCCTGCAATGCCATCTGTACACTCAGCAATTTTCTTTATAGTTTCAATAGCAATAGGTACTATTGTATCTGCTCTTATATTTGGAACTTTAAGAAAAAATAAGATATAATTCTTTGCAAATAATAAATAAAGTCTCTTGATAGCCGTATGACTCTTCCGAGCTCACCGAAATACTCTCCAGAGTAATACGGACGTCGGGAGACTATTTTTATATTAATTTTATACTTTCTTATACAATAAAAAAAGCTATATAAATATTTTTTATCTATATAGCTTTTCTTAAGCTAATTATCTTATTCTAAATCATATTACTTAACTTTTTATGAAACCTTCTTTAAAAAAATTCTTTATTAGAATGCTTTTCTTCAATTCTTTTTAATAATGCTTCTCTTGTATTTCTTCTTTGTGAAACAACTATTTTATTATTATTTAAAAATCAAAACCTACAATAGTTCTATATTTTATAGCTAATTCCAACATATTTTTAAATTTTAGTAGATTAATATCATTATAATTTTGAATTATTTTATTAACAATCTTCAATGCTAATGGTATTTTCTCTAATAACAATACTTCCTCTTCGTAATCATCAATAATCACACCACACTCTTCATTGATTAGTTGGAATACTTTTAAAGTACAAAATACATTATATTGACTCTCTGATAAAATTAATTCTTCCATTTGTTCATCTTTTTGAACTCCATAATCATAATCTTTCATTGCTTTTATATCTTTTGGAACTCTAATATATCTCATATGTTCCATATAAAATCACCCCTTAAAATTAATCGGTGTTATTAAAATGTGTTACTTTTTGATAATCTGCCCTATTTCTACCTCTTTGTTTCCCATTTACAATTTCATTGTTCATATCATTACCATTTATATCTAAATAATTCCTTCCACGGGGTTTTGTTGTATCTTCTATTCTAAAATAATTTCCATTTTTATCATACACAACACTAACTCCTGTTTCATTATTACTATATATTACTTTTCCTTTTGAGTTTTCAACAGGTTTAGCATTCGGAGCAAATCTATTTATAGCCTCTGTCAAACTTGCATTTCCCCATTGAGAAGAATATTGCATAGCTCGTGTTGCACCATTCATTAATTGTTCGAGCTTTAAACTGTCTAGCTAGTTCTTCAACTCTTGACCCTATTACATTATAGAAACTTGTACTCCATCTTTGCGCTCTTAGATTTTCAAATATATTTCTTTTATCTTCTCCTGGTAGATTTACAGTATTTTTTACTACATTTCCTATATCTGTAATTTCATTTTTAGCTTTTTGTAAATCTTCTTTAAACTTTTCAGGATTTTTTATATAGTTAATAGTTTGTGATTCTATATTTATATCTGTTTTAAAATCTCTATCTTCTGTTATCTCTGTCATTGTATCTAAATCTCTGTTTATTTCATTTCCAGAAGATTTTCCTATTTCTACATTCCCTATTACTGTATTCTTTGTTATCCCTTCTTGTTTTCTATCAGAATAATTTACTCCTAGACTTGTTATTCCAGAAGCTGATACTCCTACTGAACCACCTACTGTTTTTAATTTATCTACATTTTCTAAGTCATGTCCTACATATTCATCTATTGATAGTTTTCCATTTCCACTTGTTCCTATCGCAGCAGCTGTATTTTCTACCTTACCTACTTTTAAATTACTTCCATCTCCTATTATGAAAGTACTTGCATTATCTACAACTCTTCTTTCTCCATTGGTTTGTGAATAATTTGCACTTCCTGATGGCATTCCATTTGGTGCTATACTTAGGCTTCCTCCTATTGTTCTTCCTTTTGTTATAGATGTATTTTGTTTACTTTCAATAGTTAGATTTTCTATATTTCCAGTAACTGTTCCACCTTCTTGGTTAAAGCCAGAAAGGGTCATATTCTTTGTATTATTATGCACTTCATCTACATTTACAAATCTTCCATTTTGGTAAGTAGTTCCATTGGTATTCATTTTTGATTGAGAAGCTGAAACTTTAATTGCATCTGCTTCTGCTTGGAAACCATTATTATAGTTAATAGTCACTCCAGCTGATATTCCACTGCTTTTACCAATAGATGAATATGAATTATTTAATTCAACAGCTGTCTTATTAATATTTTCTACATTGTTATAGATAAATTTAGTATCTTGCGCCTGTGTTCCAACATATTCAACATTCTTTACATTGTTGTAAGTTATACTTGAATTTTCATCTTTTCCCCTTATTGTTGTTACAACTGCACTTTCATTATGCGAATTTGTTTTAGAACTTGATTTAGTGTAACCAAAATTAACTCCTACAAGTTTTAAATTGTATAAAAGCTGAACAGATAAATTTTCTATTCAGCTTTTTTCTAAATTATTATTCTAATTTTACCTTATCTAAAAACTTTTCAAATTCTTTCAATGAATATTTCCCCATAATTTCATCCATCTTATCTACATACTCTTCTACTTCTTCATCTTCTAACTCATCATCTATATATTTTTCATAATTTTTTAGTAATTTAGGATATGATTTTTTAGTAATTTTTTCAAATATTTCTATATATTTTTCTTCTTTTTCTATATTGACAGTTACTTTTTTATTTACTATATCTATATTTATTATTCCATATCTAATTACTTCCATTATATATGAATATTCACAATATATATAATAAATATTTTCTATTTTCTTTTCCTTTGAAATTTCAAACAAATAGTCCTTTAATTCACTCTCATTTTCAAAACATAAAGCATAGTAATTTCTGCCATAAGCTTTCATAATAAGTTTGTCATCTATTTCATAATATAATCCATTGTATTCCATATCAGATAAAGCATCATACATATCAATATCTTCTAGTAAATCATCTTCACATATTTTCCCACTTTTCTTATATTTTATTCTTACATATACATCTGTTTGTTCTGACATTTAGTATTCCCCTTAAATAAAGTATCCTTCTTCTTCTTCTTCTTTTAATTTTTCTGGATTTTTATGATACTTATATATCCAATTTTTCCATTCTTCTGCTGTTATTACTTTAAAATCAAAATCTTTCATAAAATCATAAGGTTCTGGATAGCTATCAGCAGGGGTATTATCTATTAATTCTTTTGGAGCAATATCACTATCTATTCCTAAATCTATTCCATGATACAAAGCTATTTTTAAATAAATTAAAGCAAATATTTGAAGATAAAAATCAAAATAATTTTCCATACCATAGAGCATTTTTCTTGCTATTTTTATATCTAACATAGAATTTATACTTTCTTTCATTTTATCTATATCTTTTTTTGCTAAGGCTTTTAAAAATTCAAACTCAAGATAAGTATATTTATGATAAGGTTCTTTTGAGGGATTAAGCAAGTATATATCAGATCTCTCTATAACTTTTTCCCAATCACTTTTGATTGCCAATAAAATAGTTCTTGTTAAATAGCAGTTGGCTTCAGATTTCTTATACTTATAGCCCTCTCTTTCATAAGTTATTATATTAATATACTTTTCTATAAACTCTAAAAGGACTGGGTTATTAGACATAATTATTCCCCAAAAAGATATTCTATCCCATCCAAGAAAATCTCTACTTTCTTTTCCTAGAATACTTAGTTTGGCAAAAATATACATATTTTTTTTAAAGCTTTCAACATCTTTATCTACTAATAAATTTTTAGAGGCTGTTATGGCATACAATCTTCCTAAAAACCACATACAATTTAAAGGACTTCCCTTTTTTTCTAATATATAGTTTAATGTTTCTCTCTCTTCTTCTAGTTCTTTATTATAACTTTCAACTACATATTTAACTAATTCATTATATTTTTTTTTACTTACTAGCATTTAACTAATTTCTCCTTTATTTTTTATTTTTTTTAGGTGTTATTTCTATTGGTGCTACAATGAGATCACCCGTTTTTTTATCTAATGCTACTATTCCAGTTTTATAATTTTGAGTTTTTATAGCTTTTTCTAATTCTTTTTTGGCTATTTCATTTAGTGTTTTCTTTCCAGCAACAGAATTGAGCCATTCACTTGATAATTGTATATTCCCTCCTGCACCATCCTTAGATAATTTTACAGCTCCTCCTTCATAGGTAATTGATTTTTCTGACATTTGTTTACTATCTAATATCCATAATTCACCTGTTTTTTTATTTTTTTACATATGGTCAATACCATTATCGCTCCTACATTTGCATAGAAGTTATTATTTGCTTGTGTTGCTTTTAGATTATCTTTACCAACAGTATTAGTTTGATTATTTTTATCATCATCATCGTCATCATCATTAGAATTATTTTTATTAACAGCACTTGTAGGAAGTTTTGTCCCTTGATTAGAAGCAAGTCCACTAACTATTCCTGTGACAGTATTACTAGATGAAGCTATACCTCCGAGTATATCTCCTGACTTCAATGGTTTTAATTCAAATTTTTCATAATTCTTTATTTTCTAATGTAATAATTCAATAAATAATTTGCATCTGTTTGCAATTTTAATTATTTCCTTTTTTTTATTATCATCTAAAAATATAATGATATAGTGATAATCAGTTATTGAAGTAATATATATTTTATCCTTAGGAAAAAAAATTTTGTATCTGTTTAAATGTCCAAATACATCTCTATAACTTATTTTTAAAAATATTTCAAGATATTTTTTATCTATTGAGATTAAATTTTTAAATTTAAAATTATATTTATTAATTTTTTTTAATTCTCTTTTTAATATTTTTTGTTCTCTTTTAAATAAATTATCAATTCCAAAATCATAAAAGTTTTTAATTTTTAGAATAAATTTTTTATTTCTTCTAAACAAAATTTTTAAAAATTTAAAATATTTTCTTTCATTTTTTAAATAAATTTTCCTTTCTAGCATATTCATTTCTTTTATAGGTCTAAAAAAATACTTTTTTGATTCTTCTTCATTTAATGGTATTTGAAATGTATCTAAAATATATTTTTTCATTTTATCTCCTTAAAACTTTCCCTTCATTATTTATAGTTCTCCTGTCTGGATCTTTTTTCTTATGCCTTCTATCTGGTTTTTTAGGCCATCTTTTCCATGAACCACTTCCACTATGTGCCCTATCTCCAGCTACATCTCTCTCCCACCAGCTACCGTCTTCTAGATTTTCATATCCTGAATCACCTTCATTTTTTCCTTTTCTAAATTTATTTTTATCTTTTGCATTATCTGGAGTTTCTACAACATCACCAGGTTTTACTTGAGATTTTATAATATTTACTGGCTCTTCTTTTAGTATAGGAATTCCATTTGGCTTTTGTAATTCATTGAAAAATTCTTGTTCTTCTCTTCTAAATCTTTCCTCTCTTTCCCATCTTTCCTTTTCTGTTTCTTGTTTTGGAGGAAGCATCGGAGGAAGTTTAAAAATTCTTTTTTCTTCTGGAAGAGGAGTCATTGTATACATGATATTTCCATCTTTATCTATTTTTACATCCGCTTCTATACCTTTTTCTTTTAATTTAAATTTAATTACATCAGCTACAAGATTTTTAGAACTTTCTTTATCTAATATACTACCAAAACTTTTTTTTACATCTTCATATATTTCAGAAATTTCTCTTTTTAATTCTTCTTTCTGTTCTTCTGGCATTATAGCATAATATACAATCCCTCCTACTACTGTTATTCCTGCTACTACTGGAGCACTCACTCCTCCTGCTATTATTCCTGTTCCAATTGCTACTCCTGTTTCTACTCCAAGAGCAAGTGAGTTATCCCCAACATGTTCTCCAAAATCAACATTAGAATAATCTTTTCCATCACTCTTTAATCCTATGGCTTTATCATTCTTACTATATTGTTTCTTAAAGTAATCGTTTGTTGGCTTTCCTAAACTTTCTAATCCTTTTTCACTTCCATCTGGAACTACTTTTTGTCTTCCTTCTTTCTTTCCTATTACATGGCTTTGCTCTTCAGCTATTGTTCCTATTACTCCTGCTTTTGTACTATTAGCTGGTGATTCAGTATTTACTAGAATATATCCTATTCCTGTATCTTTATCTACATAAGCTGTTCCATCTTTTATATATTTATTTCCATTTTTATCTACTCCAATTAATTGTGGAGAGTTACTTGGGTCTGTATAGATTACCTTTACCTTATAATCTAAATCTTCTGATACTCCTTCAAAGGCTTTTGCGATATCTTCCTGATTTTCTGCTTCTTGTAATCTTGAATCTATCACATTATATATTGTTTTAGCTTGTCTTACTTCTCCAAGTTGTTCTAATATATTTCTGTCTTCTTTTCCTTGTAAATTTACTGTACTATCTACTGCATGGTAAATATCGTATATTTCATTTTTAGCCTTTTGTAAATCTTCTTTAAACTTTTCAGGATTTTTAATATAGTTAATTGTTTGTGATTCTATATTTATATCTGTTTTAAAATCTCTATCTTTTGTTATTTCTGTCATAGAGCCTAAATCTTTATTGATTTCATCTCCAGAAGATTTTCCTATTNTCTACATTCCCTATTACTGTATTCTTTGTTATTCCTTCTTGTTTTCTATCAGAATAATTTACTCCTAGACTTGTTATTCCAGAAGTTGATACTCCTACTGAAGCTCCTACTGTTTTTAATTTATCTATATTTTCTAAGTCATGTCCTACATATTCATCTATTGATAGTTTTCCACTTCCAGTTGTTCCTATCGCAGCAGCTGTATTTTCTACCTTTCCTACTTTTAAATTACTTCCATCTCCTATTATGAAAGTACTTGCATTATCTACAACTCTTCTTTCTCCATTTGTTTGTGAATAATTTGCACTTCCTGATGGCATTCCATTTGGTGCTATACTTAGACTTCCCCCTATTGTTCTTCCTTTTGTTATAGATGTATTTTGTTTACTTTCAATAGTTAGATTTTCTATATTTCCAGTAACTGTTCCACCTTCTTGGTTAAAGCTAGAAAGAGTCATATTTTTTGTATTATTATGCACTTCATCTACATTTACAAATCTTCCATTTTGGTAAGTAGTTCCATTACTATTCATTTTTGATTTAGAAGCTGAAATACTTACCCCATTTCCTTCTGTTTGTATTCCATCTCCATAACCTATAGTTACTCCTGTTGATATTCCACTACTTTTGCTACTTGATGAAGAATAGTTTTTTAATTCAACAGCTGTCTTATTAATATTTTCTACATTATTATAGATAAACTTAGTACTTTTAGGAAAATAGCTACCCTAAAATATTTTAGATTACCTATAAAATCTCGTTTTTAATTAATTTGTCTTTAAAATGAAAAAGTTATATATAGCCAAAATAATAATAAAATATAAACTATTTGATGTATAAAATAATATGAAAAATAATAATTCCCTTTATAAAAGCCCACTTTCTTTATTAATTCTAAGTCTACAATTATTATTGAATAAATATAAAATAAAAAGTAAAAAATACTTAATATTTTAAATTTTATATTTGAGAGTAAAAGGATACTTAGTATTGGAAATAAATATAATAAAATTCTTGAGGTAAAAAAATTTCCTAAAATTTTTTTTATTTTATTTTCTTCTGAAAAAGAAAAAGAGATTAATATATTTTTAAATATAAGATGAAAAATGAATAATAGTCCTATATAATTTTCTAATATATAGTTTTTATACCAACTTGAGAATATGCAAAATATCAAAACTGGAAAATCTAAGAATAAAACTATAAAAATTGTTACTGCTTTATCCCCAATTGATAAATCTTTATTACCTAAGAAATTTTCTTTTTTAAAATAGCATTTAGTAAAATAAGTTATGTTAATAAAAAATGTTGAAATTAAAAATAAAATTATTATCAGCTTAAATATAAAGACTTTTTTAATCTCACTTAATCCAAATTGTTTATCATAATTATTATAATTGGCTAGTTTATCAAGATATATCTTATAACGAATAGTTAACGCTTTTTCTTCACCATTTTTATTCATAAATTTATTTATATCTATAAAATCTATTTTTTCAATCTTAAGTTGATTTTTAACTTCTTCTAATGAAAGACCGTAGATTTCTTTATTTGGAAAAATAATAAAATATTCCTCTTTTTCTTTATATAATGTTTTAATTCTACCTTTATCATCATATAAATTTAAAATACTTCTAAATATAAAGCTATTCTTTATTAAATTGTCTAATGGATAAATATGTCCAACCCAATTATTATCAATTTTTTTAATTTCTTTTATAGCTATAATTCCTCTGTCTTTTGTATGAATTAAAAATATACTTTTATAATCATTAATATTTCCAGCATCTCTTTCAATAAGTGTATCTTCTCTTAGTCTTAGAGTATTCATTTCATAAGTTGGAAAACTATTTAAAAGAAAATATATAAAAAATAACAAAACTCCTTCTAAAAAAATTATCTTTTTCATTTTTAACATCTCATTTCTTATCATACAATGGTACCAATATAGAACTACAAGCACGTACAATTTCACTTTCTTTATAAAATTTATTATCTGTAGATTTATAATACCATAATTTAAATTTCATTTTTCCTCCTAATTTAACTATTTAATTTTATTGTAAAGGGTAAACTGTTGTATTAGGAGCTATCTATTTTTTAATTTTACTAGATAATTATAATTTTTTTAATTCTTAGTAAATATCAAATAAATTTATTTCATACTGAAGGTATGAAAAGATCATATCCTTTTTTTTCAAAAGATACTGAAAATTTCTTTTTTATTATAAAGGTTTTATCTTTGTCTAGATCTTTAAGGTATATTATTAATATAAAGCCATCTTCTAAATAACCAATATTATATTTTTCATCGTTTTTTCCTAAAATTTCTAGTAAATCTTTCTCAATAGAAAATTCTTTTTTTAAAATTTTTCTTCCATTTTCATAAAATTCTTTAGTTCCAAAATCTTCTAAATCAATTATTTTTTTATTTATTTCTATTTTTCCTATATTCCTATTTTTATAAAACAATTCAATTTTTTCTAAATTTAAATTATCTTTAATTTCATATAATTCAAATAAGATACTAGCTTCATAAAGTAAATCAATGCTTCTAATTTCTGGATATTCTTTAAAAATAATTTCCTTTTCTCTATTTTCCCTTTTTTGATTCTGAATATTGTAACTATTTCTATCAGTATACCTTACACACATAGTAAAAAAGAAAATGAAAAGAAAATTTATTAATATAGATAAAACAAATATTTTTTTTCTCATTGACATCACCTCTATCTTATAATATTTGTTTCAATAAAATTTTTATATCTTGTATCATCCCTATATTGTTCATAAAAATTTGGAGTAATTAAATATTCAAAAATCTCCTTATATCCAACAGCTTTATAACCTCTGCTATCACTCCATTTCTTTATACCTTTATAATTAATGGATACTAAAGTCCCTTTTGTGAAATATGACATTCTATTTATAAAAGTTGAATTATCATTAACACCTGTTCCAAAAAATAAGTAAGTTCCTATATCTACTATTCCATGTCCAAATTTGTCAAATTTTCCTTCATCAGACTTAGACTCTTTAAGACCATAAGTAATATAGTTCCCTGTTCCTTGATTTCTAGGTTCTTTTACTATTTCATCATTAGGGGTAATAACAACTTCTCTTCCCGTTTCATATTCAACTTTTTTCTGATTTTTCATATTATCATCTAATATAATTTTACCATCTTCTGTAAAATTATGATAAACAGCTTCTTTATCATTAACATCTTCAAAATTTCCCTTTTCTATTTCTGAGAGATCATTTACTCTATTTTTAGCTTCAAATACTAAATAATTTATTTTAGCTCTATAATTTGTTTCAGTAATATTATCATATCTAACCCAATCTATTATATATTTATTACCTTTTTCTTTTGATAATATTTTTTCTGCTTGTTTTCTTTCATCAGTTGTTATAAACTCTCTTCCATATGATTTAAGAGGATCTTTTACTACTTTATCCCCCACATGTTCACCAAAATCAACATTAGAATAATCTTTTCCATCACTCTTTAATTCTATGGCTTTATCATTCTTACTATATTGTTTCTTAAAGTAATCGTTTGTTGGCTTTCCTAAACTTTCTAATCCTTTTTCACTTCCATCTGAAACTACTTTTTGTCTTCCTTCTTTCTTTCCTATTACATGGCTTTGCTCTTCAGCTATTGTTCCTATTACTCCTGCTTTTGTACTATTAGCTGGTGATTCAGTATTTACTAGAATATATCCTATTCCTGTATCTTTATCTACATAAGCTGTTCCGTCTTTTATATATTTATTTCCATTTTTATCTACTCCAATTAATTGTGGAGAGTTACTTGGGTCTGTATAGATTACTTTTACCTTATAATCTAAATCTTCTGATACTCCTTCAAAGGCTTTTGCGATATCATCTTGATTTTCTGCTATATCTAATCTTGAACCTATTACATTTAATATTACTTTAGCCTGTCTTACTTCTCCAAGTTGTTCTAATATATTTCTGTCTTCTTTTCCTTGTAAATTTACTGTACTATCTACTGCATGGTAAATATCATGTATTTCATTTTTAGCTTTTTGTAAATCTTCTTTAAACTTTTCAGGATTTTTTATATAGTTAATTGTTTGTGATTCTATATTTATATCTGTTTTAAAATCTCTATCTTTTGTTATTTCTGTCATAGAGCCTAAATCTTTATTGATTTCATCTCCAGAAGATTTTCCTATTTCTACATTACCTATTACTGTATTCTTTGTTATCCCTTCTTGTTTTCTATCAGAATAATTTACTCCTATGTTATTTACTCCAGAAGCTGATACTCCTACTGAACCACCTACTGTTTTTAATTTATCTACATTTTCTAAGTTATGTCCTACATATTCATCTATTGATAGTTTTCCATTTCCACTTGTTCCTATCGCAGAAGCTGTATTTTCTACCTTACCTACTTTTAAATTACTTCCATCTCCTACTATGAAAGTACTTGCATTATCTACAACTCTTCTTTCTCCATTGGTTTGTGAATAATTTGCACTTCCTGATGGCATTCCATTTGGTGCTATACTTAGGCTTCCTCCTATTGTTCTTCCTTTTGTTATAGATGTATTTTGTTTACTTTCAATAGTTAGATTTTCTATATTACCAGTAACTGTTCCACCTTCTTGGTTAAAGCCAGAAAGAGTCATATTCTTTGTATTGTTATGTACTTCATCTACATTTACAAATCTACCATTTTGGTAACTAGTTCCATTGCTATTCATTTTTGATTGAGAAGCTGAAACTTTAACTGCATCTACTGATGTTTGTATTCCATCTCCATAACCAATAGTTACTCCTGTTGATATTCCACTACTTTTGCTACTTGATAAAGAATAGTTTTTTAATTCAACAGCTTTTTTAGTAATATTTTCTACATTGTTATAGATAAATTTAGTATCTTGTGCTTGTGTTCCAACATATTCAACATTCTTTACAGCATTGTAAGTTATGCTTGAATTTTCATCTTTTCCTTTTATTGTTGTTACAACTGCACTTTCATTATACGAATTTGTTTTAGAACTTGATTTAGTATAACCAAAATTCACTCCTACATTTGCATAGAAGTTATTAGTTGCTTGTGCAGCTTTTAGATTATCTTTACCAACAGTATTAGTTTGATTATTTTTATCATTATCATCATCATCGTCATCATCATTAGAATTATTTTTATTAACAGCACTTGTAGGAAGTTTTGTCCCTTGATTAGAAGCAAGTCCACTAACTATTCCTGTGACAGTATTAGTTGTTGAAGCTATTCCTCCAAGTATATCTCCTGACTTCATTTGTTTAAATGAATCTATTCCTTGTTTCGCTCTATCCACTGCTTCTGATTTTATTCTAACTGATAGAAGGAGAAATTAAAAGGATTAACTTCTACTTCTTACAGAAGTCAATCCTTATTAGTAAGTTAAATTAATTTGTCCAACTTTTTAGGGTCAATCCAAAATAATAATTATAAGTACCTTATTTTTTATTATATTTTTTCAAACTTATTTTCATCTTCATAATACCAACTATTACTTCTCCTTTTATTTCCTTCAACATCTAAGATATAATAAATTCTTCTGTCTTTTTCATGCCATATTATTAATCTTACAATTGCTTTTTCATTAGGATACTTAATTAATCTTACTTTATCTCCTACATCAAATTTAGGCTTTTTTAATATTTCATATCCCTCTTTTTTTATTATCGCTATTTTTGGGGTATGTTCTTTACTTTTTCCTATCACTACAACTTTTAAATAATTATCATTTTCTTCAATACATTTTAATATTGAAAAAAATATATTTCCTTCTCCTTCAGTTCCTGAATAAATAAGATTTACCCCCCCCCCCCCCTCTCTCTTTTTCACATCTAAATTTGTTTAAGAGAAAGAATATACTGTTTCTTATATACATCTAGATGAGTCTAAGAGATAGTCCCATAAGTTCCTACATAATTTTTATTCATATTCTATTTCTCCTTTTCCTTATTTTTTAGTAATATTCCTACTTACTATCGTATGTTTTTATGAAAGTACTTGCATTATCTACAACTCTTCTTTCTCCATTTGTTTATACAATGTTTCTCTTTTAGTTACCTATTATTATTTTTTCTAAATCATTATATTCAATCTAATAAGTAATAAAATAATCAAGAGCTTTATTTATATTTTCAATTATATCTTGAATTGTAGTTTCTTCATTATCAAACCATGTATAAAGTATTTCAGGGATTTTATCATTTCCTCCTATCATATCAAAATAAATAAATTTATATGGAGCATATTCTTCTTTACCAACTATTATTTCAGCAAAATAATTTTCTTTTTCAAAAACAATAAAATAATTTAACAATGTATCAGTTATAATGTCCACTGTTATATTATTTAATATAAAGAGTTCATTCTTTTTTTTGAGAATAGATTGAATTTCTTTTTTTATTTCAATAACTTTTTTTTCCTCTACCATCATTTTCTCCCTTTTATTTCAATATTATAGGCATCAGGAATTTCGTCAATTGTAGAAAGTCCTTTTTGTTTATAGAACCTATTTCTTATAGAATTAGGACCTGAAATTATTCCCCAATTTTCATTTCCACCAGGTGATATTACTTTTGTTTTAACATCAAATTCAACATAAACAGATCCTTTCTTTGCTCCTTTAAATGCATTAATATCAGCAGGATTTGCCACATGAGTTATATCTGCTTGTGACATTTGAACTTTTCCTGTTGCTAACATTTTTTTATATTCTTCTTCACTCATCCATCTTCCAACTCTAGTAGTATCTGATGGTAAATCATTTTGTACATGAGTATAAGTTGAATTATTCTTATAGAAAGCTCCTTCGCTTGCAAGTTTATATCCTGCTATATTTCCCACTATATTTCCTACAACATATCCTTTATTTTCAAGTTTAGATCTTTCTCCATTATAATATGCTGCTATATCTTCTGAAATTCTTGGGTCATTTTCTAGTGTACTTGCATTTCTAGGTATACCATCATTTTCAACTAATCCTAATATATTATAGTATCCCATTCTATCTTTATAGTAATCACTGAAGTATTTTTTTAGGTCCAATGCTTGTGAATATGTAATTGTTATTCTATTTTCCTTAGGAATATAGATATCTTTTTCATTTTCTTTAGGAACTTCTACTCTAGTATCTCCTCTAAAAAGTGTAGATATACCTATTAATGAAACTGTTGTTCCTCCCACTACTTCAGCTGCATAGTATCCTGTAGCTCCTTCTGCTAAACCTATTCCTGTACCTTTTGAAACATTATAAAGAAAAGTATTATCTGTATCACTTTGCCTTTTTAAATGATTAAAATAAGCTTCAAAAGCTTTTCTTGCATTAGGATTTTTAGTCTTACTCAATACCATATAAACTTTAGGAAGAAGTTCTTTCGCCTTTCTCTCTTTATTCAAAGCTTCTTCTAATTCTTTATCAATAGCTTTTAAATCATTTTTAAAATTTGCTTGTATTTTATCAGATTCAGCATAATGTTTTTTACGATTTTCTGAAGAAAGAAACCAAAATCCAAAATCATGATATCCACTTATTAAAGAATATTTAACATAAGTTCTTGCTTTTTTCAAATCTGCTTCTAAGTAATCTGTATATTTATCAGAAGTAACTTCACTATCCTTATCCATTTTTGCTACATCAAAATTTGAAGCACTTATTGGGTTTTTATCACCTTTCTTTAATCTATCCTTTATCTCATCATAGGCTATCTCTCCTGCTACTGTTGAACGTAGTTGTCCTTTATCATTTTCCTTTCCTTTTCCTAGCTTTAAGTCTTCTTTTATCTTGTATTCTCTTGCTATGGAAGCTCTTACTTCTTCATCTTTTGCATTTTGGTTTATAAATATCTTTTTAGTTACTTTATCATAAAAAGCTACTATTTCTTTTCCTTCTGCTTTTAACTCATCTATTCTTTCTTTTACTTTTTCTGATAATGTTGGGGCATTTGGATCAAATTTTTCTATTTCTACTCCAAGTCTAGCTTGTATATTTTTATCTGTTAAATCTTTTTCTGCGATAATATCCATTGCAGGTGCTGTTTGAACTCTAACTATTGCTTCTTTTATTTCTATTAGACTTCTTCTTTCAGCATCTCCTATATCTTGACTCTTATTACCATTTATCATATTATCTATTGTTTTTACTACTGTTCTTCCTGTTGCTTTTCCTTCTATTAAAGCAATTTGAAGATCTTCTTTAAACTTTTTAGGATTTTTAATATAGTTAATTGTTTGTGATTCTATATTTATATCTGTTTTAAAATCTCTATCTTTTGTTATTTCTGTCATAGAGCCTAAATCTTTATTGATTTCATCTCCAGAAGATTTTCCTATTTCTACATTACCTATTACTGTATTCTTTGTTATTCCTTCTTGTTTTCTATCAGAATAATTTACTCCTAGACTTGTTATTCNAGAAAGTTGATACTCCTACTGAACCACCTACTGTTTTTAATTTATCTACATTTTCTAAGTTATGTCCTACATATTCATCTATTGATAGTTTTCCATTTCCACTTGTTCCTATCGCAGAAGCTGTATTTTCTACCTTTCCTACTTTTAAATTACTTCCATCTCCTATTATGAAAGTACTTGCATTATCTACAACTCTTCTTTCTCCATTTGTTTGTGAATAATTTGCACTTCCTGATGGCATTCCATTTGGTGCTATACTTAAACTTCCTCCTATTGTTCTTCCTTTTGTTATAGATGTATTTTGTTTACTTTCAATAGTTAGATTTTGTATATTTCCAGTAACTGTTCCACCTTCTTGGTTAAATCCAGAAAGAGTCATATTCTTTGTATTGTTATGTACTTCATCTACATTTACAAATCTTCCATTTTGGTAAGTAGTTCCATTGCTATTCATTTTAGATTGAGAAGCTGAAATACTTACTGCATTTGCTTCTACTTGGAAACCATTATTGTAGTTAATAGTTGCACCAGCTGATATTCCACTACTTTTACCAGTAGATGAATATGAATTATTTAATTCAACAGCTTTTTTAGTAATATTTTCTACATTATTATAGATAAAATTAGTATCTTGAGCTTGTGTTCCAACATATTCAACATTCTTTACATTGTTGTAAGTTATACTTGAATTTTCATCTTTTCCTCTAATTGTTGTAACAACTCCAAATTCATTATGTGATTTAGAATTTGAACTTGACTTATTAAATCCTAAGTTTACTCCTGCATTTGCATAGAAGTTATTATTAACTTTAAAATCACCATCTTTAATGTCTTTTAAAGTTGCTTTACTTCCATCTTTTTTAGTAATATTACTACTTAAACCTTGAACTAAACCTGTTACTGTATTAGTTGTTGAAGCTATTCCTCCAAGTATATCTCCTGACTTCAATGGTTTTAATTCAAATTTTTCATAATTCTCTATTTTCTAATATAATAATTCAATAAATAATTTATATCTATTTACAGTTTTAATTACTTCCTTCTTGTTTCTTATCATCTTGATATAGTGATAATCAGTTATTGAAGTAATATATACTTTATCCTTAGGGAAAAAATTGTATCTGTTTAAATGTCCAAATACATCTCTATAACTTATTTTTAAAAATATTTCAAGATATTTTTTGTCTATTAAGATTAAATTTTTAAATTTAAAATTATATTTACTAATTTTTTAATTCTCTTTTTAATATTTTTTAATTTATTTTTATACTAATACTATATTTTGTATTTAAATAAATATCACCATTTTTTTTATTTTTTAAAAGTGCTTCCCATACTTGTCCATTATTCAAATAGAAATTTATAGTTTCTAAATCAAGGTATTTAATATTTATAATATTTTTTTTCTTTATATTTATAATATTACTCATAGTATTTTTTATATCTTTATTTAATTCCTCATTATCAATAAAGTAAATTTCTTTTATTAAGTAAAATATATAATCTTTAATATTTAAATAATATCCTTTATAGTTACTTCCTAATATCCAATTATTTATAATATCAACTACATTGATTTCTTCAATATTATCTAATTCTTCAATATTAAATAATATTATACCTAAAAGATATCTATTCATTTCCAATATCTCATATTTATAATCATAAAGATACATACAATTACTATCAGGTACAGAATAAAAACCATCACAAAATTTTTTTAGAATAATACTAGATGATTTTTCTCTTATTCCATAATTTAAATTTAGTCTAAAGTTTTTATCATCAGTTGAAAGAAGTGTTATATATTCTCCACTATAAATAACTTTTTCTTCTTTTTTTATTTCTAAAAAGTCATAATAATATTCTTCACTCCAAGCTACAATTTTTATTTTCATTAATTCTCCTCTAACTATTTAATTTTATTATAATCCAAAAGTTTATTCTTAATGTTAAATCTATTCCAATCTTTTTTAAGTATAAAATCTTTATGAATAACATAATTTCCATCCCTTACTGTAATATGGTAAACCCCTTCTTTTCCATTTATATAGCCTTTTATCATATATTCAATCCTTCCATCATTTCTCTTTATCATACTTCCATTTGTCATTGTATACTTATCAAATTGTATGGGTGTTTTATGATAAGATTCAGTAGCTTTTACTTCTACACTTTTAGAATATTCTAAAGAAACAAATTTATTTTTAAATTTTTGAAAAGTTTTACTATCTTTTATTGCCTCTACTGTTGAATAAGCTGCTATTGTTGTTAAAAAATCTACTTTACCTCTTATAACATCGTTTAATTCTTTTTGTCTTTTCCTTATATCTTTTACTGAACCATATTGTATTTCTCCTGATCCAAAAAGGTTCATTTCAGTCGCCATTCTTCCTGGTACTGTTATTAAATTTCCACTAGTAACCAATAAAGCCTTTACATCAAGAGTACTTTCCATTTCTCCATATTCTTTTGATATTTTTTGCCACTTATCATAGTTAGGAATTGAATTGATTACAGAATCATACCCTTCTTTTAATGCTTTACTAGTACTATCCTTTAAGTTTTTTCCAAAACTATTGGGTTTCAATTCTTTTTCTATAGTAACTTTTCTTGATATTCCATCTACTGCTAAGTAATAATTGTATAAAGGATCTTCTTTACTCTTTTGAATTGCTATTTTTTGTTTTTCATCTATTTCTTTTTTTATAGCTTTTTCTTCAGAAAAATTTTTATGTATTGTTGATTCATATTTAACTAAGTCTTTTTCTAAAGCATATTCTATTCCCTTTTCTTCTATTACTTTTAGACTACTATTTGTTAATTTTTTTGAACCATCACGAAGTGTAAAATTTAAAGCTTCTTTGTGTGCTGAATCATCAAAAATATGATCCCCAACATTTTCACCAAAGTCAACATTAGAATAATCTTTTCCATCACTCTTTAATCCTATAGCTTTATCATTCTTACTATATTGATTTTTAAAATAATCATTTGTTGGTCTTCCTAAACTTTCTAAGCCTTTTTCACTTCCATCTGGAACTACTTTTTGTCTTCCTTCTTTCTTTCCTATTACATGGCTTTGCTCTTCAGCTATTGTTCCTATTACTCCTGCTTTTGTACTATTAGCTGGTGATTTAGTATTTACTAGAATATATCCTATTCCTGTTTTCTTATCTACATAAGCTGTTCCATTCTTTATATAAGTATTTCCTTTTTTATCTACTCCAATTAATTGTGGAGATTTACTTGGGTCTGTATAGATTACCTTTACCTTGTAATCTAAATCTTCTGATACTCCTTCAAAGGCTTTTGCTATATCTTCCTGATTTTCTGCTTCTTGTAATCTTGAATCTATCACATTATATATTGTTTTAGCCTGTCTTACTTCTCCAAGTTGTTCTAATATATTTCTGTCTTCTTTTCCTTGTAAATTTACTGTACTATCTACTGCATGGTAAATATCATGTATTTCATTTTTGGCTTTTTGTAAATCTTCTTTAAATTGACCTGGATTTAAAGCATACTTAATAGTTTGAGATTCTATATTTATATCTGTTTTAAAATCTCTATCTTCTGTTATCTCTGTCATTGTATCTAAATCTTTATTGATTTCATCTCCAGAAGATTTTCCTATTTCTACATTACCTATTACTGTATTCTTTGTTATCCCTTCTTGTTTTCTATCAGAATAATTTACTCCTAGACTTGTTATTCCAGAAGCTGATACTCCTACTGAACCACCTACTGTTTTTAATTTATCTACATTTTCTAAGTCATGTCCTACATATTCATCTATTGATAGTTTTCCATTTCCACTTGTTCCTATCGCAGAAGCTGTATTTTCTACCTTACCTGCTTTTAAATTACTTCCATCTCCTATTATGAAAGTACTTGCATTATCTACAACTCTTCTTTCTCCATTTGTTTGTGAATAATTTGCACTTCCTGATGGCATTCCATTTGGTGCTATACTTAGACTTCCTCCTATTGTTCTTCCTTTTGTTATAGATGTATTTTGTTTACTTTCAATAGTTAGATTTTCTATATTTCCAGTAACTGTTCCACCTTCTTGGTTAAATCCAGAAAGAGTCATATTCTTTGTATTATTATGTACTTCATCTACATTTACAAATCTACCATTTTGGTAAGTAGTTCCATTGGTATTCATTTTTGATTTAGAAGCTGAAATACTTACTCCATTTCCTTCAGTTTGTATTCCATCTCCATAACCTATAGTTACTCCTGTTGATATTCCACTACTTTTACCAGTAGATGAATATGAATTCTTTAATTCAACAGCTTTTTTAGTAATATTTTCTACATTGTTATAGATAAATTTAGTATCTTGTGCTTGTGTTCCAACATATTCAACATTCTTTACAGCATTGTAAGTTATGCTTGAATTTTCATCTTTTCCTTTTATTGTTGTTACAACTGCACTTTCATTATACGAATTTGTTTTAGAACTTGATTTAGTATAACCAAAATTCACTCCTACATTTGCATAGAAGTTATTAGTTGCTTGTGCAGCTTTTAGATTTCTTTACCAACAGTATTAGTTTGATTATTTTTATCATTATCATCATCATCGTCATCATCATTAGAATTATTTTTATTAACAGCACTTGTAGGAAGTTTTGTTCCTTGATTAGAAGCAAGTCCACTAACTATTCCTGTGACAGTATTAGTTGTTGAAGCTATTCCTCCAAGTATATCTCCTGACTTCATTTGTTTAAATGAATCTATTCCTTGTTTCGCTCTATCTAATGCTTCTAATTTTATTCTTACAGATAAGTTTACTCCACTACTCTTTGATGATGTTTCTACATCTCTTGTATCTTTTCTTGCTCCAAACTTTACATCACCATTATTTACAGTAACTTTTCCATGAATGAAATTAGTTGCTGTTATTTCTGTACCTNTTATTAAGAGTTACATTATCTCCTAATACTAGATTAGATTTAGCATTTGTTAAATCTTTTTCTTTTAACTTACTTTCTGATTTTCCATATCCAACAGAAAATCCTCCACTTCCTATACTTCCACTAAATCCTTTTTTATTTTCTTCTAGCGAGTATGAACTGTGAAGTTCTCTTGAATCAGTAGTTACTTTTCCAGCTACAAAGCTATTATCGCCTAGTACTAAATTACTTCCTACAAGATTTACATCACCTTTAATTAGTCCTTTACCTTCTACATAAAGGCTTCCTGCTGAATTTTCTTCATTATGGATAGTTTCTTTCTTTGAACCTGATTTTAAAAGACTTTTATATGATGATTTCTTTATTTCATCTTCTTTATCTACTTTTGATTCAATATTTAATTTATCTACATTTAAGTTAGCTGTCTTTGTTGTTACTGCTGAACCTGATATATTTAAATCACTAGCAGTTATATTTAAGTTTTCTGCTTTAACTACTGAACCTATATTTCTTTCAAATCCATAATAGTTATATTGACTATCATCTTTTCCAAACTTTTGTTCTCCACTTACTTCTTGTGATTTTATATTGATATCATTAGTAACATTTATATTGGCATTTTTAGCTTCAGTTATAGCTCCTGTACTTATGTAATTATTAGTAAGTATATTAAGATTTCCGTTAGATACTATTTCTCCAACTGAATCTATTTTAGTAAATTTACTTCTATCAAATTCACCATTATTAAATTCTACTTTTTCTACTGTACTCTTATTTACTATATCTCCATCTATAGCTACTAAATTTAAGCTTTCATTTCCAGATATTTTAGCACCTATATTATTGATATTATTTTGAGCAATTATTGTAGTATTATTACCTCTTATTTCAGCAAGTTGGTTTCCTAATGTTCTATTATTAACTTCTTTTGCTTCTACATAAGTGTTTCCATATCCACCTATTAAGCCTGCATTTTCTAAATTACCAGTTCTTACATAAGTATTTTCTATTCCTGTTATTCTACTTCTACTATCTGTATTTAGATTTTTTAGTGTATTTTGAGATAAATATATTTTTGGAACTAATACTTGTATTCCATCTAAATTTTGATACTCATACCATACTATATCTTTATCTAGTTTTGCTATTTGTTCTTTTGTTAATAGACTTTTTTAATAATTTAAAAAAATTCATATGTTCCACTTTTATAAACTTTTTTAAGATTTAATTTGTCTCTAATTTCTTTAAATAACTTTTCCTCTTCTTCTTTCCTAATTTTTGCTTGCATATCTGTTAGCCAGTATCCTATCTCATTTTTAATATTTTCTGGAATCGCTATTCTTAGTTCTTCTGCACTTTTTATTATTAACATTATATACTTTAAATTAAAAAGTAAACTATCAATTTCTCTATCTATAAGAAGAGGAAATTTTTCAAATATTAATAAAAGACTTTCTTTTGGAATACTACTTTCTTTATAAGACTTTTTTAACATCTTTTCAAACTTAGACTGCTCCACATCATGAATTTTTTCTAATAAACTTTGTATTATAACTCTTTCTTTTATTCCTTCAATTTTTTTTATTTCTTCACTAACCTTTATAACCCTCGGTTCTACTTTATATACTTCCCTTAATTTTCTTCTTTCTATTTCTTTTATTTTCCATTCTTCCTTAGCTTCTTTTTCATAACATACCCAATCTTCTAATTCAAATTCAATATATATTTCTCCTAAATTTTGAAAATACACTTCTATATTTGAGTAAGGAAAATCACATTTACATAAAAATCTTTCTATTTTCTTACTTTCTGAAAAATCTTTATATATCTCTTCCATTATTATTGTATCTTTCAATTTTTCATGATTACTAACAGTAACACTATATGCTGTAATATCTGTTACAGTTATTATCATAGATTTTATAGTATATCCTTTATCGTTCCTTATTTTTTCTTTAAATTTTTCAGGTAATTGATACCAAATACACTCTGACATATTTAAATCTACATTATAAGCTCCCCATACCATTGTTTTATCCATTATTATTGGTACTGTACAGAAAGCTTCTGAAAAATTTAATTCATTTCTATATAAAGGTTGTAATTTTATTCTTATTTCCATACATAGCTCCTTTATTATGATTTTCTATATCTAAAATCATAAATTTAAATTTAACTGTTCATTATATATCTGTTCTAGTTTCCCTATGCTTTTTTCTCTTTCTTTTCTACGATTAACCTCTTTCATCAAATTAAGATATCCTAATATTCTTTCTTCCTCACTATAAGCTATTAGCTCATCTAAATCGAATTCTACATAAATTTCTCCTAAATATTGAAAATAGATAGACATAGATGAGTATGGAAAATCACAACTAGGTAGAAAACTTTCAATTTTTCTATTCCTATCAAAATTTTCATAAATTTCTTCCATTATTATTTCATCTTTTAATTTATCATGAAATTTAATATTAAAACTATATGCAGTAATATTAGTTATTGTAACTAACATATTTTTTATAACCTTTTTACGATAATTATTATACATTTTCCTTTTATACTCTTCTGGTAACTGATACCATATATTATCTGTTATTTCAAAATTCATATTATAAACTCCAAATATTATGGTTTTATTTTTAATAATTGGTAATGTACATTCAAACTCCATTCCATCTAATTCCCATTCATCCAGAGATTGTATTCTCAACTTAGTTCTCATAGCTGGTCTCCTTTATTCTTTTATCAATATCACTTCTTTATCAGTTGGTTTCCCTATTGGTTCTCCATTTTTTTGAAAACCTTGTCTCCTTTCTAACTTTGGAATATCCCCTTTTTTAATCACTTTGAATCCTGCAGGAGGTTCATAGCTATCTTTAAGCATATCCTTAAAATACTTATTCCTTTCTGTTCCTGTTATTCTTATCTCGCCTCCAGGCTTTACAACTCTTAGTATTTCAGGATTAAGTGGATTAAAACCATATGGATTTTCAATAATAACTTTTGATTGAGATCCTGTAGGAACATTTACCAGATTAGTTGCATCTCCAAAATGAACACCACCTACTTTAGGATTTATATCTATATTATATGCTCCACTTATAGCTTTGGTTCCAGCTCCAACAACCATTACTCCTCCTTGTTCTGGTTTGCTAAGATAGTTAGGTAGTGCAAGTACAGGGTTATATGGTACCCTATTATTTTGTACTTGAGCTACTTTATTTGCTACTTGACTTACTGCTCCATCTGTTAACAACGGTACAGTTGCTAGTTCCTTATTTGTTGCTAATGGTGCTACTAAAGTTCCGTTAGTTGTTACTGGTACAGGTAAGAATTTTGATTTATCATATAATACTGGAGATGTATTTCCTGACTTATATGTAACTGTAGGTGTTACACTAGTATTACTAGCTTTTAATGTATTTAATGCCTCTGGTAAATTATCTATTGCATAGGTAGCTGTTATGACTCCAGAAGTTGACCCTATTAAACTACCATAAAGTTTCCCCTCACTTTCAGATATTTTTTCATCTAATGTTTTAGTTCCATAATAGAAATTCTTAATATCCTTAAAAATTACTTTATCAATTTTTTCTCTTTGATTTTTTGGTGGAAGCATTCCATCTTTATAATTTCCTGCTAGTCTATATTCATTTCCTTTTGCTTTAATATATTCTGGAAAATGTTTTTCAAGATACCCATAAGTAGCAGGTGTTATTATTTTTCGAGGATCACTTTTTGTTTTAATCTCATTTGGTAGTAATTCTCCTCCACCAGCTGGTGTTGACCATAAGAAAAATAGTCCCATTGTTCCAAATGTTTTAGAACCTGTTTCTACAACTTTTTTAGCCACCTCATATTTTACAGTAGTTTTTATACCTTCTTCAAAAGAATTTCTATATTCTTCTTCAAAAGCATCCCTATATACCTTTTTCGTTCCTTCTTTGTATTCTTTTGTTGTATCAATATTTCTTCTTAAAAAATTATCTCTAGCTTTTAATGCTTCTTTTTCTGGAATATAACTAGTTGAATTTATAAGTTCCCATTGTGGAGCTAATTGAGTCTTAGCATATTCTTCATATTCTCTTATAGTTCCTATTCCTTTTTGAATTATTGCTATTTCTTTATCTCTTTCTAATCTTGCTTGTTTTTCTAATTCTTTTATCTCAGCTATTTCTTCTGAAGTAAGGCTAGTTCTATTGGAATATTCAGCTGAAATACTTGCAAGTTTATTTCTGTATCTAGCTTCTGCTACTGCTATATCATTTTTAGCTTTTCTTTCAGCTCTATATCCATCTGCTGTGACCTCACTATCCTTATCCATCTTTGCTACATCAAAACTTGACGCACTTATTGGATTTTTATCACCTTTCTTTAATCTATCCTTTATCTCGTCATAGGCTATCTCTCCTGCTACTGTTGAACGTAGTTGTCCTTTATCATTTTCCTTTCCTCTTCCTAGCTTTAAGTCTTCTTTTATCTTGTATTCTCTTGCTATGGAAGCTCTTACTTCTTCATCTTTTGCATTTTGGTTTATAAATATCTTTTTAGTTACTTTATCATAAAAAGCTACTATTTCTTTTCCTTCTGCTTTTAACTCATCTATTCTTTCTTTTACTTTTTCTGATAATGTTGGGGCATTTGGATCAAATTTTTCTATTTCTACTCCAAGTCTAGCTTGTATATTTTTATCTGTTAAATCTTTTTCTGCGATAATATCCATTGCAGGTGCTGTTTGAACTCTAACTATTGCTTCCTTTATTTCTATTAGACTTCTTCTTTCAGCATCTCCTATATCTTGACTCTTATTACCATTTATCATATTATCTATTGTTTTTACTACTGTTCTTCCTGTTGCTTTTCCTTCTATTAAAGCAATTTGAAGATCTTCTTTAAACTTTTTAGGATTTTTAATATAGTTAATTGTTTGTGATTCTATATTTATATCTGTTTTAAAATCTCTATCTTTTGTTATTTCTGTCATAGAGCCTAAATCTTTATTGATTTCATCTCCAGAAGATTTTCCTATTTCTACATTACCTATTACTGTATTCTTTGTTATCCCTTCTTGTTTTCTATCAGAATAATTTACTCCTAGACTTGTTATTCCAGAAGTTGATACTCCTACTGAACCACCTACTGTTTTTAATTTATCTACATTTTCTAAGTCATGTCCTACATATTCATCTATTGATAGTTTTCCATTTCCACTTGTTCCTATCGCAGAAGCTGTATTTTCTACCTTACCTGCTTTTAAATTACTTCCATCTCCTATTATGAAAGTACTTGCATTATCTACAACTCTTCTTTCTCCATTTGTTTGTGAATAATTTGCACTTCCTGATGGCATTCCATTTGGTGCTATACTTAAACTTCCTCCTATTGTTCTTCCTTTTGTTATAGATGTATTTTGTTTACTTTCAATAGTTAGATTTTGTATATTTCCAGTAACTGTTCCACCTTCTTGGTTAAATCCAGAAAGAGTCATATTCTTTGTATTGTTATGTACTTCATCTACATTTACAAATCTTCCATTTTGGTAAGTAGTTCCATTGCTATTCATTTTAGATTGAGAAGCTGAAATACTTACTGCATTTGCTTCTACTTGGAAACCATTATTGTAGTTAATAGTTGCACCAGCTGATATTCCACTACTTTTACCAGTAGATGAATATGAATTATTTAATTCAACAGCTTTTTTAGTAATATTTTCTACATTATTATAGATAAAATTAGTATCTTGAGCTTGTGTTCCAACATATTCAACATTCTTTACATTGTTGTAAGTTATACTTGAATTTTCATCTTTTCCTCTAATTGTTGTAACAACTCCAAATTCATTATGTGATTTAGAATTTGAACTTGACTTATTAAATCCTAAGTTTACTCCTGCATTTGCATAGAAGTTATTATTAACTTTAAAATCACCATCTTTAATGTCTTTTAAAGTTGCTTTACTTCCATCTTTTTTAGTAATATTACTACTTAAACCTTGAACTAAACCTGTTACTGTATTAGTTGTTGAAGCTATTCCTCCAAGTATATCTCCTGACTTCATTTGCTTAAATGAATCTATTCCTTGTTTCGCTCTATCTAATGCTTCTGATTTTATTCTTACTGATAGATTTATTCCACTATTCTATAATTCAAAATATAATATATAACCACAAAAAAACTATGGCAAGATAAATAAATTGTGTAACTAAATATAAAGAATTTATTAATACTATGACTTTTAAATTTTCTTTTTTTCTTAATGATAAGATAGGAAAATAAAGAATTGAAAAAAGATAAGTTAAATAATAAAAAATGCTATTTATTTCAAAACTTTTAATAAAAATTCCAGAAACTAATATTAAAATTAAAATGAGATACCCTACCACAATTAATTTTTTAAATTTCTCTTTTTTTAATTTTAAATAATAATAAAATAGAAAATTTTTTATAACAATATAATAAAATACAAATTTATTCATTTCTATTATTTTATTTAACTCAGAAAATATGCATAAAAAACAATAAATAAATAGTGTAAAAAAATCTAATCCATATAAGATCCATATTCTTTTTTCTTTAACTTTTATATAATTTTTTAAATTTTTAATATTCTTTTTAAAAAGAAAAACTATACATAGAATTAAATTAATTCCTAAATATACAATTATTATATTTTTTATAAAAATTAATTTATTAATTTCAGAAGCTGTTGCAGAATTTCCTTTTTCAAATTCATCTGAATCATAACTAGTAGGGATGTTAAGTATTTCACTAAATAAATCTTGATAAAATTTAGTTAAACGAGATCTTTCTCCATTTCTTTTCATATACTTTTCAGGATTTTCTAATTTTAAAGATGAAATATTTAACATTTCTTTTATTTCATCTTCTGAAAGTCCATATATTTCCTTTTTATCATCAATAATAAAATAACCTGTACTTCTATTATATTCTATTTCTTTTTGCTCTCTATTATATTCAGGATTAAAGCTTTTTGAATCATCTTCTAGCCATTTAAAACCAGAATTTTTTTCATAAGCCTCCTTATAACTATAAGCGTTCCCTACCCATATATTATCTATTTTTTTTAATCCTTCTACATATATAATATATTTTAGATTAGTTGATTCTAAATAAAAAAGGGCTACATCATCATTAAATATAGGATAATCTCTCTCTATTTTAGTGTTTTCACTTAATTGTAACAGAGTATTTTCATACCTTACTATTTTAGTTAAAAAGAAGATAGTTAAAGCTAACATTATAATATGAAATATAAAAAACTTTCTCATTTTTCTAACCCCATTACATCAAATAAAGGAATAATTCTAGAAGGTCCAAGCATTTGATATGGTTTTCCCCATTCAATATTTATATCTGCGGGATCCTGAAATTTATCTGTTAAATTATATCTTAAATAAGGAACTCCTCTATCAATGATAATTCTACTTGTTATCGTTGTCTTCCCTAAAGCAAATTTTAAATCATTGTCTGTAAAAATATCTGTATCTCCAGCAAGCTTTACAACTGTATTTATTTTAGCTATTGCTTCAGTTTTTATAATATTTTTATTTTTTAAATAATATTCTTGAGATTTTTTTCGTACTTCTTCAACTCCTTCTTTAAATTTTTTACTATTTTCAATTTTTCCCCAATTCTCTGGATCAAATTTATCTAAACGTAAATTGTCCTTTTCATCAAAAAATTGTTTTCTTATATCCTCGTTTTCTAGAACATAAATACCTTCATATTTGTTTTTTATAATATTTTGTCCTCCTACTTGACCTAACTTTATTAATTCTTCATGTACCATTTTGGAAGAAATGTTGTTCTTTTCTTTTTCTAAAATATTTTTTATTTTTTTTTCTCTAATTTGAAATTCCATTGGTAAATAATCTTTTGCTGATATTAATGTGTCTTCTGTCCCAACTATTTTGTCTAAAAATATTCCTTTTAACTCAGCAAATCCTCCACTATCCCCAACATGTTCTCCAAAATCAACATTAGAATAATCTTTTCCATCACTCTTTAATTCTATGGCTTTATCATTCTTACTATATTGTTTCTTAAAGTAATCATTTGTTGGCTTTCCTAAACTTTCTAATCCTTTTTCACTTCCATCTGGAACTACTTTTTGTCTTCCTTCTTTCTTTCCTATTACATGGCTTTGCTCTTCAGCTATTGTTCCTATTACTCCTGCTTTTGTACTATTAGCTGGTGATTTAGTATTTACTAGAATATATCCTATTCCTGTTTTCTTATCTACATAAGCTGTTCCATTCTTTATATAAGTATTTCCTTTTTTATCTACTCCAATTAATTGTGGAGATTTACTTGGGTCTGTATAGATTACCTTTACCTTGTAATCTAAATCTTCTGATACTCCTTCAAAGGCTTTTGCTATATCTTCCTGATTTTCTGCTTCTTGTAATCTTGAATCTATCACATTATATATTGTTTTAGCCTGTCTTACTTCTCCAAGTTGTTCTAATATATTTCTGTCTTCTTTTCCTTGTAAATTTACTGTACTATCTACTGCATGGTAAATATCATGTATTTCATTTTTGGCTTTTTGTAAATCTTCTTTAAATTGACCTGGATTTAAAGCATACTTAATAGTTTGAGATTCTATATTTATATCTGTTTTAAAATCTCTATCTTCTGTTATCTCTGTCATTGTATCTAAATCTTTATTGATTTCATCTCCAGAAGATTTTCCTATTTCTACATTACCTATTACTGTATTCTTTGTTATCCCTTCTTGTTTTCTATCAGAATAATTTACTCCTAGACTTGTTATTCCAGAAGCTGATACTCCTACTGAACCACCTACTGTTTTTAATTTATCTACATTTTCTAAGTCATGTCCTACATATTCATCTATTGATAGTTTTCCATTTCCACTTGTTCCTATCGCAGAAGCTGTATTTTCTACCTTACCTGCTTTTAAATTACTTCCATCTCCTATTATGAAAGTACTTGCATTATCTACAACTCTTCTTTCTCCATTTGTTTGTGAATAATTTGCACTTCCTGATGGCATTCCATTTGGTGCTATACTTAGACTTCCTCCTATTGTTCTTCCTTTTGTTATAGATGTATTTTGTTTACTTTCAATAGTTAGATTTTCTATATTTCCAGTAACTGTTCCACCTTCTTGGTTAAATCCAGAAAGAGTCATATTCTTTGTATTATTATGTACTTCATCTACATTTACAAATCTACCATTTTGGTAAGTAGTTCCATTGGTATTCATTTTTGATTTAGAAGCTGAAATACTTACTCCATTTCCTTCAGTTTGTATTCCATCTCCATAACCTATAGTTACTCCTGTTGATATTCCACTACTTTTACCAGTAGATGAATATGAATTATTTAATTCAACAGCTTTTTTAGTAATATTTTCTACATTATTATAGATAAATTTAGTATCTTGTGCTTGTGTTCCAACATATTCAACATTCTTTACAGCATTGTAAGTTATACTTGAATTTTCATCTTTTCCCCTTATTGTTGTTACAACTGCACTTTCATTATGCGAATTTGTTTTAGAACTTGATTTAGTATAACCAAAATTCACTCCTACATTTGCATAGAAGTTATTAGTTGCTTGTGCAGCTTTTAGATTATCTTTACCAACAGTATTAGTTTGATTATTTTTATCATTATCATCATCATCGTCATCATCATTAGAATTATTTTTATTAACAGCACTTGTAGGAAGTTTTGTTCCTTGATTAGAAGCAAGTCCACTAACTATTCCTGT
>NZ_LT608325.1:0-133659 GCF_900095705.1 Fusobacterium massiliense | reverse complement strand
TTATTAAGAGTTACATTATCTCCTAATACTAGATTAGATTTAGCATTTGTTAAATCTTTTTCTTTTAACTTACTTTCTGATTTTCCATATCCAACAGAAAATCCTCCACTTCCTATACTTCCACTAAATCCTTTTTTATTTTCTTCTAGCGAGTATGAACTGTGAAGTTCTCTTGAATCAGTAGTTACTTTTCCAGCTACAAAGCTATTATCGCCTAGTACTAAATTACTTCCTACAAGATTTACATCACCTTTAATTAGTCCTTTACCTTCTACATAAAGGCTTCCTGCTGAATTTTCTTCATTATGGATAGTTTCTTTCTTTGAACCTGATTTTAAAAGACTTTTATATGATGATTTCTTTATTTCATCTTCTTTATCTACTTTTGATTCAATATTTAATTTATCTACATTTAAGTTAGCTGTCTTTGTTGTTACTGCTGAACCTGATATATTTAAATCACTAGCAGTTATATTTAAGTTTTCTGCTTTAACTACTGAACCTATATTTCTTTCAAATCCATAATAGTTATATTGACTATCATCTTTTCCAAACTTTTGTTCTCCACTTACTTCTTGTGATTTTATATTGATATCATTAGTAACATTTATATTGGCATTTTTAGCTTCAGTTATAGCTCCTGTACTTATGTAATTATTAGTAAGTATATTAAGATTTCCGTTAGATACTATTTCTCCAACTGAATCTATTTTAGTAAATTTACTTCTATCAAATTCACCATTATTAAATTCTACTTTTTCTACTGTACTCTTATTTACTATATCTCCATCTATAGCTACTAAATTTAAGCTTTCATTTCCAGATATTTTAGCACCTATATTATTGATATTATTTTGAGCAATTATTGTAGTATTATTACCTCTTATTTCAGCAAGTTGGTTTCCTAATGTTCTATTATTAACTTCTTTTGCTTCTACATAAGTGTTTCCATATCCACCTATTAAGCCTGCATTTTCTAAATTACCAGTTCTTACATAAGTATTTTCTATTCCTGTTATTCTACTTCTACTATCTGTATTTAGATTTTTTAGTGTATTTTGAGATAAATATATTTTTGGAACTAATACTTGTATTCCATCTAAATTTTGATACTCATACCATACTATATCTTTATCTAGTTTTGCTATTTGTTCTTTTGTTAAGGAATTCCCTACTGTTAAAGCATTTTTCTTAGCTTCTATTGCTGCATTATCCATCAGTTCTTTTGCTGATATTTCTTTTCCATTTAAAAATCTTGTTCCTAATTTTTCTGTTATACTTCTTTCTATCAGTTCATTTTCATAGTAAGCATCTCCTAATCTTTTTACTCTATTCCATTTTTCTTCATAGCCTATTCTAGTTAAGAAATATTCACTTCCATAGAAACTATTTTGGTCTATATATTTTGCTCTTGTTTCTAATAAATATTTTGATGTTGGAGATACATTTTTAATGAATAATGAGCTTGATAAACTAGCATCTATATCTATTTTACCATTTTTTATGATTTCATCTATAACTTTTGTACTTCCTGCTAGCTGACCATTATTTCCATTATATATTACACCATCTGTTCCAACATTTACATATTTTTTAAGTTCATTTTTTACATTAATTTGATTAGGAGCAATTTTTTCTTCTTTTATTTCTTTATTTATTCCTGTATGAACTTTTCTTTCTTCTTTTATTACTTTATTTTCTTTTCCTTCATTAATTTTACCATTTGCATCATCTATTTCTTGTTTTACAACACTTGCTGGATTTATTACTACATTTCTTCCTTCTATTATAGATGGTGAACCTGTAACATAGGCATATCTTCCAACATATTCAGTAACAGTTTCATATTTTTTTCTTCTTCTAGTTTTATTTCCAACCTTGTAGGTTTCATAGACTTGTTTTCCATTTTCATCTAATACAGGAACTTTTTTTGTTATATAGTCATCGGCAAAATCTCTAATATATGTTACATTCATTTGAACATGTCTATTCACTCTACGACCTGTATGTTCAAATTTGACTTCCATATATTCTTCACCAGTTTTCACTTTTACTTTCTCACCAATACTTACAATATTTTCTAGTTTATTAGCATTTATTTTTACTGTATTTCCTGCTGATATTATAGAATCCTTATTTAAAACTTCTTGGCTATTTCCTCCATTTTTACCTTCTATTGTAATATTTCCGCCTGCTAATATTTTTCCATGTTCAGTTTCGCCTTTACTTCTCACTTTTTCTTTTAGTGGTATATCTTGTATTTTTGCAGTTCCTGTTTTTTCTCTATGTTCTCCTTCGTTTCCTAGATATCCTTCCATTAACTTTTTATATTTAGGAAATAGTAAAGACTTATATTTATCTTCTGCTACGGTATTTGATATTCTTTCATATGCTTCTCTTTGTTTATCTCTTACATGGTCTCCTGCATGTCCATTACTTCTTTTTCTTGAACTTTCTGAATAATATTTTTTCCAATCGCTAATTTCGCTTTCGCTTAGTATTTTTCCATCCCAAGTTTCATAATATTTTTCATATTTATCTAAATCTTTTACTTCTCCTATATTTTCAAACTTATCTGTTTTTATTGTAATATCATTAAATGCTTTTATTGTTCCAACTTCATTTCTTACTTTATCAGCAGTTAGTTCTATATTAGTTCCTAAAAGTTCAGAATTTTTATTATTTAAGATTTCTTTAGCAGTAATAGTTAGTTTATTTCCAGCAAAAATAGTTTTTCCAGATTTATTATCAACTTTGTTAGTTGCAGTTAATGTTAAATCTCCTGCTGTTGCAATCAAATCATTATTTTGTATATTATTTCCAGTTATACTTACTTTTCCACCATTTAACTCTTTATTATTTACAACATCTCCTGTTGCAGTTACTGTAAGTGTTTGTGCTGCTAATTCACTATTATTAGTAAAATTATTACTGGCAGTAATAGAAGTTGTTCCTGTTCCAGTAGTTTCTCCATTATTTGTTATATTTTTTCCATTTATAGTTAGGTTTTGAGCACCATGTAATTTACCAACTAAATCTATATCATTTGTAGTTGTTAAAGTTACATTATTTCCTACTATTTCTCCAGTATTATCAAATTTCTTATTATTTTGCATTTCTATCGTACTAGAAGCAATTTTTTTAGTATTTGTAATATTTGAGTTATTAAGCGATACTTTTCCATTAGAAGCAATATCCCCACTATTTACAAGATTTGTATTATTTGCTTCAATATCTTTAAGTACTGTTATCTCATTTCTGTTTGTTATATTTTGTGCATTAGAAAAAGAAATATTATTAAATGATAATATTTTTCCATCATTAGTTATATTAGCCACATTTGTAGCAATATTATCAGCCTTAATACTTCCACTATTTGTTAGCTTATTTCCTGTTACATCAAGATTTGTAGTTTCCATATTATTAGTATTTTCAAAATTTCCATTGATAGTAAATTTATCTCCTGAGGCTATTGTTCCAGTATTTTTTAGATTCTTTACATCAATTTTTTCTTTAGCAATTATTTTTTTGTTATTAATTAAATCAGAAGTTACAAAATTTTTATTAGTTAGAATACTTCCATTATTTGTAGTATTTCGAGTAGTTGTTATGTTGTCTAATGCTTTAACTTCGCCAGTATTAGTTAAAGTACCATTAATATTTATTTTACTATTTGTTACAACATTTCCACTATTTTCAAGTTCAGATGCTGTAATATTCTTATTTGCACTTAATTCTTTTTCATTCTTGATATCTTTTGAAGTAAAAGAACCATTAGTTAGTATAGTTCCTTTATTCAATACATTATTTATAACTGAAATATTTTCAATAGCTTGAATATTACCAGAATTTATTAGACTTCCATTAATATTTAAATTATTAGCTGTTGTAAGGTTTTCATTATTTTCTAATTTAGCTACATTAATATCCTTGCTTACACTTATTACTTTGTCATTTTTAACATCTTTTGATGAAAAAGCTCCATTTGTTAGGATGTCTCCTGTATTTACAGTATTTTCTTTTATATTTATATCATCTAATGTTCGAATTTCTCCACTATTTATTAAATTACCCTTTATATCTAATTTCTTATCTGTTGCTATTACTCCAGAACTTTCTAGGTTAGCAACTGAAATTCCTTCTTTGGCTATTAACTTCTTTGTAGTAATAGTATTTTTAGAAATAAAAGAACTATTAGTTAATATTTCTCCTGTATTATTTGTATTTTCAACAACTGATATTTTTCCTACTGCTTGAACATTTCCAGAATTTATTAAATTCTTATTTATATTAAGATTTTTTTCTGTTACAACTACCCCAGAATTTTCTAATTTACCTACTGAAATTCCATCTTTTGCAATTATTTTTTTAGTTGAAACACTGTCTTTAGCTGTAAGATTTCCATTTGTTAGAACTTCTCCTTTATTTGTTAAATTTCCTTCAACTTCAATTTGGTTTGTCGCTTGGACCACTCCAGTATTTGTTAAATCTTTTGTTTTTATTCCTTCTTTTGTATATATTGTTGCACTATTTTCAACTATTCCATTTAGATTGATTTGCTTATTTGCTTGTGTTCCTGTTCCAGATAATTTAATTTTATCTGCATTTATTGATATTCCTTCATCAGAATATGCTAAATCTTTTTGTTCATATTCCTTTCCTTTGATATCAATTCCCTTACCTTGTACCTTATTTACCTTTATTTTTCCATTAGCAGTTATTTCTAATTTACTATCTTTAGACACAATAAAGGCATCAGAATTTACTCCTGCTCCCTTATCTGTACTTATTATTCTTATTCTATTTGCATACATCCCACCTAATTCTTTTGCATCTATTGCAATATTATTAGTAGAAGTTGTACTATTAGAACCTGTAACCACTTTTAAATCATTAGTTACAACATTTCCTCTTAGCTCTAATGTCTTTGCTATTATTTCAACATAGTTAGCATTAGTTCCATCCATACCCTTAGGACCTATAACTATATTCCCTTTTTCGATATCTATTCCAATGAAATCTCCATCTTTTAAATTAACTTTACCTGTTGTTGCAGTAAAGTTTTTAATATTGATAGTTCCACCATTATTGATATATAGACCATTTTCATTACTTAAGATAACATCTACTCTTTCTCTACTCAATGCTTCTAAATATCCTTCTATTTGAGAACGGTTAGAACCATTAACTTGAAGAATTATTAAATTTGCAGCTTGATTAGGCGCTAAGTTTGGATTTGCATTTATTAGTCCACCAAGATGAGTTCTTCCTACATTATCAGCATTATTTAGTATTTGTCCTTTTTCATCTATATTATATTCACTAAACTCATTTATACTTAATCCCCTATCATTAGGAGTTGATATATTAACAATAGGCACTCCACTTGCTGATTCATCAAGTTTTGTATTGTAATTTGAGTTAGGATCTACAACTAAATTAGCTGCAAATATCTCTATATTATATATCAGTAAAAAAATTACTGTTATAAATTTCTTAAAAAATTTATTTCTCACTTATTCCCTCCCATCTAAAATTTAACTTTTAATGTTGCACTAAAATATATTTCTCTATTTTTAGGTTTTAAATAGTTTGAACGAGCTAAGGGTTTTGCATAAGCTACGTCTAAATCTAAATATTTCATATTATATCTTAAACCTAATATAGCACCTGACATATATCCTTTTCTATATTTTGAATTATTTTTGTTATTTCTTACTTTTCCATATGAATAACTTAAATAAGGAGTTATTTTTCCAAATTTTTCTGAGTCTAACACTCTATATGATAATTCATTTTCTATTTCTATTGCTCTATCGCCTTGTATATTTCCAGTCCTATGATAGCCTCCAACACTTCCTACTCCACCTATTGAATATTTTTCTGAACCATAAAGAACATCATTTGAGTGAGTAAAAGTTGTGTTAAATCTATATACTAGCTTTTGAGTTAAAGGTTTGTAGTAATTAGTATTTAATGTATATTTCATAAACTCTGCTTTTGGACTTCTTACTCCTTTATTTTTATCTCTTTCAGCGCCTAGTGCTCTCATTCCTCTTTCATATCCTAAAGACGCACCTAGTAATCCTCCATAAAATGTTGTAGTTCCATTTAAAGAAATATCTCCTATTGTTAAAACTCTATCTGATAAAATTGCTTCTTCTATATAGCTTTGGTTATGTTTTCTTTTTAATCCTATTCCAAAGGTTAATTTATTTTTTTGATTTCTTAAAAGAATTTTATCTAAATTAACTGAAAAAGTATTACTCACTGTTTCCATATCATAAACTGTATTTGATGTATAGAAACTACTTGTATTTTCTGTTCTACTTGAACCTAATGATAAAGTATATGAATTAAATTTTAAAGTATATCTAAAATTATACAGGTCTAAATCTCTTTTGTATGGCAAAGTATCTTTTCTTGGGTCATATCCCCTTGGACCTATTGGCGCTATCTCTCCTGCTTTTAGACTTTCTGTTGTTCTTTTCCAACTTCTATCTGGTTTCTTTTTATGAACTGTCATATATGAAAAATAGACTCTATCACCTATTCCTAATGGACTATCTATGTTAATTGATACTCCACCTCTCCAAATAGCGTTTTGTCTATCTTCTCCATAATTATTTGTAAGTACTGATACTGTAAATTTTTCTTTCATCTCATTTTTTAATTTTACTATTGAATGGTTTTGTATTTCACTTGGTACTATTTCCATAGTCATATTATTTGCTTCAAGATAATTAAAGTTCTCTGTTGTAGTATCTAAATCTCTAATATTTAATACTTTCCCTGCTTTAGTATCAACTAAAAAATATTTCTTTAAATTATCTAAAGTTTTATCTTCATTAAGTATTATTTTTTCTATTTTTCCTGGAATTATTTTTAAATTTAAAGTTTTTGCACTTAAATCATTGTCTTCTGATATTGTTGCAACTGATGTAATGTATCCTTTTGCTATTAGTCTGTTTGTTAAATCTGTAATTAAATTTGTTATGTCTGTACTTCCTAAATCTTTATCTATATACTTCCCTAGTATATTTTCTTTTTCTATTTCATTTAATAGTCTTTCATTATCTTCTAAATTTATTTGAGATATATGAAATTTAATTTCATTTGTTGAAACTTCTTGCTTATCTGTTTTTTCTGATTTTAATTGATTAAAAATTTCTTCTCTTTTTTTAAATTCTTTTTGCAATCTTTCTTGCTCAGATCTTTGTTCTTGCTTTAAAATTGTTCTTTCATCTTCATTATCATTAAAAGAATCTGAAAAAGCAAAAACATTAAAAACCAGAAAAACATATGTTACTATTTTTTTCATGCTCCTCCCCTTATACTATATATTAAATTTTGTTAAGTTATATTAAATAACGACTGTTATTATATATTATTTTTCTTTTAAAATAAAGTATTTTTTATATTTTTTATTAATAATGAAAAACTGCACCTCCAATCTTGTGTCCAAGATTATGGGTGCAGTACATTTTTTATTGTGGGTTAAATTCATAATAAATTGTCTTTATTGTTCTTTCATAATCTGAATTATGAACTCCAACTATTATGTTAATTTCATCACTTGTTTGAGAAATTACTACTATATTAATTCCTGATTTTCCTATTGCAGTCAATAATCTTCCAGAAACTCCCTTATTATTTTTCATTCCAGTTCCAACAGTAGCAATCAATGAAATTTCATTAGTTAAAGTAACTTCATCAGCAGAAGTAGCCTTTCTAAGTTTACCCATAAGTTCATAAACAAAAGGTTTTACAGCTTTACTTTCTACTACAACAGAAAAAGAGTCTACTCCACTAGGAATATGTTCAATGCTAACATTATAGTCTTCAAAGACTGTTAGAGCTTTTTTTATAAGTCCAACTTCATTAGACATATGAACTTTTCTTATTGTAATGATAGAGAAATCTTTTTTCCCAGCAATACCTGTTATTGTATTTTTTTCAAACGCTTCTGAATTATCATCATCTGTATTTTTTATGATAGTACCAAAATCTTCTGGTTTATTTGTATTTCTTATTTGAATAGGTATTTTTTTCAAAGCAACAGGGAAAACAGCTTCTTCATGTAATACACTAGCTCCCATATAAGAAAGCTCTCTTAATTCATTGTAGTTTACAACTTTTATAGGTTTAGGATTAGGTATGATTCTAGGGTCTGCCATTAAAACTCCAGACACATCTGTCCAGTTTTCATAGACACTTGCATTAGCAAGACTTGCAACTATTGCCCCACTTACATCTCCACCACCACGAGTCATAAGTTTTACTTCCCCATTTGGATAAGCTCCATAGAACCCAGGAATAACAAAATTTTCTCCTGTTTTTTCTATAAGTTCAAAAGCTTTTTCACTTTTTTCATAATCAAAACGATTATCATAATTATAGAAAATCAAATCTTGAGCATCTAAAAATTTATATCCTAAGTATTCTGACATTAATAGAGCTGTTAAATATTCTCCTCTACTAACCAAATATTCTTCTGTAATTTTTTTGCTATCTAATTTTTCTTTTAATTTTCTAAGTTCACCTTTTATATCAAATTTTAAATTTAACTCTTGAGCAATATCTGTAAACTTTTTTTCAATAATACTAAAAATATGTTCACAGTTCATATTATATTTAACATGAGCATAACAAAGATAAAGTAAATCTGTTATCTTATTATCTTCTTTATTAGCTTTTCCAACAGCACTTACTACAACAAACTTACGAGTTTTATCCATATTAACAATATTTTTTACTTTTTTAAATTGTTCTGCACTTGCAACAGAACTTCCACCAAATTTTGCAACTCTTAACATTATTATAACTCCTCACTTAATTTTGTAACTAAACAATCTGAATTTCCTATTAAATCTAACAATTCTTTTTGAGTAATTTCTTTTGTATAGCAGTAATATCTTCCATTATCATTATCAATTTTTTCAATTTTTTCTGATTCGACTTTCTCATTAAAACGAAGAACATACTTATGTTTTAATAAATTTGAAGAATATTTATATTCTTTTTCTATATTAATTTTATGATAATTAATATTATCAATAATATCAAAAATATCTTGTACTATTGCATTGGCAGTCGGTAACTTTCCAGCTCCTTGACCATAAAATTTAACTTCTCCCATAGTATGAGATTTAACAGTAACTATATTGTAGTTGCTTAAAACATTTCCTTCTAAAGCATTAACAGGGAATAAATTAAGCATTACACTTGCTTCATACAAATCATCTTTTGTGATAGCTTCTCCTATATACTTAGCTATAAATCCTTGTTTCTTGAAATATAATATATCTTCTTTTGTTATATTTCTTAAAGTAAAACATGGAAATTCATTTTTTATAAAACCATCATAAGCTAAAGCAAAACTAATTATAACTTTATTTGTGACATCGTAACCATCTATATCTGCACTTGGATCAGCTTCTGCATATCCTAATTCTTGTGCAGTTTTTAATGTTGTAAAAAACTCATTTTCAAATCTATACATATTATCTAGAATGAAATTGCTTGTACCATTAAAAATTCCATAAAATTTATCTATATTTTCTACACGACGAATTTTTTGTATTCCTGCTAAACAAGGAATCCCACCTCCAACACTTGCTTCAAAACGAAAATCTACATTATTCTCTTGAGCAACTTTCAAAAATTCATCAAGATACTTAGCTATAACTGCTTTATTTGCACTAACTACATGTTTTTTGTTTTGTAATGCTTTTATAATAAACTCATAAGCAGGATGAAGTCCTCCCATACATTCAACAACTAATTCTATTTCTTTATCATTTATAATTTCATCATAATTATCTGTTGCTATATCTATCTTAGTTAAATCTTTTTCAAGAACTTTTTTTACTTCAATATTTTTAGAAGTTTTTGAAATTTCATAAACTCCACTACCTACTGTACCAAAACCTAAAATTGCTATTTTCATTTTAATCCTGCCTTTCATTTTCTATTAAGTCTTTAATTATTTTTATAATATTATCTGATTTTATTTGTTTTTTAAAAGAAATATTAACTCCATCAGCTTTTAACTGTTTAAAAAACTCTTCAGCTGATAATATTCTATGTTCTTCTTCATTCCTTATGTCAGAATTTTTCTTTACATCTTTAGTTTCAACAATAAGATTTAATTGATAGTCATTATCCTTTTTTATTATATACATAAAATCTGGGCTTGTTGTTCCACCGAAATAAAGAGGAACTTGTATACTTTTTCTTGGAATTTTTCCAAATACAACAACCTCTTTAATATTACTAGACTCTATATTTTCTTTTTCTTTTCCACTATCAAATACAACAGTATCATATAAAAAATTATCAGGAGTTACGATTCTTTCATCTTTCATAATTCCAACAAGTCCTTGAATAATTCTCTCTTTTGGCTCTCCATTAATATCAGTAAGTTGTGTTTCAAGAGAATCAATTTCTAAAGCTTTATATGAAAATCTTTTAAGAAATGTTTTTTCAAACCATTCTTGATATTTCTCTGTAAACTTAACTACAGTTTTCTGATTAAAAAAAGACTGTTCCAATTTTTTTATTTTGTTATATGCACATAAAGCTTTATGCATTATAAAAAACGATATTCCTGTACTTTTTTGTATTTGTTTTAAAAAAGTATTATATTCCATATTTTCATTAAAATGATAATAATTAATCATTTCTTCTTTTATCTCAAAGCTACCGTCTGATGGACTTATTTTTTTCTCTATTACTTTTACACTTAATTCATCTGCTATATCAGATTTCAAAATTTCTAAAATTGCTTCATATAATTCATCTTCACTTATTTCATCAAGTTTTAAATAATATTTCTGATTAATTTTTTTCCATAAGTCTCTGATCTTATTAAATTTTTCCCTGCGAATCCCAACTGTTCCAGATTGATTTTTATTCTTATCTATGATTTTATTTTGTTGTAAACCAGTACTAAACTCTGGATATTCAACAAAAAATTTTTCCATATTTTCTAAAATTATATTCTTATTATCATCAAGAAAATTTTCAAGTAATAGTTTTGCAAATAACTTTGTCTTCTCAATTCCTCTATCTTGAGCAGCTTTTTCTAAAATTTTATCATCAACAACTAAATTCTTAGTCATATCCCCATCTTTAGTTACTTCTTGTATTAAGTTTTCAGCAAAATCTTTTTCAGAATGGTCAATTAAATAAGTTAAATAAAATTGTTCATTTGAAATTCTATTTCCATACTCATCAACAGGAAGCCTTAGTCCTCTTCCAACTTCTTGTAATTTACTAATTTCTGATCCACTTGAACGTAATTTACATATTTGAAATACATTTGGATTATCCCATCCTTCACGAAGAGTCCATTTTGAAAATATAAATCTTCTTGTATTCCAATTTCCATTATCATCTTTAAAAGTTAGAAGACTTTGCTTATCTCTTAAAATTTGTTCTACTTCTTTTTGGATTTCTTCATCAGAAGTTGAATTATCCTCAGAAAAATACCCACCATTAGTTGCTGAAATATCTTTTAAAGAACTTTTTAGATAACTAACATATTCTTTATGAATTTTTAAATCACTTGGGGAATATTTTTTTAATTCTTCTTCTAAATTTTCTTTTAATATTTTTTCAAATTTTTTTCTAAGAGTCCCATCTTTTCCATTATCACGATATGAATAAACGCTATCAATAAAAAAAAGTGATAAGGTCTTAATTTTTCTTTCTCTAAAAAAGTTTTCACGCTCTTGTTTAATGTGATTTTCTATAGCTTGTTTTAACATTAAGCTCTGATATGTCTCTCCATAAATACTTGAATAAATTTTTTCTCCTTTAGATAAAATTTGTCCATTGGAAAGAACAACTCCAGTTTTTATATCATCATCTTCTGTTTTTCCAATACTCTCGATAGAAATACCTTTAAAATTTTCATCTATAATAGTTAAACTATCTCCAATATTTAATTCATAATTTTTATTTGTTTTTTCATTTTTAAATTTACAAAATTTAGACTTGCTTGAAAAATCTAATAATTTAATTTTTACCTCATTTAAATTTTCTTGTTCAATCATTTGTGTTGCAACACCTTTAACTAAATTATTATTAAAAGCTTCACAAGCCCCTAAATTATATATTAGATTATTATAATCTTTCTCTTTACTCTTTGCTTTACTAGGAAATGTTGCACCTAAACGAATAATGCATTGGGGATTAATCTTCTCAATTAATGTTGTATATGCCTTATTTTCAATTTTAAACTTATGAGGCTCATCAATAATTACAATTGGACGAGTTGCTTTTAATGTATCATAAGGGTTAGAATAGGTCCCAAAAAGAGCTTGATCATATTCTTGATCCATTGTTTTTTTTGATAAGAGCATTCCACTACTCATAAGAAGTACACTAATTTTTGTTTTTTCTAATTTAGTTCCTCTTGCAAATTCTGAAATAGCTTGAGGAAACAATTTCCTTTTTCCTTTTACTTTTTTTTGTGCATTTAAAACAGATAAAGTTATTTTTTTATTAGGATATAAATCTAAAAAATGTTTATTAGCATAATCAGATATAATAAAACTTTTAGTCCCTTCTTTTATTGGAGTAGTAGGTACTAAAACAATAAACTTATGAAATCCATATTTTTTATTTAATTCATAAATTAACCTTGTGTAACAATAAGTTTTTCCAGTACCTGTTTCCATACGAATATCAATCCCAAAATTATTTTCTCTGTATGTACGATATTCTTTAGGAATTTTCTTTTCATTAAAATTTTCCTGAATTTCCCAAATATTTCTTTTTAAAGTAGTATCATTTCTGTCAATAAGAGGGTTCGCATAAGGCTCATTTGTTTCATCCAATCTTATTTTATCAAAAACTTGTAAAGCTCTCTCTAAACACTCTGTTTGGTGGGGTAAAATACTTAATTTAATTGACATTTTAATACCTCTCAATCAATTCAACATTTTTATTATTTCTAAGATTTTTTAAATTTTTTCTTAATTCTTGTAATACATTAAAAATTATAGAGTGGGTATATATAACAACTCTTGTAATATCAAGTTCTGTAGTTTCAATTTTTCTTATCAATTCTGTTACATCCTCTGAACTAAGTCCTTTTAATATAATATATAATGAATTTTCTATTTTATCAGCGTCAAAATCTTTTAATCTATATTTTTCAGTTTTTACTGTTAGCCCATATCCATCTGAAACAAGCCAAGTAGAAAGAATAGAATTTTTAGCTTCTGTAATATCTGTATCAAAAATTTTTATCATATCTTCAGGTATTAACTTAGGGTTATCATCAAAATAATTAAGTTTTTCTATAATATTATCTTGAAGTGTTTCTAATGAATATAACTTAAATCCATAATCTATGTTGGCATTAGTTTCTTTTTTTATTTTTTCAGCAGAAAGTTCAATTCTTTTTCTTCCTATTTCATCTATTGTTTTATAACCTTCTTTAGCTGCTGGCTTATCTTCTTTTATTAGTTCTGGAATTTGTACACAGATATATTTTCTATTTCCACCATCTTCTGAATTAAGCTTCATTACTGCATGAGCTGTTGTTCCTGAACCAGAGAAAAAATCAAGAATAATTGAATTTTTATTAGTTGAGATGTTTAATATTTTTTCTAATAACAAAGTTCCTTTTGGGTCATTAAAAATGCCTTTTCCAAGTAAAGAAGAAAGTTCTTCATTATTCCCATGTGAATGTCCAACTTCTTCATAGCTCCACAATGTCCCACAGGTTATTCCCTCTCTAACTTCACTCAAATAAGTTTTTTTATCAACACCTCCATTTTTATTGAAATATAATTCACCATTTTGATATAATTCAATTAGTTTCTCTTTTGAATATCTAGGAAAACGACCAATTGGTGCTTCCCAAGCTATTCCATTTTCAAAAATAACTTGATATCTTCCAGTTTCGCTCCCACTTCTAGCATGTAAAGGAGTAGCTTTCCAAGGACCTTTTGGATCATTATCTCTATTCTTATAATCTTTATTTTGCTTTTCAGTTCTTGGCAACAAGTTTAAAAAGAAGTTCGCTGATTTTTTATAAGATAAAATATTTTCATGTTGATAAGAAATATCAGTATCATTTGAAACAGTATATTTATTATTCCAAATGAAATTTGCTATAAAATTTTCTTCTCCAAAAATTTCATCACAAATTAATTTAAGATTAGCTTGTTCATTATCATCAATAGAAATGAAAATTACTCCATCTTCAGAAAGTAAATCTCTTGCTAAAATAAGTCTCGGATACATAAATGTAAGCCAAGCAGAATGAGAACTTTTTCCTGATAAATTTAAAATTCTTTCAGCTTCATTTTCATCAATTCCAATAGTATTAACAAGTTGGTTTACTGTGAATTTATAATTATCTGAATAAACAAATCCATCAGAACCTGTATTATACGGAGGATCTATATAAATACATTTTATTTTCTCTGAATAAGAGCCCAATAAATGCTTTAAGGCATCTATATTATCTCCTATAATATAAATATTTTCACTATCTTTATTTTTTTCTATTTCATTATGTTGAGAATGAGGTACAATAAAAGTTTCAGTTTTTTTGGAACTTAAATATCTCGCATAAGATTTTCCTAAAAATTTTATTTCATATCCTTCCTTATCAAAAATTGTATTGTTTTGTTTCAACATACTTTGGAACTGATTAAATAAAAAATCTCCATTTTTATTAAAATAATTAGGAAAATATTTTTTTAGTAGTTCAATTTCTTTACTATTTTCTTTTACATTTTCATTATAAAGTAAATTATCTTTTAACATTTTTAGTAAACCTCACTTTATTTTTTAATTGCTACATATTATATCATAAGTATGGCAATATTTATATTGTAAATTACAAGTTTTTTTAACTATTTAAGGAGATTTTTAAATTATTAAAATATAGTAATTGATAAGTTAGTAGCAATATTATAAATAGGACTTATAAATAATATTTTTTATATTTTAGTTGTAAAAAATATTATTTGTTGTATTATAAAATTTCACAAAATATAATAATTTTTTAGTCTATTTGTGACAATTATGATATAATCTATCCGAATGGTATAAATCAAAAAGAAGTTTAATAAAAAGGAGTTAGAGAATGAAAATTAAGAGAATAGTTAAGTTTAATATAAAAAAATCTCATACAGATTATAAATACATTAAAACTCAACTAATAGAAAGTAAAGAAATATATAACTTTGCCAACTATATTCTAAGACAACTTTACTTTAAAAATTCTAACAAACATAAATATTCTTTAGAATTTATAGATGAATATCCTAGTTTAAAAGATTTATTTTTAGAATATATAGAAGAAAACAAGCAGTTTACATCTTTGTTTTATAAGCTTATTTGTGAATTTTCTAAGTTAAAACAATATTCTATTAACTTAAAAATAGTACAAAATATAGTTGATAAACTTAAAAATGATTGGACTTCTTATTGGAAATTATTGAAAATGAAAATGACTAAAACTTATGATAAACAAATTAATATTCCTAGATATAAGAAAAAATATAATTTAGTTGAATATAATAATCAGGTAATTTCTAAGAAGAAGTTGAAATTAGGATATATTGGTACTGATAAGATGAAACAAGGAATTAAAATAGCTAACAGACACAAAAATTTAGAATGTAAATGCTTTAGAATATATAATAAAAATGATAAATTTATATGCGAACTTATCTATGAAAAAGAAATAAAACAAGGTGAAAAGAATGATAGAGTTGCAAGTATAGATATAGGACTAGAAAATTTATTTACAATAGTATTTAATTATAATAAGAAAGGAATATCAATAAAAGGAAGTAAATTAAAATCTATTAATCAGTATTTTAATAAGATGAAAGCAAGTCTACAAAGTTCATTACCTAGTAATAATCATATATCAAGGAAAATAATGCTATTACTATATAAGAGAAGAGAACAATTAAGAAATTATATAGGATATTATACTAATAAATTGATAGAAATATTAAGAAAAGAAAAAATTTCAAAATTAGTAGTAGGATATAATAAAGGTTGGAAGGAGAAAATAAATATAGGAGTGACAAACAATCAAAATTTTGTAAGTATAGCCTTTAGAAAAATATTGGAAATATTGAAATATAAGTTAGAAGATAATGGAATTGAGTATAAAGAACAAGAAGAAAGTTATACATCAAAAGCAAGTTATCTTGATAATGATAAAATACCAATATATAAAGAAAATGATTATACAGAATACATATTTAGTGGAAAGAGAGTAAAGAGAGGACTGTATAAAACGAATAAAGGGCAAATAATAAATGCAGATTTAAATGGTGCATTGAATATATTAAGAAAATCAGGAGAAAAATTAATAGAGCCATTGGAATATTTAAAATTTAATAATATATTTACAAGCAAGTTGATATAGCCATAAGAACATATCAATATGGTGGTTGAGTAGTACAGCCAATATGGAATAAGGAGAGAAGTTTTATTCTTATTTTATATAAACATGATCTATATCAGATTTATTATAGATTTTGATACTATCATATAGAGAATATTATATCAAGGAGAGAAGTATGAAATATATAAGTACAAGAAACAACCAAATTGAAAAAGACGATAAAATTGCTCTTTTACAAGGATTAAGTGATGATGGTGGACTATTCGTTTTAAAAGATTTAAACAATAAAAAAATAGATATAACAGAACTATTAACAAAAAATTATAATGAAATTGCTCTTGAAATTCTAAAATTATTCTTTTCATTTGATGAAGAAAAATTAAAAAAAGCTATATCAAGTGCTTACAATAAATTTTATGTAAAATCTGTTACTCCTCTTGTATCTTTAAAACAAGCTCATATACTTGAGTTATTTCATGGACCTACAAGTGCATTTAAAGATGTTGCATTAACTTTATTACCCCAACTGATTCAATTAGCACTTGAAGGAACGGACAAAGAAATATTAATTTTAACTGCAACAAGTGGAGACACAGGAAAAGCAGCACTTGAAGGATTTAAAGATGTACAACAAACAGAAATCGTAGTTTTCTACCCTAAAAACGGTGTAAGTAAAGTTCAAGAGCTACAAATGAGAACTCAAGAAGGTAAAAACACAAAAGTTTGTGCCATAGAAGGTAATTTTGATGATGCTCAAACTGGTGTAAAAAATATATTTTTAAATGAAGATTTACAAAAAGCTCTAGGAAAAAAGAAATTCTCAAGTGCTAACTCTATCAATATAGGTCGTTTAACACCTCAAATAGTTTACTATTTTGTTGCCTATATCGATTTAATTAAAAACAATAAAATAAAAGTTGGAGATAAGGTAAATTTTGTTGTTCCAACTGGTAATTTCGGTGATATCTTAGCAGGATACTATGCTAAAAAATTAGGTTTACCTGTAAACAAATTAATTTGTGCTAGCAACGAAAATAATGTTCTTTATGATTTCTTAAAAACGGGAGAATATAATAGAAATAGAGAATTTTTGAAAACTATTTCTCCTAGTATGGATATTTTAATATCTAGCAACTTGGAAAGATTACTTTATGATTTAGCAGATGGAGATGCTGAGTATATAAAAAGTCTTATGAAAGAACTTAATGAAACAGGAAAATATAAAGTTAATGATGAAATTTTAGGAAAAATTAAGACTAATTTCATTGCAGGTTATGCTACAGATGAAGAAACATCTACTATAATCTCAAAAGTATGGAATGAAGAAAAATATTTACTAGACCCTCATACTGCAGTTGCATATAAAGTTATGTTAGAACAAAAAGATTTAGAGGGAGAAATAATAGTTTTATCAACTGCTTCTCCTTATAAATTCTGTGCTAGTGTTGCAAAAGCAGTTTTAAATGAAAATGATGAAGATGAATTTAAATTGATGGAAAAACTTCATAGTTATACTCAAGTTGAAATCCCTAAAAACTTAAGTAATTTAAAAGAAAAAACTATACTACATAGTGATGTTATAAAAAAAGAAGAAATGGGACAATATGTTTTGGAGGCAAGTAAATAATGTTTGAAGTTAGAGTACCTATGACATCAGCCAATGTTGGTTGTGGTTTTGATACATTAGGAATGGCTTTTCAAATATATTCTGTTTTTACTTTTGAAAAAAATGAGAAACTTGAATTTTATGGGTTTGACAAGCAGTTCTGCAATGAAAATAATCTAGTGTATATAGCTTTTAAAAAAGCTTTAGAATACTTAAATAAACCTATTATAGGAGTTAAAATTTCTGTTAAAGAACAAGCTCCTATTGCTAGAGGGCTAGGAAGTAGTGCTACTTGTGTCGTAGCTGGAATATATGGGGCATATTTGCTAACAAATACTGAGATAAATAAAAATGAAATCTTAAAAATCGCTACAGAAATAGAGGGGCACCCAGATAATGTTGCACCTGCTATATTTGGAAATTTATGTGCTTCTTGCTCAGTAGATGGAAATCCATACAATGTTCAATATGATGTAGATGAGAGATTTAATTTTATTGCACTTATTCCAAATTTTGAAACAAAAACAGAAGAAGCTAGAAAAGCTTTACCTAAAGAATTAAATTTTAAAGATGCTATTTATTCTTTGAGTAGATTAGGAATAGTTTTGAAAAGTTTTGAAAACTATGATACTGAAATTTTAAAAAATATTCTAGATGATAAAATACACGAACCCTATAGAAAATTATTAATACACGAATATGATGAAGTTAGAAATATTTGTGAGAGCATAGATAGTTGTGGATTTTTTATTTCTGGAAGTGGCTCAACTCTTATTAATATAATAAAAGATGAGAAAAATTTAAATGAAATTACAGAAAAGTTAAAATCTTTAAAATATGAATGGAAAGCTATTATAACAAAAGTAGATAAAAAAGGAACAATTTTTACTCTATAGAAAAGTATAAAATTAAATAATATAGAAAAAAGAAAGGAAGAAAAAAATGAAAAAATCAAGAGTAGCTGTTGTTGGAGCAACAGGAATGGTTGGGCAAAGATTACTTGTCCTTTTAGAAAATCATCCATATTTCGATGTAGTAAAACTTGCTGCATCAAAAAATTCGGCTGGTAAAAAATATGGAGAGCTTATGCAAAATAAATGGAAAATCGACAATAAAATGCCTGAATTTACAAAAAATATGATAGTTGAAGATGCAATGGAAGTGGAAGCAGTTTCAAAAGATATAGATATGATTTTTTGTGCAGTTAATTTAGATAAAAAAGAATTAGTTGCACTAGAAGAAGCTTATGCAAAACAAGAAGTCGTTGTTGTATCAAACAATTCAGCTAATCGTATGAAAGCTGATGTACCTATGATTATTCCAGAAATTAATGCTCATCATTTAGAAATAGTAGATGTTCAAAGAAAAAGATTAGGAACTAAAAAAGGATTTATAGTTGTTAAACCTAATTGTTCAATTCAAAGTTATGTTCCTGTTTTTGCTGCATTAAAAGAATTTGGAATAAAAGAAGCAAGTATTTGTACTTATCAAGCTATATCTGGAAGTGGGAAAACTTTTGAAGAATGGCCAGAAATGGTAGGAAATATTATTCCTTATATAGGTGGTGAAGAAGAAAAAAGTGAAATAGAACCACTAAAAATATTTGGTCATATTGAAGATGGAGAAATTAAATTAGATGATAAAATGAAATTCTCTGCTCAATGTATTAGAGTTCCCGTATTAGATGGACATTTAGCTTGTGTTTCATTTAACTTAGAAAAAAATCCAGGTAAAGATGTATTAATAGAAAAGATAAAGAATTTTAAGTCAGAAATAACTGATTTACCTTTAGCACCAAAAGAATTTTTACATTATTATGAAGAAAATGATAGACCTCAACCTATTTTAGATAGAGATAATGAAAAAGGAATGCAAATTACTGTTGGTCGTTTAAGAGAAGATAATTTATTCGATTATAAATTTGTAGGACTTTCTCATAATACTTTAAGAGGTGCTGCTGGAGGTGCTGTACTTACAGCTGAATTAATTAAAAAACTTGGATATTTAGATTAAAATAAAATTTTATAAAGAAAATTAGGAGTTGTTACAAAATTAAAGATGTAACAGCTCCTTTATTCATTCATGCTTATTAGTCTCTGTGACGTCCGTACTAGTTTGAAGAAACTGTGTTTATTGAGCTCGTAGAACTCATACGGCTGTCAAGAGACTTTATTTATTTTTTTATTTATGAAGTTCATCATACTCGTTAGATGTTTTTGACACTAATTTATGTAATAAAATTAATGCAATTAAATTTGGTATAACCATAAGACCGTTAAATAAATCTGCTAACTCCCATACAACATCAACTTTTTGAGTAGTTCCTAAAAAGATAGAAATCATAACAAGTACTCTGTATATACCGATAGCCTTTTTTCCAAAAAGATATTTTATATTAGCTTCTCCAAAGAAATACCAACCAATTATTGTAGAAAAAGCAAAGAAAAATAAAGCAACAGCTATAAATATATTTCCAAAGTAACCTAAAGTTTTTTCAAATGCAACTTGAGTTAAAGAAATTCCTGTTAATTCTACTCCACCAACAACATTATGAGAAGTCAAAATTACAAGAGCTGTCATAGTTAAAACTATAAAAGTATCAATAAAAACAGTTATAAGAGCAACATTTCCTTGTTCAACTGGATTTTCAACCTTAGCTATTGCATGTGCATGTGGAGTTGAACCCATACCAGCTTCATTTGAAAATAATCCTCTAGCAACTCCATATCTAACTGCTTTTTTCACACCCATTCCTAAAAACCCACCAAGTATAGATTTTGTAGAAAAAGCATTTACAAAAATTGCTTGAAATGCTGGAAAAATATTATCATAATTAATAAAAATTATTATTAAACAAATTAAAATATATAGACCTGCCATAAAAGGTACTACTTTTTCTGTAAATGATGCTATTCTCTTAACTCCTCCAAAAAAAACAAAACCTCCTAATAACGCTACTATAATCCCTGTTAATAGTGGAGGGATAGAAAAAGCATTTTCCATTGCAACTCCTATCGAGTTTGCTTGAACACCATTTCCCATAAATCCTAAAGCTAAAATACAAGATAAAGCAAAAAAGATAGCAAGAATTTTAGCTATAAAATTTTTATTAAATAATTCTTCAATATAATATGCTGGTCCCCCTGTTACTTCTCCCTCTACTTTTCTTTTAAAAAGCTGACTTAAGATAGCTTCAGCATAAATTGTTGACATTCCAAAAAAAGCACTTACCCACATCCAGAATATAGCCCCTGGTCCCCCTGATACTATTGCAGTAGCAGCTCCAGCTAAATTTCCTGTCCCAACTTGAGCAGCTATTGCTGTTGCTAAAGCTTGAAACGAAGACATTCCATTGTGGTCTGCAGATTTTCCATTCATATTAAAATCTCCAGTAAGTTGTCTTACTCCTCTTTTAAATTTTCTAACTTGAACAAATTTTAATTTGACTGTATAAAAAAATCCTGTTCCAACTAAAAGTATAATTAAAATCATTCCCCAAAATAAATTATTAATTTCTGCAATAACACTTAACATAAAAACTTCTCCTTTTATATTATAATTTCATCGAATAAATAAAAAAAGGTCTTTTTCTAAAGACCTCTGAATATCAAATATAAAAGAATTATACAATAAAAATAAAAAAATAAAATTTTTATAAGAATTGCACAATTCCTCCGTCCTTTTACCTGAGAGTTTAGGCCAAAATGGCTTTGCTCCTTCGGTGTTATCTTTATGATAATCTCTCCAGAGGTTCGTCCAATATGAGTCCTTTTACCTGAAAGAGTTACTTCTTCGGTGTTTTTTATTTTTAATAAAAAATCTCTCCTCATATCTTCATCCGATTAATTATTCGATTCTATGATTGATTATACTAGCATTTTTTTTTAGATTTGTCAAATATAAAAAATAATTAGTGCAATTTTAATTGACATATATCAAAAAAAGTAATATAATAACTAGGTATAAATTTAACCTTTCCCACAAAGGACCGTTGCGTTATATTAGAAAAATATAACCATATTAGGAGGATTTAAAAGTGAAAAAATATACTTTTATGCAAAGAAAAGAAGACGTTGTTAGAGAATGGCATCACTACGACGCAGAAGGACAAATTTTAGGAAGATTAGCTGTTGAGATAGCTAAAAAATTAATGGGTAAAGAAAAATTAACATTTACTCCTCATATCGATGGTGGAGATTATGTTGTAGTTACAAATGTAGATAAAATTGTTGTAACTGGAAACAAATTAAACAACAAAGTTTACTACAATCACTCTGGATTCCCTGGAGGAATAAGAGCTAGAAAATTAGGAGAAATCCTAGCTAAAAAACCTGAAGAACTTTTAATGCTAGCTGTTAAGAGAATGCTTCCAAAAAACAAATTAGGAAGACAACAACTAACTAGACTTAGAGCATTTGCAGGAGCTGAACATGCTCATGAAGCTCAAAAACCAAATAAGGTAGAATTATAGGAGGTAGAACAGTGGCAGATACAATTCAATATTTAGGAACTGGTAGAAGAAAAACTTCGGTAGCTAGAGTAAGATTAATCCCTGGTGGTCAAGGAGTAGAAATAAACGGTAAAGCAATGGCAGATTATTTTGGAGGAAGAGCAATCTTATCTAAAATAGTTGAACAACCTTTAGCATTAACAGAAACTTTATCTAAATATGGAGTAAAAGTTAATGTAGTAGGTGGAGGAAATGCAGGACAAGCAGGAGCAATCAGACATGGTGTTGCAAGAGCTTTATTACTTGCTGATGAAAGCTTAAAAGAAGCTTTAAGAGAAGCTGGATTCTTAACTAGAGACTCAAGAATGGTTGAAAGAAAGAAATACGGTAAGAAAAAAGCAAGAAGAAGCCCTCAATTCTCAAAAAGATAATTGGTTTATTCAAAAAATTATCCCACAGAAAACTGTGGGATTTTTTATTTTATAGGAAAGTATAAATTTAATATGAAAATTAGTCTCCGACGTCCGTATTACTCTGGAGAACATTTCGGTGAGCTCGGAAGAGTCATACGGCTGTCAGGTTGCTATTTAAATTTATACTTTCCTATATAAAATAATACACCCATAATTTTTATAAAAAAGATTATAGGTGTTATTTTTTCTAATTAATATAATTTAAAATTTACTTAGAAATCTTCCCAACCATCGATAGAAGAACTCATATTATAACTTGTTACTGTTCCTTCAAAGAAATTTGATTTAACATTTCCTTCTCCTTCAGTGTCAGCAAATCTTTCTAAATGTTTGTATGGATTCTTATTAAATCCAGGATATAACGGTTCCAATCCCAAAGATTTTAATCTCTCATTAGCAAGCCATTTTGTATATGCTTCTGTTGTTTGAGAAGTTATTCCAAGAACCTTATTTCCTATTATATGTTCTGTCCAATTTATTTCTTGTTCAACAGCTGTTTTAAACATAGAATAAATAGTTTCAGCAGTAAAAAATTCTGGATAATCGTTTTTAATTTCTTTTACCATACTTCTAAATAAAACAACATGAGAAAGTTCATCTCTATTGATAAGTCTTATAATATCAGATGTCCCAACCATTTTATTTCTACTTGCTAATAGATAGAAGAAGTTAAATCCATTGTAGAAATATAGAGACTCTAACAAATAGTTAGCTATAATAACCTTAGCAAAATTTTCATCTGATTGTTCATCTATAAAATCTTGATATATTTTAGCTATAAAGCTATTTCTTTCAAATAGAACCTTATCATCTCTCCATTTATCATAAATCAAATCTCTACTTTGTTTTGGAAGTATAGATTCTATTATATATTGATAAGATTGAGAATGTATTGCTTCTTGGAAAGTTTGAATTGCAAGTAGCAAATTAACTTCCGGAGCTGTTATATGGTCTGATATATTAGGAATATTATTAGTTTGTATACTATCTAAAAATATTAAAAAAGATAATATTCCATCATAGGCTTCTCTTTCAGGGACAGTTAAGTTTTCATAATCATTTTTATCTTGAGTTAAATCAACTTTTTCAGGTATCCAAAAGTTAGCCATCATAGTTCTATATAGTTGATTAGCCCATTGAAATTTAACATTATTTAAGTTAAATAAATTTGTGGAATTTCCCTTTATAATCTTTCTTGCATTTAATGTATCATCACCATCTGGATTAAATAATTTTTTTCTATCCACTACAGCTTTCACACTCCTCTTTATCGGCTATATTGTTTGTATTCTTTTGTATAGTTCTTATATAATAAACACTCTTACAACCTTCTTCCCAAGCTGTAATTAATGTATCATAAATATCTTTAGCTTTTATATCTTTATTTAGGTCAAATAAAAGTTCCATAGATACTCCTTGACTTACCCACGAACCAATTTTTGCCATAATCTTTACATAAGTTATAGGATTAACATTTTTAAATTCTGGATAAAACCAAGCTCTATCCTTTAGATGTTTTACAGTTCTAGGTGTAGCCCCTCTTTGATTTTTTTCTATAAAAAATCTTGAGAATGTTGGAATAACAGAAGCTGTCGACCCCATAAGTAATGATGTTGATGTATTTGGAGCTATAGCTGTAAGCTCTCCATTTCTAAGACCATGAGCTTGAACTAAATAAAAAGCTTCATTCCACTCATCTTTAAATTTAGAATTTTTTTGATACCATTCATTAGTTTTTCCAAAGAATAAACCTTGATCCCATTTAGAACCTTTAAATGCTTTATAAGATCCTCTTTCTTTTGAAAGTAATGCTGATGCTTTTATTGCATAAATAGCTATTCTTTCAAAAAGTTCATCTATTTCATTAACAGATTCTTCATATATCATATATTCCCTAGCTAAGTAATCAGCTAAGCCCATAGCTCCAACTCCAACAGTTCTATATAATAAATTATGTTTATTTGACTCTTTCAACGGAGTTACTGTTAAATCTATTGTGTTGTCCAATGCTCTAACAGCAAGAGCAACATATTTTTCAATTTCTTCTTGAGTAAGTTCAGCTAAGTTCATAGAAATTAAATTACATGTATGAATTTCTCCCATTTCACTTTTTCTTATAGAAGTATTTCCATTTTCATCTTCAATAAAATCAACTGTCGGTTTAAAATTAGAGAAACTTTCCATACATAAATTTCCATTACCTATCATTCCCATATGTGAATTATGGTTCATTTCATTAGCTCTATCTTTATAGAAAATATATGGCATACCTGTTTCTAATTGAGTTTTCATGATACTTTTAAACAAATCCTTAGCATTTAAAACTTTCTTTATTTTAATATTATTATCTTTCTCGATTTTCTCATAAAGTTCTTCAAACTCGTATCCATAAAGTTCACAAAGTTCTACTCCATAAATTTTTCTTACTTCATATGGGTCAACTAAAGTCCAAGTTTCATTATTTTTTACTCTTTTCATAAAAAGATTTGAACAAACAACTTGGGGATAAATATCGTAAGCTTTACCTCTTTGATCTCCATTTTCAGTTTGAAGTTCTAAGAAAGTTTCTATATCTAGATGCCAAGTATCAAGTGCAACTGTAACAGCACCTGCTCTTCTTCCTTGTTGATTTACAGCAACAGCTGTGTCATTGATAATTCTTATCCAAGGTACAACTCCACCACTTGCATTGTAATACCCATTTACCATAGACCCTTTAGCTCTTATTCTAGAAACATTTACTCCTACTCCTCCACCATTTTTACTAATTTTAGCAATAGAATCTATATTATAAAAAATTGATTCTATATTATCGTCTATAGCAGTGATAAAACAAGATGATAAATTCCCGTTAGGTATTCTTAAATTTGCTAAAATAGGTGTAGCTAATGACAATTTTCTAAGTGATAATGCATCGTAAAATTCTTTTGCTATTTCAATTCTACTTTTTTTATTATTTGAAGTTTTTACTTTTTCTTCATTTAGAGATAACATCATAGATATAGCCATAAATACTTCTTGAGGTAATTCATAACTCTTACCATCATATCTTATCAAGTATCTATTAACAAGCATATTTGCTCCGGCATAATCATAAACCATATCTCTATCCACAACGATAAAACTAGCTAGTTCTTGTAATTCTTCATCTGTATAAGTTGCAAGTCTATTGTCATATAGACCTAACTCTATCATTTTTTTTATCATTTTCGGAAAATCATTGTATGAAAAACCTCTTGCATGATAGACTTCTCTCTCAGCTTCCATCATAAGTAATCTTCCTGCTACATAAGACCAATCACTTTCTTCAAAAGTAGTCATAGCAACGGCTGAGTTGATAAGAGAGGCTTGAATTTTTTGAGTAGTAATATTTTCTTCATAAATTGAATCAATTTTACTTTCAAGTTCAACCATATTTACTTCTAAACCTTCACAAGCTCTTTCAAGTTTTTCTCTAATCTTTTCAATGTTCAATTCTTCAATAATTCCATCTCTATTGATAACTTTTCTTCTCTCAAAATTCAATTAAATCACCTCAAGAAAGGCTTCCATTGTGTATACATTATTATTATATTCAATAACGGGTGCACTCATAATTCTAGCTTTACTTGCAACTATCATAAGTGTTTTTAAATCTTCTATATATTCAAACTCAATATTTCTACTAGCTAAAATATTTTTTAAAGATGTACATTTACTACAATTTTCTTTTCCGTATACTTTTATCATTTCTAAAAACTCCTTTTTTATTTTATAGGCATAAATAGCAAAATTAGTTTCTGACGTTGTATTAGTTCGAAGAGCCTATGTTCATTGAGCTCGTAGAACTCATTCGTATAGCTGTCAAGAGACTTTATTTACTTAATATAGTGGTTCTAAAAAAATAATACACTATATATAGTGTGTCTAACTATATAAGTGTATTATATAAACTAAACTTTGTAAAGTAAAATTTTTAATTTATCATATAAAATATATATTTTACTTTTTCAAAATTTAATAAACTATTTTATAACTTTGGTAAATTCATTCTTAAAATTATTTTCTTTCAACATACAACGGTAAGTCATATTTTTTAAAAATATCTTCAGCTTTTTTTATTTCATCTTTAGTAGGCGTTTTTGTATCTTTTAATTTGTATTCTCTTGCTGTTTTCTCCCATTTATAAATTGCCATTTGATGAAATGGAAGTATATCTACTCTTTTAACAACACTAAATTTTGACACAAAATTTGCCCATTCATTTAAATCTTTAATATCATCACTATACCCAGGTAAAAGAACATATCTAATCCAAGTTGGCTTTTTAATTTCTTCTAGATATTTTAAAAAGTTAAGTGTTGGTTCTAAATCAACAGAAGTAATTTTCTTATACATTTCTTTATCTATATGCTTTATATCTAATAAAACTAAATCTGTATATTCTAAAACTTTTTTTGATTTTTCAGTAAATATATAGCCTGAAGTATCTAAAGCTGTGTGTATATTGTTTTCTTTACATAACTTAAAAAGCTCCAAAACAAAATCTGCTTGAAGTAGAGGCTCTCCCCCTGAAACTGTTATACCTCCAGTTAAAAATGCCTTAACTTTATTTAACTCTGCTATAACTTCTTCTGGACTATTAATATAATTTTTATCTCTTAACTCCCAAGTATCAACATTATGACAATAAAGACATCTTAGAGGACAGCCTTGCATAAAAACTACAAATCTTATTCCCGGTCCATCTTTAGTTCCAAATGATTCAAATGAATTTATATAACCTTGCATATTTTCCCTTTCAAATAAATAAAGTCTCTTGACAGCCTTATGAGTTCTACGAGCTCAATGAACACAGGCTCTTCGAACTAATACGGACGTCAGAGACTAACTTTTATTATTTAAATTTATACTTTCCTATAGAATAAAAATAAGAGAGTTACACTCCAAATTTTAGAATAAAAATTTGACTAGTAACGAATTATTTTTTACTATAATACTAATGTAAAGGGGAGAAAAATTCTCCCCTTATTTATTTTATTACATTTTATTACTGATAGTTCTGTTTATTACATCTAATTGTTGTTCTTTTGTTAGTTTTATGAAGTTTACTGCATATCCAGAAACTCTAATTGTTAATTGTGGATAATTTTCTGGATGTTCCATAGCATCTTCTAGTAATTCTCTTCCAAATACATTTACATTTAGGTGATGTCCTGTTTGTTTGAAATATCCATCAAGAAGTCCAACTAAGTTATTTTTCTTTTCATCATCTGTTTTTCCTAAAGTTTCAGGAGTTATTGCAAATGTATAAGAAATTCCATCGTTTGCATCTTCAAACGGTAATTTTGCAACTGAAGCTAGAGAAGCAACAGCTCCCTTAGTATCTCTTCCGTGCATAGGGTTTGCTCCTGGCCCAAATGGAGCTCCTGCTCTTCTTCCATCTGGAGTATTTCCTGTTTTCTTTCCATAAACTACATTTGAAGTTATAGTTAATACTGATTGAGTTGGTTCAGCATCTCTATACATTTTATGACTTCTAATCTTGTTCATAAATGTTCTTACAACTTTTACTGCTAATTCATCTGTTCTATCATCATTATTTCCAAATGGAACATATGGTTGTTCTACAACATAATCAACAGCATCTCCAGCTTCATCTCTTATTACTCTTACTTTACCATATTTAATAGCAGCAAGTGAGTCAGCAACTATTGAAAGTCCAGCTATACCACAAGCTTCTGTTCTTTTAATATCTAATGAATGTAGAGCCATTTCTAATGCTTCATAAGAATATTTGTCATGCATGTAGTGAATAATATTTAATGCTTTTACATAAGTTGATGCAAGCCAAGTAAGCATTTTATCATATTTTTCCCAAACTTCATCAAATTCCAAATAATCACCAGTAATTTTTTCAAATTGTCCAGCAGGTGTTACTTGTTCTTTCTTTACTTCATCTTTACCACCATTTATAGCATATAACAATGCTTTAGGCAAGTTTGCTCTTGCTCCAAAGAATTGCATTTGTTTTCCTATAGCCATAGGAGATACACAACAAGCTATTCCATAATCTTCTCCAAATTGTGGTCTCATAATATCATCATTTTCATATTGTAATGAAGATGTATCTATTGAAACTTTTGAACAGAATTTTTTCCAGTTTTCTGGTAATTGTTCACTCCATAAAATTGTTAAGTTAGGTTCTGGAGCAGTTCCTAAATTATATAAAGTATTTAAATATCTGAAAGCATTTTTAGTTACCCAAGATCTTCCATCGTTATTCATACCACCTATTGATTCTGTAACCCATACTGGATCTCCTGAGAATAATTGATCGTATTCTGGAGTTCTTAAGAATCTAACTATTCTTAATTTCATAACAAAGTGGTCAATAAATTCTTGAGCTTGTTTTTCAGTTATTCTTCCTTCTTTTAAATCTCTTTCAATGTAAACATCTAAGAAACCAGCAGTTTTTCCTAAACTCATTGCTGCTCCATTTTGATCTTTGATTGCTCCTAAGTAACCAAAATATGTCCATTGGATAGCTTCTTGAGCTGTTTCAGCAGGTCTTCCAATATCAAAACCATAAGCTGCTGCCATTCTTTTTAGAGCTTTTAATGCTTCTAATTGTTCAAACATTTCTTCTCTATCTCTAATAATATTTTCTGTCATTTCTTCAGGATCATAAGCATCGAATTCTCTTTTTCTTTCTGCAATTAATCTATCAACACCATAAAGAGCAACTCTTCTATAGTCTCCTATTATTCTTCCTCTTCCATATGCATCAGGAAGTCCAGTTATAATACCAGTATGTCTTGCAGCTTTTATTGCAGGTGTATAAGCAGAGAAAACTCCAGAATTATGACTCTTTCTATATTTTTCATAGATTTCTTTAGTAGTTGGATCTAATTGATATCCAAATGCTTCTAAAGAATTTTCAACCATTCTTAATCCACCATTTGGGAATATAGCTCTTTTTAAAGGAGCATCAGTTTGTAAACCAACTATTGTTTCTAATTCTTTACTGATATATCCAGGTCCATATGCATCAATCTTTGAAGGAATTTTTGTTTCTGCATCATAAATTCCTTTTTCTCTTTCTATTTTAAGCATTCCACTTAAAATTTTCCATAATTCTAAAGTATTTTCAGTAGGACCTTCTAAGAAAGATTCATCTCCAGTGTATTCAGTGTAATTTTGTTTTATAAAATCACTAACATTAATACTTTCTTTCCATTTACCATCTCTAAAACTTCTCCAAGCTTCCATTGATAAAAACCACCTTTCATTTATATAATTTATTTTATTTTTTTACGTAAACCACAGATAAAATAGTACATTCAAATATTTATTTTATTTATATTAAAATAAATAAGATATATAAACTACTACTTTACATAAGTTTACTATGATTTAAATTTTATTTCAATATAAATTTATTAGTCTATTGAAAAGAGAGTAAAAATAACTCAATTTCATGTTTAATTTTTGATTTTATATTTTAAAAGTATATTCCAATTTTGTTTTATCAATATACTTAAATTTCCCATTAGAAAACAAAAAGAGATAATACGGGAACATTAAACTACAAAGTGATTTTACTTTTCCTCTATTACCTCTTTAAAATAAATTTAGTATTTTTAATTTTTAGGTTATAAAATAATCTATTCTTATTAAGATACTTTATTTAGTTTCCTGATTGCACATCAGAAAATTTTTTCTCTATGTCATACTTCAAATATGTATTTTTAATTTCGCCTTTATTTTTCTTTAGATATTCAATACACTCATCTCTTACAAGCTTTATAGTTTTAATATCATAAATTATGTCTATAAATTTTAAATCACTAAAACCACTTTGCTTTAAACCAAAAATTTCTCCAGAATTTCTTAATTTTAAATCTTCTTCAGCTATTTTAAAACCATCTTCAGTTTCTTCCATTATTGATAATCTTTGTTTTGAAGTATCAGAACTTGGATTTGATATTAAAAAGCAATAAGATTGATTAGAACCTCTTCCTACTCTACCCCTTAATTGATGTAGAGCCGATAAACCGAATCTTTCAGCATTGTAAATAGTCATTATTGTTGAAGCGGGGACATCAATCCCAACTTCAATAACTGTTGTTGCAACAAGTATGTCATAGTCCTTATTTTTAAATTTTAACATTACTTCATCTTTTTCTTTGGCTTTCATTTTTCCATGTATAATTCCTATTCTTTTATCAAAAAATCTTTTTTCAATTTCTTCATAAACTTTATCAACAGATTTCACAACCATTTTTTCACTTTCTTCAATGAGTGGAGCAACAAAATATGCTTGATGTCCTTCATTTATTTTTTTATGGATAAAATTATACATTTTTTCCAAATCATCTTCATTAGCTATCCATTTTGTTTTTATAGGAGTTCTTCCAGGTGGTCTTTCATCTATAATAGATAAATCTAAATCTCCGTATATACTCAAAGCTAAAGAACGAGGTATGGGTGTTGCACTCATTACAAGTAAATTTCCTAGAAAACCTTTTTCTCTTAATTTATTTCTTTGATTTACTCCGAATCTATGTTGCTCATCTATAACTATCAGTCCTAATTTTTTAAAAACTACTTCATCTTCAATAAGAGAGTGTGTCCCAATAACTATATCAACTAATCCCTCTTTTATTTCTTCGATTAATTTCTCTTTTTTCTTTCCTTTTATGCTAGAAGTTAAAACTTCAACTCTCAATCCAATTTTTTCTAATCTTTCTTTTATTCCTAAATAATGTTGATTAGCAAGAATTTCTGTTGGAGCCATAAGTGCTCCTTGGTAACCATTATTAGCCATATAAATAAGCATTACCATAGCTACTATCGTTTTCCCACTTCCAACATCTCCTTGTATAAGTCTATTAACTATTTTCCCTTTTGATATTTCATCATAAATTTCTTTTATAACTTTTTTTTGAGCATTTGTAAGAGAAAAAGAAAGTTGAGATAAGAAAAGTTGTACTTTTTCTTTTTTCCCTTCAATCTCATATTTTTTTGTATCAGAATTTTCCAACAAAAATCTATTTTTTAAAATTCCTAATTCTAATATTAACAACTCTTCTATTGCAAATCTTCTCTTTGCATCTTCAATATTTTTTAAAGAACTTGGAAAATGAATTTCTTTTACAGCTTTTTCTCTATCTAATATTTTATATTTTTCAATAAGTTCAAGTGGAATATTTTCACAAATATTTTTTTGAAATAAATCTAATATTTTTTTTATAATTTTTCTCAAATCATTTTGAGTTATATTTTTACTAGAACTATATATTGGTAATATTTCATTGATAGCCATCTTTTTTTGCCCTGAATAAAGTTTGTATTCAGGATTTACCATTTGAAAAACATTAGATTTCTTTAACTGCCCTATAAATAAATATTCTTCTCCTATCTTCAACGACTTCTTTATATAAGGCATACCAAACCATAGAATTTCCATAAGACCTGTTCCATCATTTACAAAAGCTTTTACAATTTTTTTACCAGTCCTAACTGTCATATTTACAACACTCATAATACTAGCTTTTACAACAACATATTCATTAAATCTTAATTCTTCTATTTTTTTTATATTTGTTCTATCATCATAGGCCCTAGGAAAGTAATATAAAAGGTCATATACATTAACTATACCTAAAGATTTTAAATTTTTTAATTGTCTATCTGTCAAAGTTTTGCTTGGAAGTTGCTCTAAGCTAAGGTATATATCAGAATACTTTCCTATCATAATAACTCCTAATTTTTATAATTTTCTATGTGATAAATAAAGTCTCTTGACAGCCGTATGAGTTCTACGAGCTCGATGAACACAGGCTCTTTGAACTAATACAGACGTCAGAGACTAATTTTGCTATTTAATTTTATACTTTCCTATATAATAAATAAGGGCTATTTCACAACAGCCCTACATTTCTATCTTAATCTAATTGTTCTAATATTTCATCAGGAATATCAAAATTTGAATAAACATCTTGAGAATCATCTAAATCTTCCAAAGCATCATAAAGAGCCATAACTTTTTTAGCTGTTTCTAAGTCTGTTATTTCAACTTTATTTTCAGGTATCATTGTTATTTCAGCTTCTTCATAAGAATACCCTGCATTTTTTAAGTTTTCTAAAACTGTTTGAAACTCAGTATAATCTGTTGTTACTTCAAAATATCCTTCATCTTCTTCAACATCTTCTGCCCCAGCTTCTAAAGCAGCCATCATAAACTCATCTAAATCTACTCCTTCTGCTTTTATAGTTATCAAACCTTTTTTCTTGAACATCCAAGATACAGCTCCATCTGCTCCAAGATTTCCATCTTTTCTAGAAAATGTCATTCTCATTTCAGAAGCAGTTCTATTTTTATTATCAGTTACAGCTTCAACAATAAAAGCTGTTCCGGCAGGACCATATCCTTCGTATCTCATCTCTGTGAAATCTACACCTTCTAGTTCTCCCGTTCCTTTTTTTATAGCTCTTTCTAGTATATCCTTAGGCATATTACCAGCTTTAGCTTTTTCAATAGCAAGTCTTAATCTTGGGTTAAAGTTAGGATCTCCTCCACCTTCCTTCGCTGCTATTGTTAATTCTCTCCCAAATTTTGTAAATAATTTTGCTCTTTTTCTATCTTGTGCACCTTTTCTATGTTGTATATTATTCCATTTACTATGTCCAGACACAAAAAACCTCCTAATCATTTTTTATTTATTCTAATTTTTATTATATCTAAAAAGAGCCTGTCTGTCTACTATTCATAGCATAAAAAAGTCTCTTGACAGCCGTATGAGTTCTACAAGCTGAATGAACACAGACTCTTCGAACTAATATGGACGTCAGAGACTAATTTTCTCTATTTATTTTTTATACTTTTCTATACAAAAATAAATAGTTAGTCTAACAGGCTAAGAAAATTTTATTTTTATTTTAATATTTTTCAGTTTCTCTTTCAGCTATTAATTTATCAGCCATTTTTGCAGCCAATTCAATCAATCTTTCTCTTTCAAGAGGAGTTATATGACCTTTTATTTCTATAGGTTCTCCTATTTGTTCAAGTCCTGGTAGTTTATCAGCAAAGTCTTTTATTCCTTTTACTCCTCCACCACTCCACATCATATTTCCAAAAATTCCTAAGTATCTATTCTTTAGCCCGTAATTTTCAAGTTTATGTAGTAAAGGCTCCATCTTTGGATACACAGCATTGTTATGTGCACAAGACCCTAGCATTAAACCTTTGTACTTCCATATTGTACTAAAAATATATGAATGGTCAGTTTTTGATGAATCATAAATTATGACATCTTTAATTCCTCTATTACCTAATTCTCTCCCTAAAACTTCAGCCATTTCTGCTGTATGACCATACATACTTCCGTATACTATTACAACTCCTTCTTTTGTAGGTTCCATATTAGCCCATTTTTGATATCTTTTTATAACTTCAGGAACATATTTTCTCCATATCAATCCGTGAGAAGGACAAATACAAGAAATTTCAACATCTGATAATTTTTTTAAAATTGCATTTACTGGGGCTCCAAATTTCCCAACTATATTTGAATAATATCTTCTCATTTCATCAGTAAAAAAATCTGTATTTACTTCATCATCAAAAACAGCTCCATCTAAAGTTCCAAAACTTCCAAAAGCATCGTTTGAAAATAATATTTTATCTGTTAAATCATAAGTAGACATAGATTCTGGCCAGTGTACCATTGGCATTAAATAAAAAGTTAACTTATGCTTTCCTAGATCTAAAACATCTTTTTCTCTAACAATATGAGTTCTTTCATCTGGTAAATTTAATCCTAATAATTTTAACATCATTATAGTCTTTGCATTTCCAACTACTTTCATATTAGGATATAATTTTAATAAATTTTTTATAGAACCTGAATGATCTGGTTCAACGTGGTTTACAACTATATAATCGATGGGTGTTGTACCTATAACTGCTTCAACTTTTCCTAGAAAATCACCATTTTCTCCTTCTTCAACTCCATCAATAATACAAATTTTTTCATCTAATATTAAGTATGAATTATATGTTACTCCTGCATCTAATGGAATATAATTTTCAAATCTTTGTGTTTTTCTATCATTAACACCAATCCAAATAATATCATCGTTTATTCTAGTACAACAATACATTTTATTCCTCCCTATCAATATAAAGTGTTTAATCTCACTTAACTATAATAATAGATTTTTCATTTTTTTTCAACATTTTTTATCAGATTTTTTTTAATTGGATAATTTTTAATCATTTTTATACTTTTTTATAGAAAATGAAGTTTCTTGACAGCCGTATGAGTTCTACGAGCTCAATGAACACAGGCTCTTCGAACTAATACGGACGTCAGAGACTAATTTTACTATTTAATTTTATATTTTCCTATAAAAAAAGGTATATCTTAACATTTTTATTTCAAAATCCTATAAAAATTTGAAATATCAATGTACAGATATACCTAATATATAATTTTAAATTTAATGAATTAAAATTAAATTACTTTTTATTTTATTTTGTGTAATCGTAGAAACCTTGACCTGTTTTTTGTCCTAATTTCTTTCCACGAACCATTTTTCTTAATAAAGTATGAGCTCTGTATTTGCTATCTCCTGTTTCATGATATAAAACATCCATTATAGCTAAGCAAACATCAAGACCTATTAAATCTCCCAATGCCAAAGGTCCTATTGGATGATTTGCTCCCAATTTCATAGCTGTATCTATTCCTTCAACAGTTGCTACTCCTTCTGCATAGATTCCTATAGCTTCATTTATCATAGGAATTAAAATTCTATTAACAACAAATCCTGGAGCTTCTTCTACTTGAACTGGAACTTTTCCAATTTCTTCAGATATTTTTTTAATTTTTTCAACAACTTCAACTGGTGTATGAAGTCCAGCTATTATTTCAACCAATTTCATTACTGGTGCTGGATTAAAGAAGTGCATTCCTATCATTGCTCTATTTAATCCTGCTCCAATTTCTGTTATAGATAGTGATGATGTGTTTGTTGCAAATATAGCTTCTGGTTTACAAATTGCATCTAATTCTTTAAATGTTTGTTTTTTTATTTCCATATTTTCTATTGCTGCTTCTATTACTAAATCACAGTCTGCACAAATTTCTTTTGTTCCTGTTGTGATTGCAGCTAGGATTCTATCAGCTTCAGCTTGTTCCATTTTTCCTTTTGCTATTCTTTTTTCAAAACCTTTAGCTATTTTATTCTTACCATTTGCTGCAAATTCATTATTTATGTCACATAATGCAACTGTAAATCCTTCTGTTTGTGCAAATGCTTGAGCAATTCCTGCTCCCATAGTTCCTGCTCCGATAACTCCAACTTTCATAAAAATACCTCCGTTTTTTAAAAATCTTCTATTATTTATTTTTAAATTCTACATTTTTAATTTTATTTAAAAAAGCATTCATTCCTGTTTTTTGATCTTCCGTTGTAAAACAATCTCCAAATAGTTTTTCTTCAACTATAATAGCTCTATCTATATCAAGTTCTAATCCTTCATTTATTGCTTTCTTCGAAGCTCTCACTGCAAAGGGAGCATTTTTTGCTATCTTATTAGCTATTTTCATTGCTTCTTCCATTAATTGTTCTTGTGGAAATATATGATTTACTAGACCAACTCTTAATGCTTCATCTGCTTTTATTGCATTCCCTGTATATATTAGCTCTTTAGCCTTTCCTGCACCTATTAACCTTGCAAGTCTTTGTGTTCCCCCAAATCCAGGAGTTATTCCAAGTCCTACTTCTGGTTGTCCAAACACTGCATTTTCAGAACAAACTCTAAAATCACAACTCATTGCAATTTCACAGCCTCCACCTAGAGCAAAACCATTAACAACTGCAATAACTGGAATAGGAAAATTTTCAATTTTTCTAAAAATTTCATTTCCTTTATTACTAAATTTTGCACCTTGAGCTCTATTTAAAGGCATCATTTCTGATATATCTGCTCCAGCTACAAAAGATTTAGTTCCAGACCCAGTTAATAAAACTACTCTTGTTGTTTCTAAATCAATATTTGCAAAAATTTGATTTAACTCTCCTAAAACTTCTGAATTTAGTGCATTTAGGGCTTCCGGTCTTTCTATTGTTACTATTCCAACAAAATTTTCTTGTCTATAAGATACAACTGACATTTTTTAACCTCCCAATAAGCTAATATTAATCCTTAAATCTTAAGCCTATCATAGCATATATAAACTTAAAAATCAATAAAAAAGCTATTGAATTTATAGTCCAACTATGCTATAATTACTCCAACAATAAAAAATTTATTTCTCATAATAAAAGGGAGTAGTTATAAATCACAGTATCAACATCACGAAATTTATTTTCTGGTACTGTAACCATTTTGGTAACAAGACTTTTGGTATGATCTTTTTCATATCAAAAGTTTTTTTATTATATAGAAAAATATAAATTTAATAGTTATTAATAGTTTCTGGTGTCTACATTAGTTTAAATAGCCTATATTTTATGAGTTTGTAAAACTTATACGGTTGTCAAGAGACTTTATTTGTTATATAAGAAAATATAAATTAATAATAATTAATAGTCTCTGACGTCCGTATTAGTTCGAAGAGCCTGTGTTTTCTGAGCTCGTAGAACTCATACGGCTGTCAAGAGACTTTATTAAAAAAACTAAAATGTTTTATTTTAGTTTCATTATTGTTTTAAATTTTAAAATTAAATATAAAGGAGTGTGTTAAATGAAATATTTTACACGAACAAAAGAAGAATTGTTTGAAGAATTTCAAACAAAAATATCTGGTTTAACTGAAGATGATGTTGCTAGTAGAAGAAAAAAGTACGGAGAAAACAAATTTATTGAAAAAGAAAAAGACGGTCTTATAAAAATATTCTTTGATCAATTTAAAGATTCTCTTGTGATCATACTGCTTATTGCAGCAGCTATTTCATTTTTTTCTGGAAATAAAGAAAGTAGCTTTGTTATAGTTTTAGTTGTTATTTTAAACTCATTACTAGGAGCATTTCAAACTGTTAAAGCTCAAAAATCTTTAGATAGTTTAAAAAAGATGTCTTCTCCAAAATGTAAAGTAATCAGAGAACATGAACAATTAGAAATTGATTCAACTGAACTTGTACCTGGAGATATTATAATCATTGAAGCTGGAGATATTGTTCCTGCTGATGGTAGAATTATTGAAAATTTCTCTCTATTAGTAAATGAAAATTCTCTTACTGGAGAATCTAACTCGATAGAGAAAACTGATGCTGTCCTTGAATATGAAGATTCTGCTTTAGGAGATCAAATTAATATGGTTTTTTCTGGTAGCTTAGTAAATTATGGAAGAGCTAAAGTCCTTGTTACTAATACTGGAATGAATACTCAACTTGGAAAAATTGCAGGACTTTTAGATCAAACTGAAGAAAATATTACTCCATTACAAAAAGCCTTAGATAGTTTTGGAAAAAAATTAACTTTAGGAATTGTTATACTTTGTTTATTTATTTTTGCTATCTATGTTTATCATGGCAATACAATCTTAGAGTCTTTACTACTTGCCGTTGCACTTGCTGTTGCAGCTATACCAGAATCTTTAAGCCCTATTATTACAATAGTTTTATCTCTAGAAACTGAAAAACTTTCTAAAGAAAATGCTATTGTTAAAGAGCTAAAATCAATAGAAGCACTTGGTTCTATTTCTGTTATATGTTCTGATAAAACAGGAACTCTTACTCAAAATAAAATGACTGTTAAAAAAATATTTATAAATGAAAAATTAGATGATGAGTACTCTTTAAAATTTAATAATAAAATAGATAATTTATTATTAAAAAGTTTTATTCTTTGTACAGATGCAACTGATACAATAGGAGACCCAACAGAAACAGCTCTTATTCATCTTAGTCAAAAATATGATTTATCATTTAGAGATATCAGAAAAGATAATAAAAGATTATCTGAGATTCCATTTGATTCAGATAGAAAATTAATGACTGTCTTATATGATACAGAAGATAACAAAAAAATTGTCTTTACTAAAGGAGCTTTCGATTCGTTAGTAACAAGATTCAAATATTATACTGATGAAAATGGAAATATACTTCCTATATCAGATACTTTTATAAAAGAAATTGAAAAATATAATCACGAATTAGCAGAAGAAGGATTGAGAGTTCTTACTTTTGCTTATAAATATATAGATGAAAGTAAAAATCTTACTACTGATGATGAAAATGACTATATTTTCCATGCTCTAGTTGGTATGATTGACCCACCAAGAGAAGAATCAAAACTTGCTGTCCAAGAATGTATTAGAGGTGGAATTAAACCTGTTATGATAACTGGAGATCATAAAATAACTGCTAGAACTATTGCTAAAAATATTGGTATATATAAAGAGGGAGATAAAGTTCTTGAAGGTATTGAACTTGAAAAAATGAGTGATGAAGAGCTTGAAAAATCTGTTGAACAAATATCGGTTTATGCAAGAGTTTCTCCTGAACATAAAATAAGAATAGTTTCTGCTTGGCAAAAAAGAGGTAAAATTTGTGCTATGACAGGAGATGGAGTGAATGATGCCCCTGCTTTAAAAAGAGCTAACATTGGAATAGCTATGGGAATTACAGGAACAGAAGTTTCAAAAAATGCTGCTTCTATGATACTTGCAGATGATAATTTCTCTACTATTGTAAAAGCTATTATAACTGGTAGAAATGTATATAGAAATATTAAAAATTCTATAGGTTTCTTACTTTCTGGGAATACTGCTGCGATATTAGCTGTACTTTATTCATCACTTGCTAATTTACCAGTAATATTTAGTCCAGTTCAACTATTATTCATTAATTTATTAACTGATAGTCTACCATCAATTGCTGTTGGAGTTGAACCTAAAAATGAAGATATTTTAGATGAAAAACCTAGAGATCCTAATGAGGCAATTTTAACTAATAAGTTTTCTACTAAACTTTTAATCGAAGGTGTCTTAATTGCTATTTTTATCATAATTGCTTTTTATATAGGATTAAAAGAAAGTGCTCTGAAAGGTTCTACTATGGCTTTTGCTACTCTATGTCTTGCTAGATTATTCCATGGAATAAATTATAGAGGTGTAAGAAATGTATTTGCTATTAGTTTCTTTAAAAATAAATTTTCTATAATTGCCTTTGCTATTGGTTTCGTTCTTTTAAACTTAGTTTTATTAAGCCCTCAAATGTTTAATATTTTTGGAACAACTGCTCTTGAACCTATGAATTTTATACAAATTTATGTTCTATCAATAGTTCCAACAATAATTATTCAAACTTATAAAACTATTGCTTATAGATAATAAATAAAGTCTCCTGACAGCCGTATGACTCTTCCGAGCTCACCAAAATGCTCTCCAGAGTAATACGGGCATCGGAGACTATTTTTTATATTAAATTTATACTTTTTTATTAAATAAAAGCCCTTGATATCTATATAAATTTCGAACTCAATAAACACAGGCTCTTCGAACTAATACGGACGTCAGAGACTATTTTTTGTTATTTAAATCCATAATTTCCTATATAGGAAACAAGCAAAAAAGCCGTGAAAAATTTCACGGCTTAATTTTATTTTTTTGTCAATTTTAACCTTAGCTAAAGCTAGATTAGAAAGAAACTTTCATACCAGCCCAAGCAGTTGGTTGCCATCTCCAGTTTCTTACTTCGCTTTCTCCAGTTACTCTATTTCTGTAGTCTCCTCCAACAGCTCCGTATAATTTTACGAAATCAGTTGGTTTATAAGAAACTTGTACAGTTGGTTCTAAGTATAATTCATAGTCTCTTCTGTCAACAGAAGTTCCATCTACTCCACCTATTTTTTTGTATTGGTGCATATTGTAAGTATCATATCCACCTTCTACATTGAATGCCACTTCGAATGCTCCAGATTTATATAATGGAGTTCTGTTCTTTAATGTAGCAGTTAATTCTCCATTCCATTCATGTCTTTTATTAGTGTCGTTAGCTCTTTCAACTGCATGACTTCTATGAGCTGTATAGTAAGTATCATAGTCTAATTCAGCTGAGAATCCTAAAGGTAAAGTATATTCAGATTCAAATGCTAAATGATATTCGTTTTTAACTCCTTCATGTCCATGTCCATTCCATACATGTTTGTATCCTGGTCTTAATCCTAATTTATCAACTTTGAAGAATTGATTAGAGAAAATATAATCTGAGAAATCAAAGAAAACTGATCCTTTTATAGATTTTCCTCCATCATTTGCTTTTTGGTTATAAGCTAATTCAGATTCTGCTTTAACTTTAGAAGTTCCTAAAGTTCCAAAGTTATAGTAGTGTCTTAATCTGTATGAATCTTTAGATTTTTCTACTTTATCTTTTCCAGCTTCTGATTTTAATCCATGGAAGTTTCTTACTCTTACATCTATTTTTTGATTTTCAGTAAGAGCAACAGCTGCAGTAGTTTGTAATCTTCCTGCGTTAGTGTTTTCTGCAAGATCATTTCTTTCAGAATAAGGTCTTGAGTGTTCTGCTTCTCCATAATATCTGTATTGAACATCTACTGATCCATTTGGTCTCCAAGCTGGAGCTACTTCTCTGTCTCTATAAACGATAACTGGTTTTTCAACAACTTCTACTACTCTTTCAGGTGCTGCTACTGGTGCAGGCATAACTTCTTTAGCAGATACTGCTGTTCCAACTACTAATAGAGAACCTAATACTAATGCTAATTTTTTCATGGTTTTTTCCCCCTTAATTTTTTTATTTTTTTTATTTTTTTTGACCTATTTCCCATATAGGTCTTTCCCATTGATGTCAGTATACAATATTTTTTTCATTTTGTAAATATTTTTTTAAACTTTTCTACCAAATTTTAAGTCATTTATTTTTTTTGCTCTTGTTTTCTATAGCATTTTATCGCTATTAGTAAAGTTTTTTTTATTTTATAAGAAAGTATAAATTTAATAAAAAATTAGTCTCCGACGTCCGTATTACTCTGGAGAGTATTTCAGTGAGCTCGGAAGAGTCATACGGCTGTCAGGAGACTTTATTTATTATATTTTCTTATAATGATAAAATTAAATAGTAAAAATTAAATTACATTTTTTTGTCTCTGACGTCCGTATTAGTTCGAAGAGCCTGTGTTTTCTGAGCTTGTAGAACTCATACGGCTTCAAGAGACTTTTCTTTTCTTCACTTCATTTCTTCAAATATAATTTTAAATATTTAAAATTTCTTTCATATCTTTAGGTATATCAATTTCAACAACTAAATCTTCTAAAGTTTTAGGATTTTGAAACTCTAATCTATATGCATGTAACATTTGCCTTTTAGCTAATTTCATATCTCCACCATAAAGTTCATCTCCCACAAGTGCATGACCTATAAGACTTAAATGTGCTCTTATTTGATGTGTTCTACCCGTATACAATCTAGCCTCAAGATAAGTAATATTTTTTTCAAAGTTTCTTTCTAAAACTTTAATATGAGTTTTAGCAGACTTCCCTCCATTTTCTTCAGAAAGTTCTATTCTTCTTAAGTCATCCCCAATTTTTCCAATAGGTATCTCAATAAAAAAATCATCTTTTTCTATTATTCCACCAACTATAACCTTATATGTTTTTTTTACTTCCGTCTTATCTTGTAAAAAAGCTTGAGTGTAGGCATTCTTAGCAATAATAATAAGCCCTGATGTGTTCATATCTAATCTATTGTAAAATCTAGGAACTAAAGTTTTCCCCACAGTTTTTTCAAAATAATTTACAACAGCATTAGCTAGTGTCTTATCTACTTTTTTTTGTGTAGGGTGAACAATTATATAGGGTTCTTTATTCACTATCAATAAATTTTCATCTTCGTAAGCAATGTCAAGTGGAATATCCATAGCTTTTATACCAGTACTTTTTTCTTTTTCAATTATAACAATTCTATTTAATTTTTTTATTTTCTTTGCATTATTTTTTATTCTTTTTCCATTCAAATAAATTTCTAAATTTCTTAGTCCTCTACTTGAATAGCCTTTTGTCTCTTTCAAATAAGTTCCTATTTCATATCCATCATATTCATGTTCAACAATATATTTTTTCATTTTTTCCTCTTATTTTATTATTATTATTATAAAGTTTTTATACTTCAATTTTTTTACTTTTATTTTTTACTAGATTTGATAGTTATAGTTTTCTCTTGTTTTAATGAAACAAAATTTTTTTCTATTTCCTCTGATATTTCTAAATCAATAACATTATAATAACCTATTGGAGTACTTTTATAAATTTTTTCTTCATCAAGATTAGAGTTATTTAAAGTTTTTAATTCAGCATTAATTTTTTTAGAAATACCTTGTTTGATTACATCATCTTTAGCTATCCACCTAAATTCTCCTTTTTTATGTTGAAAATTTTTTAAAATATTTCCTGTGAAACAATTATAATTTTCTAAATTTCTAAATTTATTTTTAATTTCATTAGAAATATTATGAATATTAGCTACTCTGAAAATAGTATTATAAACAGTCTCTTTTTCTAAAATATTTCTAAATCCAACAAGCAAAACTTTACCAATATATTTTCCTTTTCTTTCTGGAATATCATAAAATAATGATGAAGGAACGAATTTATTGTTACTCTCTTCTGTAATTCCTAAGGAGGTAGCTTTAAATTTACTATTATTTTTAGTAATAAAAGAATCTATAAAAAGCCAATTACTATTTCCTTTTTCAGGAGAAAATTTATAATAAATTGAAGGGGAATAAAAAATATTTTGTAAATCTGGAAAATATTTCAATTTAATTTTTGCAAAGTTTCCAATTTTAATATTAGATAAATTTAATCTCCCATTTTTAACAGCTTTATAAAAATTTTTAGCAGAACTCTCCTGATTATTTTTTATATATTCAACTCCTGTAAGATGTTTAAAATGTCCAGAATTAAACACTAATTTAAATTCTTTAAATACCCCTTGTTCTTCATAAACACATAAAAACTCTTTATTTAAAAAGTATTCTTCATATATTTTTTGAGCAAGACTTAATTTCTTTAAAACTATATTTCCCTGCATAGTTCCTCCGATAAATAAAGTCTCTTTACAGCCGTATGAGTTTATGAGCTCAATAAACACAAGCTCTTTGTACTAACAGGCGTCAAAGACTAATTTTGCTATTTAATTTTATACTTTCTTACAGAATAATAAAAGGCTACTTAATAAGTAGCCTCTTTGTCAAGTTTTTCAGTTGCCTGCCAACTAACTAGCCCTTATGTCTAGCATATCTCTTCAGGTTTTTCGGTTACCTGCCAACTAACTAGCCCTTATGTCTAGCATATCTCTTCAGGTTTTTCGGTTACCTGCCAACTAACTAGCCCTTATGTCTAGCATATCTCTTCAGGTTTTTCGGTTACCTGCCAACTAACTAGCCCTTATGTCTAGCATATCTCTTCAGGTTTTTCGGTTGCTTGACCAACACTAAATTATAAAACTTAATAACTATTTTTTATATTATAACAATAAAACGTTTTTTTTTCAATAATAATTCTACCTAAATTACAATTTAGAAAAATTGAATTATAAAAGTATAAAATATTGAATTTTATAGAGTTTTAATATATAATGAATTACTAAAAATAAAAAGATATGCTAAATATCTAAAAATTTATATAAAATTTTTTTAATAGCACTTAATAGTGCTAGGAGGATTTATGTTTAATTTTGAAAAAATTGATTCAATGGTAGATATAATAGAAAATAATAACATTCCTGAAAATAAATCTTTTAATGATTTTGCTATTGATTTCTATAGTGAGGTAAAATCTCTACCCCTTTCTAAATATTTAAAAACAACTGGAAAGGCTAAAAAAATGCCTAAAATTATGAATATGAAAAAAGCAGGTGAACTTGTATTATTCACCAGAGACGATGATGAAACTTTGAGTTTTCTTAAAAGAAAAGGCTATGGAGAAATCCCTGAGTTAGACTACAAATCCATAATGTTACTTAGAAAAATAGATCCTATTGATAATTGGAAAAAAATCATAGCTTTTCTTAATGGAGATAGATCAGTAGAAGAAATTAATTTATCTACAAGACCTGTACTATTTCCACAGGAAATTAAAAAATTAGAGGATTATATAAAAGATGAATTAAATTTAGATGATGAAAAATTTGAAGATTTTATGAAATATGCTGTTGAAATAATAAAAAACAAAGAACTTTTTAAGGCTTTAAGAAAATTAAGTAGGTAACTTTTTTATTCTATAAATAAAGTCTCTGACGTCCGTATTAGTTCGAAGAGCCTGTGTTTATTGAGCTCGTAGAACTCATACGGCTGTCAAGAGACTAATTTTCATATTAAATTTATACTTTCCTATATAATAAAAAAGTTATACAAATGTATAAAATTGAATAGTAACATTTGTCTCTGATGTTAGTCTATGGAGCTTGTAAAGCTCATATAAGTATCAAGAGACTTGATTTATATGAAATGGAGGGAAAATGTTCAAATATACTTACACAATAAAAAAGGAAGATATTAACCTAGGAAATCATGTTGGTAATGAGAGAGCTTTGCTTTTTTTTCAATGGGCTAGAGAAAAGTTTTTTGAAAGCTTAAATTTAAGTGAACTTAATATTGGTGAAGATGCTGGAGTTATTCAGACAGATGCTTATGTACAATATAAAAAGCAACTTTTTTTGGATCAAACAATAGAGGTAATCATAGAAAATGTAAGAGTAGAAGGATTAAAAATAATATTTGAATATAAAGTAATGGAAAATAATGAGATTTGTATCCAAGGTTCAACAACTCTACTTGCTTACGATTATTCAAAACAAAAAGTGAGAAAAGTTCCAAAAAATTTTTTGGAGTTGATATAACAAAATAAAAGATAAAAAAATAATCTATTTTACGATAAAAATATGTCCATCTAAAATTTGACATATAGCTAAGAAAAGTATATATTTAGTATATATCTACAGGAAAGTATAAATTTAAATAAAACAAAATTTACCCGTAAACTCATACGGCTATTAAAAAGAATTTATTTACTAAATAAAATGCTTAGAAATCGTGTTATGATATTAAAAGATAAAAAATATAAATATTTTAGGAGGTTACAAATGGCAGTAAAAGTTGCAATTAATGGTTTTGGAAGAATAGGAAGATTGGCTCTTAGAGTTATGAGTAAAAATAAAGATTTTGATGTTGTTGCTATCAACGACTTAACAGATGCTAAAACTCTAGCTCATCTTTTTAAATATGACTCAGCACAAGGAAGATTTGATGGAACTATCGAAGTTAACGACAATGGTTTCGTAGTAAACGGAGATAGCATAAAAGTTTTTGCTAAATCTAATCCTGAAGAATTACCTTGGGGAGAATTAGGAGTAGATGTTGTTCTTGAATGTACAGGTTTCTTTACAAGTAAAGAAAAAGCAGAAGCTCATATAAAAGCAGGAGCTAAGAAAGTAGTTATTTCTGCACCAGCTACTGGAGATTTAAAAACTATAGTTTATAATGTAAATGACAATGTATTAGATGGAACTGAAACTGTTATATCAGGAGCTTCTTGTACAACAAACTGTCTTGCTCCAATGGCAAAAGTTTTAAATGATAAATTTGGAATAGTTGAAGGATTAATGACAACTATTCATGCTTATACAAACGATCAAAATACTCTAGATGCACCTCATAAAAAAGGAGATTTAAGAAGAGCAAGAGCTGCTGCTGAAAATATAGTTCCTAATACAACTGGAGCTGCAAAAGCAATCGGACTTGTTATTCCTGAATTAAAAGGAAAATTAGATGGAGCTGCTCAAAGAGTTCCTGTAATAACTGGTTCAATCACAGAACTTGTAACAGTTTTAGAAAAAGAAGCTACTGTTGAAGAAATTAACGCTGCTATGAAAGCTGCAAGTAACGAATCATTCGGATACACTGAAGAAGAACTAGTATCAAGTGATGTTATTGGAATTAGTTTTGGTTCATTATTTGATGCGACTCAAACTAGAGTTCTATCAGTTGGAGGAAAACAATTAGTTAAAACTGTTGCTTGGTATGACAATGAAATGTCTTATACTTCTCAACTTATAAGAACATTAAAGAAATTTGTTGAAATTTCTAAATAAGAAAGTCCATTAAAAATAAAAATAGAGACTTTATTTTTAAAATAGAATATTAGCAATTAAATAGTGGAACATTAATTTGTTCCACTTTTTTAAAAATAAAAATTAGGAGAGAAGTATGAAAAAAATAATAACTGATTTAGAATTAAATAATAAGAAAGTATTAATGAGAGTTGACTTCAATGTTCCAATGAAAAATGGAGTAATTACTGATGAAAATAGAATAATTCAAGCTTTACCTACAATAAAATATGCTTTAGAACAAAATGCTAAACTTATTTTATTCTCTCACTTAGGAAAAGTAAAAACTGAGGAAGATAAGGCTTCAAAAAGTTTAAAAGCTGTTGCTGAAAAACTATCAGAACATTTAGGAAAAACTGTTACTTTTATTCCTGAAACAAGAGGAGAAAAATTAGAATCTGCCATCAACAACTTAAAATCTGGTGAAGTTTTAATGTTTGAAAATACAAGATTTGAAGATTTAGATGGTAAAAAAGAATCTAAAAACGATGCTGAATTAGGTAAATATTGGGCAGCACTAGGAGATGTTTTTGTAAACGATGCTTTTGGAACTGCTCATAGAGCACATGCTTCTAATGTAGGTATTGCAGAAAATATTGGAAATGGAAACTCTGCTGTTGGTTTCTTAGTTGAAAAAGAATTAAAATTTATAGGAGAAGCTGTAAATAATCCAAAAAGACCTTTAATTGCAATTTTAGGTGGTGCTAAAGTATCAGATAAAATTGGTGTCATTGAAAATTTATTAACTAAAGCCGACAAAATTTTAATTGGAGGAGCTATGATGTTCACATTCTTCAAAGCTCAAGGTAAAAATATTGGAACTTCATTAGTTGAAGATGATAAATTAGATTTAGCAAAAGATTTATTAGCTAAAGCAAATGGTAAAATAGTTTTACCTGTGGATACTGTTGTAGCTGGAGAATTTAATAATGATGCTAAACATTCGACTGTTGATGTTGACAGCATTCCAGCTGATCAAATGGGACTTGATGTTGGAGAAAAAACTATAAAACTATTTGATAGTTATATAAAAACAGCTAAAACTGTTGTATGGAATGGACCTATGGGTGTTTTTGAAATGCCTAATTATGCCAAAGGAACTATTGGTGTTTGTGAATCTATAGCTAATCTTACTGATGCTGTTACTATAATAGGTGGAGGAGATTCTGCTGCTGCTGCTATTAGTTTAGGTTTTGCTGACAAATTTACTCACATCTCTACTGGTGGTGGAGCATCTCTTGAATTTTTAGAAGGAAAAGTTTTACCAGGTGTTGAAGCTATAGCAAATAAATAAGAAAGGATTTTTATATGAAAATTTTTAATTTGAAAAGTTTAATTGCTTTTTCTCTTTGTATTTTTAGTTCATTCTCTTTTTCTGAAGAAAAAATATACGAAGGAAAAGGAAAATCAATTGGTTTTAATGAAGATGGGATTCCCGTTGTTGTAACAATAAAAGCAACTAAAAATAATGGAAAAATTATTATAAAAGATATTACTGCTCAACATGAAGAAACTCCTAAATTAGGAGGGCCTGCTATCACAAAACTAATTTCTACTGCAAAAGAAACACAAAACTGTACTAACCTTGATAATATTGGAGGAGCTACTGTTTCTTCAGCAGCTTGTAAGAGAGCTTTAAAGCTTGCTATAAAAGATATTGAAAAGCAAAAATAGTATAATAACAAAAAAGCAAGTCAAAAATGACTTGCTTTTTTCATTCTATAGGAAAGTATAAAATTAAAGTCTCTGACGTCCGTATTAATTCGAAGAGCCTGTGTTCATTGAGCTCGTAGAACTCATACGGCTGTCAAGAGACTTTATTTATTTATAATTTAATTATTATTTTACATTTTTAAGTACAAGAGCTGTTCCCATTCCTCCACCTATACATAGAGAAGCAAGACCATATTCTACTCCAGTTTTCTTCATTTCATGAATTAAAGTAACTGTTATTCTGTTTCCTGATGCTCCAACTGGGTGTCCTAAAGCAATAGCTCCCCCATTTACATTTGTTTTATCTGTAAACCAATCAGCAGTTACACCATGTTCAGTACATAGTTCTCTGATAACTCCTAAAGATTGAGCTGCAAAAGCTTCATTTAATTCAATTATATTCATATCTTGTAATTTTAAATCTGCTTTCTTCAATGCTTTTCTTATTGCTGGAACTGGTCCCATACCCATTATTAATGGATCTACTCCACCTGTACCTGTTGAAACAATTTCAACTAATGGTTTTAAATTATATTTCTTTACAGCTTCTTCAGATGCAAGTAATAAGAAAGATGCTCCATCATTTAATCCTGAAGCATTTCCTGCTGTAACTGTTCCATCTTTTTTGAATGCTGGTTTTAATTTAGCTAATTTTTCTAAATCTGTTTTTCTATTTGGATATTCATCTGTATCAAATGTAATATCTCCTTTTTTATTAGGTATAATAACTGGAACTATTTCATCTTTAAATCTTCCAGAATCAACAGCTGCTATAGCTTTCTTTTGAGATTCATAAGCAAAAGCATCTTGTTCTTCTCTTGAAATGTTATATTTATCTGCTATATTTTCAGCAGTTATTCCCATATGAATATCATGATAAGCATCTGTTAAAGCATCTAAAATCATATGGTCTTTCATTTTAAGGTCAGCCATTTTGTGACCTCCTCTTATAGCTCCTGGAAGAATAAATCCAGCACCTGACATGCATTCAGTTCCTCCAGCGATAACTACATCAGATTCTCCAGCTTTAATGTTTGAATAAGCTGTGATAACAGATTTCATTCCACTTCCACAAATAATGTTTATAGAATATGCTGGAACTTCAAAAGGTATTCCTGCTTTTATTGCTACTTGTCTTCCTACTCCTTGAGCTTGTCCTGCACTTAAAACGTTTCCAACTATAACTTCATCTATAATAGCTGGATCTATTTTAGTTTCTTCTAATATATTTTTTACAACTAATGCTCCCATATCTCCTGGTTTTAAAGATGATAGAGAACCTAAGAAACTTCCAATAGGTGTTCTTTTTGCTGCCACTACATAAACTTTACTCATTATTTTCCTCCTCAAATTATTCAAAAATTTTATATAAAAAAATTATATACTATAACATTAATCCACCAGCAACAGATAAAACTTCTCCTGTTATAAATGAAGATTCATCACTTGCTAAGAATAATACTGCATTAGCTATATCTTCAACTTGTCCTAATCTTCCAAGTGGAGTAGCATCTAACATTCCTTTAATTACATCTTCAGGTAAAATATCTGTCATTGGAGTTTGAATAAATCCTGGTGCAATACAATTCGATCTAACACTTCTGCTTCCAAACTCTTTTGCCCAAGTTTTAGACATAGCAATTACTCCTCCCTTAGTTGCAGCATAGTTTGTTTGCCCTGGATTTCCGTGTAAACCTACAACAGAGGCCATATTAATAATAGATCCTTTTCTTGCTTTTAACATTGATTTTGATACTGCTTGTGTCATATTGAAAACACCTTTCAGGTTAACATCTATAACAGCATCCCATTGTTCTTCAGACATTCTCATAAGCAATCCATCTTTTGTTATTCCAGCATTATTTACAAGAACTTCAATTTTACCATATTCTTTTTCAACTTCATCTACAAAAGTTTTTATTGCTTCTCTATCAGTTACATTTAATATTTTGTGAACTACATTTGCTTGCTCATAAGAAGTTTCTCCCATATCACATGAAATCACCATTTTTGCTCCGTGAGCTGCAAGTTTTTCAACAATAGCTCTTCCTATTCCTCTTGCACTTCCCGTAACAAGAACTACTTTTCCTTCTAGTCTGTTCATTAAATCCTCCAATCATATTATCAATAAGTATATCTCCCCTTATAGAAGTATATTACATCTGTATTTCAATGTCAAGATAATAGACATTTTTGAATATTTAAAAAATTTATTTTTTACTTTCTTTAATTATAAATAATCAATTCTTAACAATTAATTTACAAAAGTATTATTTTTTTATCCATTTTAAGTAAGAGTTTATAAAATCATCTATACTTCCATCCATAACAGCCTTTACATTTCCAATTTCAGTATTTGTTCTATGATCTTTAACTAAAGCATAAGGTTGGAACACATAAGATCTTATTTGATTTCCCCAACCAATATCCGATTGTTCTCCTTGAATTTTTTTCATTTCTTCTTCTTTTTTCTTTAACTCTATTTCTAAAAGTTTTGATTTTAGCATTTTCATAGCAGTTTCTCTATTGCTAAGTTGAGATCTCTCTTTTTGACAGGTTACAACGACTCCTGTTGGAAAATGTGTTATTCTAACTGCTGAATCTGTCATATTAACATGCTGTCCCCCAGCTCCACTTGCTCTATAAGTATCTATTCTTATATCTGCTGAATTTATTTCTACTTCAACATTTTCATCAACTTCCGGTACAACTTCAACAGATGCAAAAGAAGTATGTCTCTTTTTATTGGCATCAAAAGGAGATATTCTAACAAGTCTATGAACCCCTTTTTCAGATTTTAAGTAACCATAAGCATTTATTCCTTCAACCAAAAAAGTTACTGACTTTACTCCAACACTATCCCCTGCCATAAAATCTAATTCTGATACTTTATATTTTTTTAAATTACACCATCTTAAATACATTCTATAAAGCATATCAGCCCAATCACAAGCTTCTGTTCCTCCTGCTCCAGAATGTATAGTCACGATGGCGTTGTTCATATCATATTCTCCATCTAACATTAAATCAATTTCAAATTCTTCTATATCTTTTTTTAAAATTTTGTGTTTTTCTATAAGTTCAACCTCAAAAGAATTTTCTCCACTTTCAACAAAATCAACTAGAACTTCTTCATCAGCAACCTCACTAGCTAAACTTTCATACTTTGAAACTATATTCTTTTCAAAATTCATATTTTTTATTATTTCAGAACTTTTTCTTTTATCAGACCAAAATCCATCTACAAAAGTTAATTTTTCTAGTTCTTTTATAGTATTCTTTCTCTTATCTAAGTCAAAGAGACCTCCTAATCTCTTCAGTTTTTTCTTTCATTTCTAAAAATTCTCTTTTAATTTCTAAAATATCCATTTAACCTCCTTAAAATAATATTGCCATTGCAGTGGCATACTTTTTAGAATGTGAAATTGAAATTTCAATTCTATAATCATTCTTTTTACTTTTTAAAATTTTATCCACTTTCTCAGATACAATAACATAGGGTTTTCCTAGATCATCGTTCAATATTTCTAAATCTAAAAGAGAAAACTCTCTAACTCCAGTACCAATGGCTTTAGATATAGCTTCTTTTACTGAAAAAATTCCTGCATAAGTTTCCACTCTATTTCCTCTTTTAATTATATTCTCAAGTTCTCTTTCTGTATAAACTTTATTTTTAAACCCCTCTTTTGATATTGCTTTTTCTATTCTTTCTATTTCAATAATATCATTACCAATACCTATTATCATATCATTCTATATGCCTTTCTAGTATTTTCATTAGTTATTCTAACTACATCTTCATAACTCATATTCTTTAATTCAGCAATTTTTTTTGCAACTTCTTCTGTAAAGATAGGTTCATTTCTTTGACCTCTATATGGAGTAGGAGCCATATATGGACAATCAGTTTCTATGACTAATTTTTCTATAGGAATTTCTGAAACAACCTCAACTAATTTTCTTGCATTTTTAAATGTTAGCACTCCACCTATTCCTAAATAAAATCTGTCTACCATTCTTTTGGCTGTTTCAACAGAACCTGGATAACAATGTAAAATTCCAGTTATATCTGGAAATTCATTCAATATATTAATAGTATCTTCCATAGCTTCTCTTGTATGAATTACCACAGGTTTATTTAATTTTCTAGCAAGTCTTAACTGTCTTCTAAAAATCTCCCATTGTTCTTCCTTTGGTCTTGTCATCCAATGATAATCTAATCCAATTTCCCCTATTGCTAAAACCTTAGGATTTTTTGCAAGCTCCTCTAATTTCTTTTCAGCCTCATCACTGTATCCCTCTATCTCATCTGGATGAAACCCAATAGTTGCATAAACAAATGAATATTTATCTGCATATTCCACACCTTTTTCACTACTTTTAAGGTCAAATCCTATATTTACAACAAAATCTAATTTTTCCTCAACTCTTTTTAAAACCTCATCTCTATCTTCATCAAATTGACTCAAATTTAAATGAACATGTGAATCTATTATTTTCATTTTTCCTCTTTTCTGTTTTTATTAATTTTTTAAAATATCTGTAAAATCTTCTTCCTTAAATTTATATTTTTTACCACAAAATTGACATTCGGCTTGAATTTCTGGTTCTTCTTTAAAAATGTTAGTAAGTTCTTCTTTTCCCAATGTTATAATTCCTTTATAAAATCTATCTGAATTACAATCACAACTATATTTTACTTCTTTTTCTTCCAATATTTCATAGTCTTCAACTAAACTGTCATCTTCAGTTTCCATGTCATCATACAAAAGATTAGCTATTTGCTCTAAGCTCATTCCACCTTTCATAAGTTCGTTCATAGGTCTTATTGCCTGAATTTTTCTTTCTAATTTATCTATAAAATCTTCCTCTGCATTTGGTAGAAGTTGAACCATAAAAGCACCAGCACATAAAACTTTACCCTCATTTGTTATATCACTTGCAAAAGATATCACAGTTGGTATTTGTTCTGAGTCATAAAAATATGAACAAATATCATTAGCTAATTTTGTATAATCTATATTTGTTATACCAATATATGGTTCTTTTAAGCCCATATCTTTTATTATTCTCATCATTCCATGACCTAGCTCATTAGCATTTTCTTGATTTGTATTTGCTAGATATCCCTTAATACTTCCACTTGAATCTGTACTAACTACTATATTTTCTATATATCCCTCTGTATCAGTTCTTACTGTTAATTTATCTTCTCCTTTTAAAGTTGCTCCCATAAGTATAGCCAAAGTACAAAACTTGCTAAATATTTCTAAAGAAACATCATCATAGTTATGAATTTTTTGAGCTTCTTTTACTACATCTGTTGTGTCAGTTATAAAAAATCTAGCATTTTTACTTATTCCTCTTATTAATCTTGCCATTCTATCCCCCGTAATTAATATTATCTTTTAATTTTTCATATTTCTTTTTATCTATAACTTTTTTAAGTTCTATATTATTACTTATTCTATCATATTTATCCAAATATTTTCTTAATTCTTTTATTTCTTTTTTGCTAAATCCAAAATATTTTAGAGTTAAGTCATCAGCAGTATTAATGCTTAAATCTTTTCTTTTAGGTTCAGATGCAACTTTAAAAAATTTTTTTAATTTTTCATAAGTTGCTTGTCCTATTCCTTTTATATCTTTCAAATTCTCTATTTTTTCAAATCCACCGGTTATTTCTCTATATTCTAGAATTTTATTAACATAGCTACTAGCTACACCACGAGATAACATTTCTTGTTTTGTTGCTTTATTTATATCTAAATGTTCCTCCTTATCCTTTCTCATATCTTGAGAGCTCATTATTAATTTATAGTCATCTTTTGATAAATCTTCCGGAGTTGCATACAAATTAAAAAATGTTATAGTAAACACTAAAATCCCTATTATTTTTTTCATTTTTTCTCTCCCTATTTATATTTCTCAAACATCTCTATTTTCTCACTACATCTCTTATCCAGTTCTCTTATATATAAAGCTGGGTCTTTTGGGTTTACATATCTCTCAATATAGTCTATACCATTTCTTTCTTCAACCACAACTTTACTTATTCCTCCACCACCTAAAGCCATTGTATTTTGGTTTTCCTCAATCATTTCAATATTAAATATAGATTCTTTACCCTCTTTAGAATATCCTATATTTTCTCCCCACTCTATTATATTTTTTTGTCTATACATATAGTAAGGTTTCATATTTTTTTCTTTCACTATTTCTTCTATTTTTTCTTCAATTAAAGCTCTATCTATATTTTCTCTATCCTGACTTTCCTTAAATAATTTTGAAGCTCTTTTAAATGACAAACAATGGATAGTTAAGTTATCTATATCATACTTTTTAATTTCTTCTACTGTTGCAATAATTTCCTCAGTTGTTTCTTCTGGTAAACCGATTATGAAATCCATATTTACTATAAAGTTTAATTTTTTAGCTTCTTTATAAATTAAATCAAAGTTTTCTCTATTAAACTTTCTATTTACTCTTTTCAAAGTATCTAAATTAAAAGATTGTGGATTTAAACTAATTCTATCTACAGAATATTTTTTCAATATTCTTAATTTATCAATGTTAAGAGAATCTTCTCTCCCTGCTTCAAATGTAAACTCCTTAACTGTTGACATATCTATATTTTCTATAAATGTTTTTAACACTAAATCTAAATCTTTTTCATTTAAAGTGCTTGGTGTCCCTCCACCAAAATAGATAGAGGATATTTTTTTATCATATGTTTTTAAATATTTCCCCACAATTTCTATTTCTTTTAATAAAGCTAAAACAAAATCATCGTAAAATCTTCCAACTCCGCCATTTATTTCATATGAAGCAAAAGAACAATACTTACACTTAGTTGGACAAAAAGGAATCCCTACATATAAATTTATATATTTTTTATCCATTAGCTCTATTTCTTTTTTTACAACTGTCTCCATTAAATCTATTTTTTTATGTGTTACCATATAAAAATTTTTTAATATTTCTCTAGCTTCATCATAAGTACAAGAATTTACAAGTAACCTTCTTAATACTTTCGTTGGCCTTACTCCCATCAAAGAGCCCCAAGTATATTTAACTTCCATCAATTTTAAAAGACTTATCTTTGCCATTGTGAGAACTTGGTCTTCGATTTTGCTTCCTAAATTTTTATATTCAAATTCTATTTTTTTATTTAATTTTTCTATTTTTGTTTCTATTTTTATAATTTCTTTAGTTTCATACACTTCAAAAATTATCTCTTCATTTAATAAAGTGGGAAGCATTATTCGAGAAAACTCTTCAATACTTCTGGCATTTAATTCTTTATTTGATTTTATTAACAAATTTCTTCCTCTCATTCTAGTAATTTCTTATATTTTTCTTTTGTTATCATATTATTTTCAATTCCACTTTCAATTAAAACTGAAATTTGATTAAATTTATTGGTCAATATCAAATTTGATATAGCCTTAGTATTATTTAATATTTCAAAAATTGGTACTACTTTATTATTTTTATTTATTAATTCTTGTGAAAAAATAAATCTAAGCACAGATGATAACTGTTCTTTTACATAAGTTCTCTTATCTTCTGCCACCATAGATAACATTCTATTTATACTTTCAACTGTATTCATAGTATGTAAAGTTGAAAAAACTAAGTGTCCTGTTTCTGCCAATGTCAATACGGCTGACAAACTTTCTTCATCTCTAATTTCTCCAACCATCACAATATCTGGATCTTGTCTTAATGAGCTTTTTAAAGCTTTTCTAAAACTTTCTGTATCTTCTCCTATTTCTCTTTGAATAATTATAGATTTTTTATTTTTATATACATACTCTACAGGGTCTTCAATAGTTAAAATTTTATAACTATACTTTTCATTAAATTTTTCTATAATATTTGCAAGTGTTGTGGATTTCCCACTCCCAGTAATTCCTGTCACCAAAACTAATCCATCTTTTAAATTTAATATTTCCTCATCTAAAACTTTATTTATAAAATTTTCTTCTAAATTTACAGGCTTATTATTAATTATTCTAATTACCAAGCCTATTTTTCTCATAGATTCAAAAATACTAACTCTGTATCTATTATTATTTTTGTCAGTATAAGCAAAGTCCTTATCTACATATTCTTTTTTATCTGTACTTAAATGATTATTTTTATTGACACCTATATTATAGAGAATTTCATTATGGAAAATACTCCAAATATCAATGTCTTTTAAGATATCATTTTTAAATTTATCTGAAGAAATCAACTCTCCTTTTACCCTAAAATAAATTTTTTCGTTTTCTAAAATATGAATATCTGATGCTCCTATTCCTCTTCCATAAGTTAAAATTTCATCAAACATAATACACCCCTATTTTATCATATTTTTTTATTTTCTTCTGAAAGAAATTGCTTCCATCAAATGTTTTCTATTTATATTTTCTTCTCCATTTAAATCTGCAATAGTTCTTGCTATTTTTAGAATCTTATCAAAACTTCTTGCTGATACTTTCAATTTTTCTAAAACTGTAACTAAAAACTTTTTATCTTCTTCATCAATAGCACAATATTTTTTTAATTCATATTGATTAATCTTTGCATTTACTTTATTTTCACCATATCTTTTTCTTTGTATTTCTCTTGCCTTAATTACTCTTGCTTTTATATCCTTGCTTTTTTCTTCAATTTTCGAATTAACAAGTTCATCTTCACTTAGCCTTTTTATTTCTATTACTAAATCTATTCTATCCAATATCGGCCCAGATAATTTTTTCATATACTTTTCAACTTCATAACTTGAACACTTACAATTATCTTCAAAATACATACCACAAGGACAAGGATTTGAAGTTGCTACCAATAAGAAATTAGTTTTAAATTCCACTCTATACATAGCTCTAGTTATACTAACTATTCCATCTTCAAGAGGTTGTCTTAATGCTTCTAATACAGAACGATTAAATTCACTCATTTCATCTAAAATTAAAATTCCACCACTAGCCAAACTTATTTCACCGGGTAGAATTTTCTTACCTCCACCAACCATAGCAGCAAGTGTTGTACTATGATGTGGCATTCTTACTGGTCTTTTAGAAATTATAGGTTTTTTTTCATTCAATTCCCCTGCTATACTATGTATTTTAGTACTCTCTATAATTTCATCTTCTTCCATCTCAGGAAGTATACCTATCATTCTTTTAGCAAGCATTGATTTTCCAGAGCCAGGACTTCCTATTAACAATATATTATGACCCCCTGCAGCTGCTATTTCCATAGCTCTTTTTGCTAAATATTGACCTTTAACATCTGAAAAATCTAATATATCATCATCATATTTATCTTCTTGTATTTTTTCAAACTCTAATTTCTCTCCAGTATTCATGAAATTAACTACATCTGAAATATGTTTTACAGGAACTATTTCAACTCCATCTATAAGACTTGCTTCATTTCTATTTTCCCAAGGTATAATTACTCCCTTAAATTTCTTTTCTTTTGCAAGAATAACACTATTTATAACACCATTAACTCCCTTTACTGCTCCATCAAGAGAAAGTTCTCCAACAAAGATATAATTTTCTATAATTTTATTTGTATCTTTTAAAAGCTTCATAGTTAATATTATTCCAATAGCAATAGCTAAATCAAACTGAGCTCCTTCTTTTTTTATGCCTGCCGGAGATAAATTAACTACAATTTTCTGTGGTGTAATATCGTAATCTGAATTTTTTAATGCTGCTTTTACTCTGAATTTACTTTCTAAGATAGCTGTATCTCCCATTCCAACAATTGAAAACATAGGTAAACCCCTTGAAATATCTATCTCTACTTCAACTAAATATGTCTCTAAACCTAAATAACTACTGCTGAAAATTTTTTTATTCATAATTCAACTCCTATTATTTACTTTTTTTATAGAAAATGTTAAAATAAATGACTATATTTTTTGGAGGATAAAATGACTGCTTTTAATCTTTTTATGACAGCACTTGCTCTTGCAATGGACGCAATGTCTCTTGCTATTTATCAAGGTATTGCTTCAATAAATTCAAATAAAAAAATTAATTTTTTTAAAATATCTATAACTTTTGGACTTTTTCAATTTTTAATGGCTTTAATAGGTTCTATTTCTGGAAATTTATTTATCTACTATATTTCTACCTATTCAAAATACATTTCCTTTTTTATTTTCTTATTTTTAGGGCTTATGATGTTAAAAGAAGCTTTTAAAGGAGAAGATATGAAATACGATGAAAACACATTAGATTTTAAAACACTTTTCATCATGGGAATTGCAACTAGTCTTGATTCATTACTTGTAGGATTGACTCTTGCTATTTTACCCTTTCATCAAACTCTTCTGTATACAATCGAAATTGGAATTATAACTTTTATTATATCTGGTATTGGTTTTATATTAGGTAATAAAACAGGGGATTTCTTAGGAAATAAATCTCATTTTATTGGTGCTTTCTTACTTTTATTTATTGCTATAAAAACTATAGTTTAATATTTATATTGACAATAAAACTATTTAACTATATAATAATTTTATTATAAAATTAGAAAGAGGTAATACTATGAATACATGTAGAAACTTCAAGAGAGACGATTTTAATAGAATTTTAGAAAGAAAAATAACTAAAAAATTGATTACTACTGCAACTATTCTTGCTAGTATCGGTATTTTAAATAAAACATTTTAATGAATAAAGTCTCTTGACAGCCGTATGAGTTCTCCGAGCTCAATGAACATAGGATCTTTAAACTAATACGGACATCAGATACTGATTTTCATTATTTAATTTTATACTTTCCTATAAAGTAGAAAAAGGAACTAGTAAATAGTTCCTTTTATTTTTCTGCTTTAATAACTTTTGCTAGGACTCCATTTACAAATTCATATGCTTTAGTGTCTCCGTACTCTTTTGCTAATTCCACAGCTTCATTCACAGAAATTTCTGTTGGTACATCTTCTTCTAACAATTCATAAACTGATATTTTTAATAGAGTTCTCTCTACTAGTCCTATCCTATCTAAGCTCCAGTTCTCCATATTTTCTGAAATAATTTTTTCAATTTTTTCATTTTTTTCTTGTATTCCATTTATATATTTTTCTATAAAAGCTAATTCTTCTCCATTTAATTTAGGTCTAAGTTCCTCATCTCTAACTATATATTGGTCATAAATAACTTTAATTCTTTCTTTCGAATTTTCATCAGCTTCAACTTCAAAAATAATTTTAAAAAGTTCATCTCTAACTAGTCTTCTTCCACTCTTTGGCTTTCTTTCTACTTCATCAAAATTCTCACTCATCAATTAATCCTCTTTCAGCCTATTTATAATAGCTTTTTTTACTCTTTTTACAAAATTTGAGTCTGCTAATTTATACCCAATAAAAGCAAAAGCAAATATGATGATAGCCTTGAATAAACCGTAGCTAACAACAGTAAGTCCTACTATAAATCCCAGAATAGTTCCATAAACTTTTTTCCAATTATTAATAATTTTTTCAATTAAAATTTCTAAAATATTGTCTGGCATCTAAATATTCTCCTCTACATCACTATATTGTTTGTTGACTTCTTTTTCAACTTCTTTCTCTTTAATACCTAATTTAGATATATTTACTAGCACTTTGCTTACATCAACGCCAACATTTTCTGTTAATTCTTTTTTTACCATAGCTTGGACTTCTTCTATTTTAGCACTTATATTCAACTTAGCTAATAATTCAAATTTTATATAAACTAAAAATTTTTTCCCTTTTAATTCACTATTAACTTTTATTCCAGTTATATCAACATCTCTTCTCAATAAATCTGCAACATAATTATTGATAGTGTTTCTTGAAATTTTTAATGTCCCATTTTCAGTCTTTTTTTCATAGTCTTTTTTTCTTTCAAAAATAGAGAAAAATTTAATAAGACATATAAAAATATAAATAGTTGAAATAACCAATACAGCCATTTTAAATTCAAAAGCTGTTATTTCTTTTAAATCCAAAAATGGATTTTCAAATATAAATTGATTAGGTAAAAGTATATAATTTATACTAACAAGAGATATTAAAAATATACCTAGCCAAGCCAAAAGAAATATTAGTTTTTTAAACATATACACCACCCAAAATTAGTCTTCAAAATCTTCTGATGTTTCAACAGTTTCTTCGATTCTAACATTTTGGACATAGACATTTACTTCTACAACTTTTAACCCACTAAGTTTAGAAACTTCTTCTAAAACTGCTTTTTGAACTTCTTCTGCAACTTCAGGAATTCTGTATCCATATTTTATAACTAAATATACTTCTATGCTGCATTCAACTTCTCCAACTTCAACTTTTATACCATTAGTTGGTCTTTTTTTTCCTAATATTTTGCTAACTTCATCTACAACTCCACCAGCTAATTTATACACACCTTCAACATCTGCTGCTGCCTTTGCTGCTATAGTTTTTACCACATCATCTGCTATTCTTATATTTCCTAATTCTGACATAAAAACACCTCCATATTGTTTCAAAAAATAAGCATACTATAACTCAATAATTATAGTATATTTTAATTATATAAAATTTTTTCACATATAGCAATAGCTTTTTATTTCTACAATAATTTTTTCTTGGAGATTACTTCCACAACTCTTCCATTGACCCTAAAATATTCTTGCATATCTCCTGATATATCTATATCATCATATTCTGGATTGTCACTTTTTAAGCTTATAATTCCCAATTTTTCTTTAACTTCTAATCTTTTTATATATGTTTCATCATTATATGTGATTACATATATCTTATTTTTTACATATTCAAGATTATCTGGGTCAACCAAAGCAAATTGTCCATCTTCAAGTGTTGGATACATACTATTCCCTGTTATTTCTACAAAATAACTTCTTTTAGAAAAATTCCCTTTTAATACCGGCATATAATAGTCAGGGCTTTCCATATTTATATATCCTCTTCCTGCACTTGCTTTTCCATAAACAGGCAAATTTAAAATCTTATCATTTTCTATAACTTTTCCGGCATCTTCATTTTGAAACATTTTTGGTAATATTTCTTTCAAGTATTCTTTTTTTAATTTTGATTTTTCTTCAGGATAAATATCTACAATTTTTTCAATAAATGTTTTTGAAATAGGAGCTGTCCCTTTTTCTATCTTATCTATAAAAGTAAAGTGTAGTTCCATTTTTTCTGCTAGACTTCTTAAACTATCTTTATTTTTTAATCTTATTTCTTTTAAAAACTTTCCAAAACTCATAAAAACCTCCAAAGAGTATACAATTTAATATACATTAATTATAACAAATTTTATTTTTTTTGTCTATATAAAAGTATACATTCTCATTCTCATTCTCATTTTATTTTTATTTTTCCTAAAATTACTATTTTGTACAATCAATAAAACACTTTAGCAGACATTCCTTTGAACTAATACGGACGTCAGAGACTAATAAACACTTAAATTTATACTTTTCTATAAAAAAATAAAAAAATTTTATTGACTTTGTATATAAAATATGATACAGTTATGTCAAATAGAAATGTAGATTATTTTATATACAAAAAGGAGATGTTTTATATGCATTGCTTAGAATTTAAAAGAAAATTTAATTTGTTAACTGATGATGAAATATTTTTTATATCTCAACTAACTTTAAAAGAAGCTATTAATTTTCTAAAATCAATATAATTCCATACTTACTTTTAATAATACAAAAATAATAGTATAAACAAGAAAGTAATTATAAATTGATAATTTTAATATTAATTTATAATTACTTTTTTTATTCTATAAGAAAATATAAAATTAAATAATTAAAATTAGTCTCTGACGTCCGTATTAGTTCGAAGAGCCTGTGTTTATTGAGCTCGTAGAACTCATACGGCTGTCAAGAGACTTTATTTATTTTACATAAATTATATAAGAAAGTATAAATACAAAAAACAAAAAAACTTTCAAATAAAATTTTATTTTTTTAAACTTTATGGTATAATAAAACTAACAAAACAAAAATAATTGTTTTTATTCTGAAATAAAACATATATTTTAAGGGAGGTCTTATTATGGTTTGTACAAGTATGAGTATGTATGTTGGAGAGTTTGTTGGAACAGCTTTACTTCTGCTCCTTGGAAACGGAACTAATATGACTTGTAGTTTAAAACACAGTTATGGAAAAGGTGCCGGTTGGATAACTATAACTTTTGGTTGGGGATTTGCAGTAATGATAGCTGCCTATGCTACCGGTTGGGTAAGTGGTGCTCATCTTAACCCAGCTTTAACAATTGGACTTGCCATGTCTGGAAGATTTGCCTGGTCTTTAGTCCCTGGATACATAATAGCACAGACTTTAGGAGGTATAGTCGGAGCAACCTTAGCCTATCTTGTTTATAAAGTCCAAATGGATGCTGAACCTGAAGCTGGAGTAAAATTAGGTGTTTTTTCTACAGGACCTTCTATAGATGCTCCTCTTTGGAATGTTGTTACTGAAATTATAGGAACTGCTATTCTTGTTGTTGGAATTTTAGCTATCGGGTATGGAGAAGTCGGAATTCAACCTGGAAATGGTCCTTTTATTGTTGGTTTACTTGTTGTCTTAGTTGGTATTGCTACAGGAGGTGCAACAGGTTATGCAATAAATCCCGCAAGAGACTTAGGACCTAGAATTGCTCATGCTATTTTACCTATAAAAGGAAAAGGAGATTCTAATTGGAAATATGCTTGGGTTCCTGTTGTTGCTCCAATCATAGGTGCAATACTTGGTGCATTTATATTCGACACATTCTTATCTATCGTTTGTGTTGCTATTTAAAATATTTTTTAATCATTTTTATGATAAAATTTTTATAAACTTTATATTATATAAATAATACACAAATTTTAATAATTTAATAATTTAATAATTTAATTTTTCATAATATATTTAAGGGGGCTTTTCTATGAAATATATAGTTGCATTAGACCAAGGAACTACTAGTTCAAGGGCTATTTTATTTGATGAAAAACAAAATATTGTTGGTGTTGCTCAAAAAGAATTTACTCAAATATATCCTAAAGAAGGTTGGGTAGAACATGATCCTATGGAAATTTGGGCTAGTCAAAGTGGAGTTTTGAGTGAGGTTATTGCTAGAGCCGGAATTAGTCAACATGATATCATAGCTTTAGGAATTACAAACCAAAGAGAAACAACTATAGTCTGGGATAAAAACACTGGAAAACCTGTTTATAATGCTATAGTTTGGCAATGTAGAAGAACTGCCAAAATTTGTGACGAATTAAAATCTATTGAAGGTTTTGATGAATATGTAAGAAATAATACAGGACTATTAGTTGATGCTTATTTCTCTGGAACTAAAATTAAATGGATTCTTGATAATGTTGAAGGTGCTAGAGAAAAAGCTGAAAAAGGAGAATTACTATTTGGAACTGTTGATACGTGGCTTATTTGGAAATTAACTAACGGAAAAGTTCATGCAACAGACTATACTAATGCTTCAAGAACTATGCTTTATAATATAAAAGAATTAAAATGGGATGAAAAAATACTAAAAACTCTAAATATTCCTAAAGCTCTATTACCTGAAGTTAAAGATTCAAGTGGAACTTTTGGATATGCTAACTTAGGTGGAAAGGGTGGACATAGAGTTCCTATATCTGGTGTTGCCGGTGACCAACAATCAGCTCTATTTGGTCAAACTTGTTTTGAACCTGGAGAATCAAAAAATACTTATGGAACAGGTTGTTTCTTATTAATGAATACTGGAGATAGATTTGTTAAAAGTAACAATGGCCTTATAACTACAATAGCTATCGGTCTTGATGGTAAAGTTCAATATGCCCTTGAAGGAAGTGTTTTTGTTGGAGGAGCTAGTGTACAATGGCTAAGAGATGAACTAAAATTAATCTCTGACTCTAAAGATACTGAATACTTTGCAAGAAAGGTTAAAGACAATGGTGGAGTTTATGTTGTTCCTGCTTTTGTTGGTTTAGGAGCACCTTATTGGGATATGTATGCAAGAGGAGCTATATTTGGTTTAACTCGTGGAGCTAATAAAAATCATATTATTAGAGCAACTTTAGAGTCAATAGCTTATCAAACTAAAGATGTTTTAAAAGCAATGGAAGAAGATTCTGGAATAAAACTAAATGGATTAAAAGTTGATGGTGGAGCTGCTGCTAACAACTTCTTAATGGAATTTCAAGCAGATATTTTAGGTGAAAAGGTAAAAAGACCTACAGTCCTAGAAACTACTGCCTTAGGTGCTGCATATCTTGCTGGTCTTGCTGTTGGATTCTGGGAAACTAAAGAAGAAATAAAAGCAAAATGGATTTTAGATAAAGAATTTTCTCCAAACATGAAAGAAGATGAAAGAACTAAAAAATATGCTGGTTGGAAAAAAGCAGTTGAAAGAACTAAAATGTGGGAAGAACAAGAATAGAATAAATAAGGCTGTTGCAAAGTGCAACAGCCTTTTTTTATCCTCCAAGATATGCTTTTTTTACACTATCATTATGTAACAAATCTGATGCTTTACCTTCTAGAGTAATTTTTCCAGTTTCTATTACATAAGCTCTATCTGAAATTGAAAGAGCCATTTTTGCATTTTGTTCAACAAGTAAAATTGTTGTCCCTTGATCTTTTAATTTTTTTATAACTTCAAAGATTTCTTTAACAAAAAGTGGAGACAATCCCATTGATGGTTCATCTAATATTAAAAGTTTAGGTCTACTCATCAAAGCTCTTCCCATAGCAAGCATCTGTTGTTCTCCACCAGATAATGTTCCTGCCATTTGATTCTTTCTTTCTGACATTCTAGGAAAAATTTTATATATTTCTGCTCTATCTTTTTCTTTATTTTCAGCTGTATCTTTAACTGTAAATTGTCCTAATTTTAAATTGTCTTTAACAGCTAACTGTGAAAATATTCTTCTTCCTTCTGGAACTTGAGCAATTCCAATTTTACATATGTTGTTAGCTTTTTCTTTTAACAAATCTTTTCCTTGAAAAGTAATAGAACCATTTTTAGGTTTTATAAGACCTGATATAGTTTGTAAAGTTGTCGTTTTCCCTGCTCCATTAGCTCCTATAATAGATACAACTTCACCTTCATTTATTTCAAGAGAAATTCCTTTTAAGGCATGTATATTATCATAATAAACATGTAAATTTTTTACTTCTAACATTGCCATTTTTTTAATCTCCCTCCTTACCTAAATATGCTTCTACAACTTGTGGATTATTAATAACTTCTCTAGGATTCCCACTTGCTAATATTGTTCCATGATTTAAAACAACTAATCTTTCACAAATTCCTAAAACTAATTGCATATCATGTTCTATAAGTAATACTGCTATTCCAAACTTATCTCTTATTAATTTTATGGTATTCATTAAATCTTCAGTTTCTTTAGGATTCATTCCTGCAGCTGGCTCGTCTAAAAGTAATATTTTAGGTTCTGTTGCCATTGCTCTAGCAATTTCAAGTTTTCTTTGTTCTCCATAAGGTAAATTACCAGCAGCTATATCTGCATACTTATCTAAATCAAATATTTTTAAAAGTTCCATAGCCTTATCTTTAGCTTCTTTTTCTTCTCTCCAAAAAGATGGAAAACGAAACATTCCTTTCAATACGCCATACTTCATACGAAAGTTATATGCAGCTATAACATTATCCACTACTGATAAATACTTAAAAAGTCTAATGTTTTGGAAAGTACGAGCAAGTCCTTTTTTTACAAGTTCAGATGTTGATGTTTTTATAACATTTTCTCCGTCTAAAGTATATTCTCCAGAACTTGCATTATATACACCTGTCAATATATTAAAGACAGTTGTCTTTCCTGCACCATTAGGCCCTATTAAGCCAATTAATTCTTTTGGTTTTATTTCTAAATTAAAATTATCAACTGCTTTTAATGCTCCAAAGCTAATTGAAATATCTTTAGCCACTAAAATTGGATTATTATTTTCCATTAGCTTCACCTCTTTTAATTTTTTTACTTAAGCAAGCAAGAACTTTACTAATTTGAAATTCTTCTCTTCCTAGTAAACCTTTTGGTCTAAATAACATCATTATTATTAATATAAGTGGATATACTATCATTCTGTATTCTGCAAAACTTCTTAAAACTTCTGGTAATATTGTCAAGACTATTGCCGAAACAATAGACCCTGTGAAACTTCCCATTCCTCCTAAGACTACCATAACTAAAATATTTATTGAATAGTTATAGTCAAATTGTTTTGCTCCTAAAATTCCTAAGTTATGAGCATAGATTCCACCAGCAATACCAGCAAATATAGCTGATAATACAAAAGCAAAAGTTTTATAATAAGTTGTATTTATTCCAGAAGCTCCACTTGCTATTTCATCTTCACGAATTGCAAGAACAGCTCTTCCATGTCTACTTGTCATTATAGAATACATAAATATTACCGAAATTATAGTTATAAAATATATAAGTGTAAAATTGTTAACTCTAGGTATTCCTGTTAGACCTTGAGCTCCTCCAGTAAATTTGAAATATTCTATTAAAACTCTTATAATTTCTCCAAATGCCAAAGTTATTATTGCAAGGTAGTCTCCTGTAAGTCTTAAAGCTGGAATTCCTATTACAAACCCTACTATTCCTGCTATCAAACCTCCAACAATCAAAGCTATAATATACCCAGGATACCCTGCAATTATACCAGATTTTGTTATAAGAGCTGCCGTATATGCTCCAATAGACATAAAACCAGCATGACCTAAAGTTATTTGCCCTAAACAACCTACTGTTATATTTAAACTAGCCGCTAAAATTACATTTATTAATATCAATATTAATATTCCTATTTGATATCTACTTATAAAACCTGAATTTATCAAAGAAAATAAGATAAAGTATAATCCTATAAGTAGCGCATATGTTGCTAAATAACTTAATTTTTTGTTCTTATCCATACTATACTTTCTCCTTTACATTCTTCCCAAAAATTCCAGTTGGTTTAAATAATAAAACAATAATTAATATTGAAAACACAAAAGCATCTGCAAGTTGAGATGATAAATATGCTCTTGTTAAACTTTCAATAATTCCTAATATAAATCCTCCAACAACAGCTCCAGGTAATATTCCTATTCCCCCTAATACTGCTGCAACGAATGCTTTTATTCCTAGCATAGACCCCATCAATGGTTGAATTTGAGGATATGCTGAGACATATAATACAGATCCTACAGCTGCAAGTCCACTTCCTATTGCAAATGTTAGCTGTATTGTTCTATCTACATTTATTCCTACAAGCTCTGAAGCAGCATAGTCTTGACTTGTTGCTATCATAGCCATTCCATATTTTGTTTTCTTCATAAATAAGTGTAAAGAAATAAATAATATAACTGTAACTATTATTGTAGAGAATGCACCAAAACTTATTTGTAATCCATTTATCAAATTAACAGGTCCTTGATTAAAAACCTTTGGAAATGATCTTGTATTTGGTGTAAATAATTTCATAAAGACATTTTCTATAAATAAACTAACTCCAATAGCTGTAATCAAATTAGAAATCCTAGGTGAATTTCTAAGTGGTCTGTAAGCTATTTTTTCAGCTAAGCATCCAATTAAAGCACAAACAACAATTGCCGGAATTACTGTTGCCCAAATTGGAAACCCCCAAGAATTAAACAGAGGAATAGAGAAAAGTGAAACATAAGCTCCTATCATTATTATATCTCCGTGTGCAAAATTTATAAGTTGAGCTATTCCATACACCATAGTATATCCCAATGACACTAAAGCATATATACTCCCTATTTGTAAACCGTTAATTATTTGAAGCAAAAACTCCATTTCTCTATCCTCCTATTTTATTCATTCTTATTTAGAAACTACTGAATCAAATGTGTAATCTCCATTTACTATTTTTATCATTGTAACACCTTTTACAGGGTTATTTTTTTCATCATATTTTAAGCTACCAGTTATTCCAGCAAATTCTATTTCTTTTATTGCTTTTGCAAGACTTTCTTTATCAACACTTCCATTTTTTTCAATAGCAGCTTTTAATATATAAGCAGCATCATAACTTAATGCTGAGAAAGCTGATGGTTCATCATTATATTTTGCTTTATAATTAGTTATGAAATTTTGAATTTTTTCATTACTATCTTTTACTGAGTAATGGTTAGCAAAATATACATTTTCAATAGCTGAATAAGATGATTTATCTACAGTCTTAGCAACTCCATCCCAACCATCTGGACCAAGTATAGTTGAATTTAATCCAACTTCTTTTGCTTGTATAGCTATTAAACCATCTTGTTCATAATAATCAGGTACAAATAAAATATCTGGATTTTTTTGAGCAATCTTTGTTAATTGAGCTTTAAAATCTTTATCTCCATCTGAGTATCCTTCTTTAGCTACAATTTCAATTCCTTGTTTTTCAGCTTCAGCTATAAATGCATTTGCAACTCCGTCTGAATAATCACTTGAGTTATTTACAACAACTGCAGCTGTTTTAGCTTTTAAACTTTCTTTAGCAAATTTTGCTAATACTTCTCCTTGATAAGGATCTGTAAAACATACTCTAAATATATTTGACCCAGCTTCTGTTATATTAAGTTGAGTTCCTGTTGGAGTTATCATTGGTATTCCATCTTGAGCAGCAACTTCTGCAACAGCAACACTTGGTTTAGATGTAATGTCTCCAACTAATGCTACCATTCCCCAATCTACTAATTTATTGTAAGCATTAACAGCTTCTGTAGAATCTCCTTTTTCATCTAACAAGTTTAATTCTACTTGTTTTCCTAGAATTCCTCCATTTGCATTAATTTCATCAATAGCAAGTTTTAAACCATTTGTTGCAGATACTCCATATATTGCAAGTGGTCCTGTTAATGGTCCAAGAGCTCCTATTTTAATTGTTTCTGCATCTCCTGATGCCTTTTCAGTTTTTGGTTCTCCACATGCTACAAAAAGCATTGAAGCTCCAAGTAATGATGTTAAAATTTTCTTCATAATAAATCCTCCCATATAGTTTGTTTTTTTATTAAGGCATACTATACCAAAAAAAATAAAAAATGTAAAGAATTTTTTTATTTTTTTTTGATATTCTTATACTAAAAAAATGGTCTATATTTTTGTAGTGTTTTCTAAAGCTAATAAATATGGACTATTTAACGATTACTTTTCCCTATTTTGATACATTTTTTAATATCAATTTCAAAAAAAATAAAAAAGACTTTTTTATATTTATACTTTATATATAAATAAAGTCTCTTGACAGCCCTATGAGTTCTACGAGCTCAATAAAAACAGGCTCTTCGAACTAATACGGACGTCAGAGACTAATAAGTATTTTATTTTATACTTTCCTATAGAAAGAAAAAAACCACTCTAATGAGTGGTTTTCAGTTTAAAAATCAGTGCACTAATTTTTAAATATTACTTATTTAAGTGTTTTACTAGTCTATCACTTAAAGTAGCTGAATTATCTTTTAAAATTCTCATAACTTCTACTTCAGAAGCTCCTTTTAAACTTTTTAAAGTTCTAGCACATACTTTTATTTTTATTGGACTACCATTTACAACGATAGTTGTAACTTGTAAATTTGGTTTCCAAACTCTTCTTGTTAATCTATGAGAGTGAGATATTTGGTTTCCACTTATAAGACCAGTTCCTGTTATTTCACATCTTTGCATAGTCACACCTCCTTAAAAATCTTAATTAATAATACGAATTATTTTATCATTTAATTTAAAAAATTGCAAGTTTTTTTGAAAAGCTTATATACTTGGGCTAAAATTCTATTAAAATCATATAAAAAATAAGAGATTCTTAATTGAATCTCTTTTAAATTTGCCTGTTTTTTGTCTGTTGTAATTTTTATATTTTATACATATTTATAAAACTTTATTAAGTTTTTAGCTTTTAAAAGCTCTGATTTTTAGCACATTTAGAATTTTATAAAATCTTATTAAAAAAAATGGTGCCTAGGAATGGATTCGAACCATCGACCGTACGGGTATGAACCGTATGCTCTAGCCAACTGAGCTACCTAGGCAAAAATGGTGGAGATAAGCGGGATCGAACCGCTGACCTACGCAGTGCAAGTGCGTCGCTCTCCCAAACTGAGCTATATCCCCATATTAAATTAAATGTCTTGGAGCGGGAAACGAGACTCGAACTCGCGACATTAACCTTGGCAAGGTTACGCTCTACCAACTGAGCTATTCCCGCAAAGTTTCCCTTTTTTTTATTGAATGGTGCGGAGAGAGAGACTTGAACTCTCACGTCTAAGACACTAGATCCTAAGTCTAGCGCGTCTGCCAATTCCGCCATCCCCGCATATTTTTCTGGTGCCGCTTATCGGAGTCGAACCAATCACCTACTGATTACAAGTCAGTTGCTCTACCAGATGAGCTAAAGCGGCAAATGGCGGGAGTGACGAGGCTCGAACTCGCGACCTCCTGCGTGACAGGCAGGCACTCTAACCAACTGAGCTACACCCCCATTTATGGTGGTCACAATAGGACTTGAACCTATGACCCCCTGCTTGTAAGGCAGGTGCTCTCCCAACTGAGCTATGCGACCATATTTTATATTTTTTGGTACCCCGTAGGGGAATCGAACCCCTGTTTCCAGAGTGAAAATCTGATGTCCTAACCACTGAACGAACGGGGCTTATTAAATGGTGCGTCATACAGGGGTCGAACCTGTGACCTCCTGATTAAGAGTCAGATGCTCTACCAACTGAGCTAATGACGCATAATTTGGAGCGGGAAACGAGGTTCGAACTCGCGACATTCAGCTTGGAAGGCTGACGCTCTACCAACTGAGCTATTCCCGCATACCTTTTAGATATTATCATAGTATTTTTAAATTGTCAAATGTTTTTTATGGAGGCGACGACCAGATTCGAACTGGTGATGGAGATTTTGCAGACCTCTGCCTTACCGCTTGGCGACGTCGCCATATTAATGGTGCCCAGAGGCGGAATCGAACCACCGACACGGGGATTTTCAGTCCCCTGCTCTACCGACTGAGCTATCTGGGCAAATGGCGGGAGTGACGAGGCTCGAACTCGCGACCTCCTGCGTGACAGGCAGGCGCTCTAACCAACTGAGCTACACCCCCATTTATGGTGGTCACAATAGGACTTGAACCTATGACCCCCTGCTTGTAAGGCAGGTGCTCTCCCAACTGAGCTATGCGACCTTTTTTGATACTTGTTCATGATATCATATTTTTGAAATTTAATCAATATTTTTTTATATTTTTTTATATTTTTTTTATACAGCCCTACTTTATAACTTAACCTCTCACGACTAAAGTCGCGAGTGTTCTGGCATAATTTATAAAATATTTATTTTTTTTTCATAATTCAACCTTATTTTTTTTGATAACTTTGTACTCTCTAATCTTTTCTCCCCAAATTGAATAACTGGCATAACCCCCAATAAAGAGTTAGTCACAAATATTTCATCATAAGTATCAACTTCATTTAAATATATTTTCTTTTCAGTCACTTCATAATTTAAAAGTATATATTTTCTTAGTGTTCCATTTAAAAGTCCACAAGATAATCTAGGAGTATATATTTTTTTATCTTTTATAAAAAATATATTTGTTGTTGCTCCTTCTGTTATTTCTCCTTTTGAATTTAAGAAAATAGGCTCGTCATAATTATTTTTTTTTGATTTTCTTTTTTCTAAAATATTATCTCCATAATTTAAAGTCTTATGATATGTTAAAACAGAAGTTTCATTTCTTAATACAGATGAAATATCTATTTTAAAACCTTTTTCAAAATCTTCTTCTTTATAAGAATAGTCTTTTCTAAGAAAAACTCTATTTTTTTCTGAAATAACTATTTTTAAAACTTCTTTCTTTTTAGTTTCTGAGAATAAAGATTTACTATTATCAAGAAATTTTTCAATTTCATCTTTTGTCAATTTATTTGTATTTATTCCCAAAGTTACTAAAGAATTATTTATTCTAGCAATATGTTCTTCCAAAAAAATAGCTCTATTATCATATAATAAGACAGTTTCAAACAAGCCTAATCCAAAACTATACCCATCATCAAATTCTATATTCATAATTATTCCTTTATTGCTTCAAGAAGTGCTTTTGCTTTTTGTAAAGTTTCTTCATACTCAAACTCTAAGTCTGATTCACAAGTTATTCCCCCACCTACTCCAAGATAATATTTACCTTCTTTATGAATAGCTGTTCTGATAACAATATTTAAATCACAATCTCCATTAAAAGAAATGTAGCCTATTGAACCTGTATACAAGTCCCTTCTTGTTTTTTCTAATTCATCTATAATTTCCATTGCTCTTATTTTAGGAGCACCTGTTATAGAACCACCAGGAAATGTAGCTCTTAATAAATCTACAAACTTATATTTTTCTTGTAATTTACCTTTTATTGTTGAAACAAGATGAAAAACTGTCGAATAAGTTTCTACTTCAAAAAGTTCTTCCACTTTCACAGATTTTAATTCACATATTCTGTGTAAATCATTTCTCTCCAAATCAACTATCATTAAAAGCTCACTCTTATCTTTTTCTGAATTAGCCAATTCTTTTTTCAAAATTTCATCTTCCTCTAGAGTGCTTCCTCTTTTTCTAGTTCCCTTTATAGGTCTTGTTTCAATTATTCCATTTTCCATTCTTATAAATCTTTCTGGAGAAGCACTTACAACTTCAAAATCACCATAATCTAAATATGAGCCAAATGGAGATGGATTAAATTTTCTAAGATAAGCAAAAACTGACAAAGGATTTTTCTTACTTTCTATTTCAAGTCTTTGAGTCAAGTTAGTTATATATACATCTCCCTCTATGATATAGTCTATTGTTCTTTTTATTGCATTCAAATAATCTTCCTTAGAAAAATGAGAGTAGAATTTGGATAAAACAGTATTCTTTATTAATTTTTCTTCTTTAAATTCTATGTTTTCAATCAATTTCAATAAATCTAAATATTCTTCTTTCACTTTATATGAAATATAAATTTCAGAAGTTTCATTGTTTTGAATAATAAAAGTTCTATAAAATCTAATTATAGACTCCGGTATTCTTAAATCATCGTTATGTCTTGTGCAAATATTTTCATATTTTCTTCCATAATCATATGAAAAATATCCTATTCCCCCTGCTATGATAGGTAAATTTGTTGTATTTTCTTCTTTATTTTCTGTTAAAAATTTATCCAGAACTTCATCAAAAGGTCTTTCACTTTCGACACCATTTATAATAGTTTTCCCTTTTTCTTCTCTTAGTTCAAAAAAACAATTCATTGCTATAATGGAAAATTTACCATATTTATTTGTTAAAGAAGAATCTAAAAATGAAATTTTTTTATCTTTAAAATCTTCTTGTGAACTCAAAATTCTAAAAATCTCATAAATATCTATTTGTTTTTCTAACCTTTTAATATTTGTTTGCATTTTCTAGATTCCACTCCTTTGCAAGTTCTATAAAGTTTCTAATCATTTCATGCCCATATTCCGTTAAAACTGCCTCTGGGTGAAATTGAACTCCATATAATGGATATTTTTTATGAGTTAAAGCCATAATTACTCCATCATCTGTTTCAGCTTCTATTTCAAATTCATCTATAATTCTTTCTCTTTCTACTACTAACGAATGATATCTTGTTACATTTATAAATTTTGGTAAATCTTTAAAAATATTTTTTCCAACATTTTTAATTCTATAAATTTTCCCATGAATAGGACTTTTCCCTTTAGTTACAACTGCTCCAAATTCATATCCTATTATTTGATGTCCTAAACAAACACCAAATATTGGTATTTTTTTATAAAATTTTTTAACTATTTCACCACATAATCCAGAATCTTTAGGACTCTTAGGACCTGGTGAAATAATTATTCCTTCCAACATATTTTTATCTAAAAGCTCTTCAACATATTCTATTCTAATTTTGTCATTTCTAACTATTTCCATTTCAATATTTTCTTCTAAAAAATAACTAACTAAATTGTATACAAAAGAATCATAATTATCTATCATCAGAAACATACCTAAGCCTCCATAAAAATTGTTTTAAGTTATTTTAACATTATTTTATTTTTGTAGCTAGTAATTTCTAAAAAGTAAAATTATAAAATTATAAATTGTAAAATAAAAAAGTCTCTTGACAGCCGTATGAGTTCTACGAGCTCAATAAACACAGGCTCTTCGAACTAATACGGACGTCAGAGACTAATAAGCATTTAATTTTATACTTTCCTAATAAATAAAAAAGATGTTTTTGTATGAACAGAAACATCTTTTTTGAAAGTATTTTATTTTTTTAGATTTTATTATTTCTTTTTGCTTGCTTCAAATTTAGCCCAAATTCCTGCTTTATCTAAGATAGATTTTACAGTTCTAGTTGGTTGAGCTCCATTTTGTAAGAATTTTAGGATTTCTTCTTCTTTTAAAACTACTTTAGAATCTTCTAATGGGAAGTAGTTTCCTAAGTAAGCAACGGCTCCTCCATCTCTTTTTGATAAAGCTTCCATAGCTACTAATCTGTAAGAAGGTCTCTTTTTATCTCCTAATCTTGTAAGTCTTAATTTTAACATAATTCACATCTCCTTTTATTTATATAAATATTAATTAAAAACATATTTAAAATGGAAATCTTCCATTTTTCCCCATTCCACCAAAAGCACCTAAATTAGGCATTTTTCCTGAACCAAACATTTTCATCATAGACTTCATTTGTTCAAATTGTTTTAAAAGTCTATTTACATCTGCCACATCAGTTCCACTACCTTTAGCTATTCTTATTTTACGACTAGCTTTTAATATTTCAGGTTTTTTTCTTTCTTCTTTTGTCATTGATTGAAGTATAGCTTCAACTTTTTTCATTTCTTTCTCAGCCGGAGCTAAATCATCTATCTTAGGCATACCTGGAATTAATTTCAATATTCCCCCAAGTGAACCTAATTTTTTTATAGTTTGTAACTGTTTTAAAAAATCATTAAGGTCAAATTTTTGAGTTCTAAGTTTTTCTTCCAATGATTTTGCTTCATCTTCATCAATAGCTTCTTGAGCTTTCTCAACTAAAGTAACTACATCTCCCATTCCTAAAATTCTTGACACTAATCTATCTGGGTAGAAGATCTCAATATCATTGATTTTTTCTCCAACTCCTACATATTTTATAGGTTTTCCTACAACAGCTTTTATTGATAAAGCTGCTCCTCCACGAGTATCCCCATCTAATTTTGTTAAGATAATCCCGTCAACACTCAAAGCATCGTTGAAAGATTTAGCTAAATTAACTGCATCTTGACCTATCATGGCATCTACAACTAAAAGAATTTCTTGTGGTTTTATAACTTTCTTTAATTCCTTTAATTCTTCCATCAAACTTTCATCTATATGAAGTCTTCCTGCTGTATCTACTATCATATAAGTTGCATTTATTTCTTTTGCTTTTTCTAAAGCTCTAGTAGCTATACCTATTACATCTTTGTTATCTTCTTCAGAATAAACCTCAACTCCAATTTGTTTTCCTAATACTTGTAGTTGTTTTATAGCTGCTGGTCTATAAACATCGACTCCAACTAACAATATTTTTTCATTTTGTTTTTTTAAAAGATTAGCTAATTTTGCTGCAAAAGTTGTCTTCCCTGCTCCCTGTAAACCTGCTAACATAACAATAGTTGGATTTCTAAGCCCCTTTGTTATTTTTGAGCTAGTTCCTCCCAATAATTCAACTAATTCATCATTTACTAACTTTATAAATTGCTGAGCTGGATTAACTCCTCTTATAACCTCTGTCCCTATTGCTTTTTCACTAATCTTATTTGTAAAGTCTTTAACTACTGCATAGTTTACATCAGCCTCTAAAAGAGACATTTTTACTTCTCTTAAAGCTTCTTTTATATTATCTTCACTTAATTTTCCGTGACCTCTTATCTTTTTGAAAATATCTTGAAATCTATTTCCTAAATTTTCTAGCATTCTTACCTCACATTAAAGAAACTCATTTATAATTTTTTCTAAATACTCAGAGCTAAAATTATCTTTCAAACTGTTAAGCTCTTCTAACAATTTCTTTTTTTTCTTATAAAATTGTAATTTATTTTCATATTCATAAAGAATATTTATTCCTCTTTTAATATTATCGTGAATTGCCTGTCTACTAACATTATTATTCTTAGCAATTTCAGAAAGAGATAAATCATTATCAAAATGATCCTCTAAATATTCTCTTTGTCTGTCACTTAAAAGAGATCCATAAATCTCTAAAAGATTAGCAATTTCAATAAATTCATCTAGTATCATAATAATCACCTAGCAATTATATGATATAATCTAAAAAATGTCAAGTATTTTATCTTTACATATTTAAAAACTTGTAAACATCTTTTTTATTATTTTTCTATACCTTTTCTTGCCATAACTCCTTTTTGAAAATAATGTTTAACTTCTTTCATTTCAGTCACTAAATCTGCTAATTCTATAAGCTCATTTGGAGCATTTCTTCCTGTTAATACAAGCTCTGTTGTTTCCGGCTTATTTTTTATTAAAAACTTTATTTCTTCTACTGAAATTAAATCATATCTTAGAGTTCCCAATATTTCATCAGCAATAACGATATCGTAATCTGCAGATAAAAGAGCATTTTTTAATGTTTCATAGCCTTCTCTCATAAGTTTTATATCTTCATCAGTAACAAACTCTTTACTTTTGATAAAAACTCCTCTTCCATACCTTACATGAGTAACCGTTTCAAACTTTTCTAAAGTATGAAGTTCTCCATAATCTCTTCCTTTCAAAAATTGACAGAAAAAAACTTTAAAATTACTTCCAACTGCTCTAGTAATAAGTCCTAAAGCTGCCGTTGTTTTACCTTTTCCATTTCCTGTATATATTTGCACATAACCTTTTTTCATATTTTCTCTTTTCTAATTTAATTCTCTCGTTACATTATTTACCCATTTTTTACTTTTATATCTCCAAATAATAAAAGGTAATTTTATTATTTCATCAGACATTATTAAAAAATATACAAACTTAGTTGGTAGCTTTAAATAAAAAGCTGCAAAAGCTGAAATTAAAACAGAACCACCCCAAAGAGGTACAACATCTGCTACCAAAGCAAATTTAGTATCTCCTCCAGCTCTAAAAACTCCAACAACCAAAACTGCTGATACTCCTTGAATCAATATATAATACAACATAATATTTAGAGTGAAATTTAAATAATCTGCAACTTCTGAGTTAAGACTAAATTTTTCCACTATAAATGATTTTATAAAATAAAGAAGTATAGACCCACTTAAACTTGATAAAAAAGAGTATATCAATAATTTACTAGCATAAATTTTTGCTGTCTTAAAATCCTTTTTTCCAATTTCTTTCCCAACCATAATTGCCGTCGTATTTGCAAGACCAAAAGCAAATACTAAAGCTAATTGTTTTACAACAGAAGTTATAGAATTGGCTGCTACTATCCCATTCCCTAATCTTCCTAAAATAGCAACTCCAGCTGCTGTTCCTCCAGCCCATAAAAGTTCATTCAATATTGTTGGTAAAGAATACCTATAGAAATCTTTTTTTAATATAGGATCTAAACTCCTGATATATTCCCATTTTATTGATACAAAATTATAATTTTTAGAATTATAGTAAATCACAATAGCAAGTTCTATAAGTCTAGCTATCAATGTTCCTATTGCAGCTCCTCTAATTCCCATCTCTGGAAAACCTAATTTTCCAAATATCAAAAAATAGTTTATTAAGAAATTACTTAAAAATGAAGTTGCATAGATTACTGTTGATATGACAACTCTTTCAACACTTCTTATTGTAACTAAATAGACTATGGTTATTGAACTAGTTAGATAAGAAAAACTAACTATTTTTAAGTATTTTACTCCTTCCAGAATAGTAAGCTTATCATTTGTAAATATACTCATTGCTTTCTCTGATAGAAAAAAAGCAAAACTAAAAAAGAATACACTTAAAATAAAAGCTGTTCTTATGCCTATTGCCATAACTTTATCTATAGATTTTATATCCTTTTTCCCCCAATATTGAGCTGTTAAAACTGTGGCACCGGATCCTATTCCAAAAAATAATAAAATTAATATAAACTGAATCTGACTTGCAAGAGATGAAGCTGATAAAGATATCTCATTATATCTTCCCAACATTATTACATCTGTACTTGAAATTGCAACATTTATTAAATTTTGTAATGCCATAGGAAGTAAAAAAGCTAGTACAGTTTTCCTAAATGTTGATGTATCTAACATTCCTTACTCTCCAATAAAACTACACAATAAGATTTAACTCCACTTTCATCACCGGTAAATCCTAATTTTTCCTCTGTTTTTGCTTTAACATTTACAAGTTCTGAATCTATATTTAAAATCTTTGCAATATTTCTTTCTATTTCATCAATATATGGTCTTAATTTTGGTTTTTGCATAACAATAACACTATCTATATTTACTATTTCATATTTTTTATCTTTCATCATTTTATCTATTTTTTTCAATAAAATAGAACTATCTATTCCTTTTAAATTTTCATCATTGTCTGGAAAATGCAATCCTATATCTCCTAAACCTAGAGCTCCTATTATAGCGTCAGTTATAGCATGTAGAAGTACATCTCCATCAGAATGTCCTAAAACTCCTTTTGTATGTGGAATTTCTACTCCACCTAATATTAATTTCCTACCTTCAACCAATCTATGAACATCATAGCCATTTCCTATTCTTAACATTTGCAAGTCCCTCCAACATTATATATACTGTTATATGTTGAAATTAATTCTTCCTTATCTACAATAGAAGTTCCTATTTTCCCAACAACTATTCCTCCAGCAGCATTTGCAATTTTGGCAGCTTCTTCCCAAGTTGCCCCTGCAGCTCTGGCTAGTGTAAATACTGAAATAACTGTATCTCCTGCACCTGTCACATCATAAACTTCCTTTGCATAGGTAGGAATATTATGAATATCTTTATCATATAAGGTCATTCCTTCTTCACTTCTTGTTATTAAGACAGTATCTAAGTTAAATTCTTCTTTTAATTTTTCCCCAACAACATCTATATCTTCTGTTGACATAGCATTTATAGCTGAGTATGCCTCTTTTTTATTTGGAGTAATAGATGATGCTCCTTTAAAATTTTCTATATTCTTAGGCTTAGGATCTACTGTAACTATGACATTATTTTCCTTACATAGTTTTATAATTTTTTGTGAAAGAGTTTTTGTTAGTAAACCCTTATTATAATCAGATAAGATAACTGCATCTAACTTTTTTATTTGCTTTTCTAAATTACTTATTATTTTTTCTTCTTCAACTTCATTTACAGAAAATTCTTCTTCCCAATCCAATCTCAAAAGTTGTTGATGTCCTGCTATAACTCTTTTTTTAACAATAGTTGGTCTATTATCAACTTTTAATATTAAACTACAATCAACATTTTTAGAAAAAGCATTTATTAATTTTTCTGCATTCTTATCATTTCCAACAAGTCCACCACAATAGACATTGGCTCCTAATGCTGCTAAATTATTAATAACATTTGCTGCTCCACCTAACACAAATTTTTCTTCTGTTACTTTTACTACTGGTACTGGAGCTTCTGGAGAAATTCTTTCAACTTTTCCCATTATATATTCATCTAACATCAAATCTCCAATTACAGCAATTTTTATATTTTTAAAATTTTCTATTAAATTTCTTATCATAATAGCCTCCTATTTTAATATGATTTTATTATATCAAAAAAATTATAAATAAAAAAGTCTCTTGATAGCCGTATGAGTTCTACGAGCTCAACGAACACAGGCTCTTCGAACTAATACGGACACCAGAGACTAATTTTCGTTTTTTAATTTTATACTTTTCTATAGATAAAAAAAGTTTTTTATCAAAGTAATGATAAAAAACTTTTTTGAAAGTAAAATTTTATTTTTTTAATGTTTCTTTAAGAGCTTTTCTTAATTGTTCTTCAGAAATTGCTCCTCCAATATATCCTTCTAAATACCCCTTTTTATTTACTACAAAACTTGTTGGGAAAAATCTTATACCGTATTCTTGGAAAGATCTTCCTGTTTCATCAAATAAAACTGGATAAGTAACTTTTTTCTTAGATAAAAATTTAATAATTTCTTCTTTTTTGATATCTACATTTCCTGGATTGTCTTTTGTTTTAGGTCCTGCTACACCTAAGAATATAACATCTTTTTTGTTTTCTCCAAACTCTTTATATAACTTTTCAAAAGCTGGTAATTCTTGAACACAATATCCACACCAAGTTGCCCAGAAGTTAATAAATACAACTTTTCCTTTGTATTCTTCTAAATTATGTTTTTTACCATATTGATCATATAAAACTATATTTGGAACCTTTACATCTTCTTTCTTTTTAGCAGTCTCCGAAAACACACTAAAACTCATAACTATAAAAACTAATACTAATAAAAACTTATTTCTAAATCTCATTTTAAAACCTCCTATATTTTTACTTTATTTTTTTAAAATTTCCTCATAACTTTTCAAAGATTCTAAAGCTGGTTTAGCTATAAAAATAATTGTAATAATATTTATTACAGTCATAATTCCAAGCCCAAAATCAGCTAAAGACCAAATAAACATATCTTGTTTTATTCCACCTATGTATATCATAACTATTAATAAAATTTGATATAGAGCATTCAAGTATTTACTTTCATGTATAAAATAAACTGCACTCCTACCATAGAAAGCCACAGCAAGTATTGTACTTACACAAAAGAAAAACATTAAAATTACTACAAATGGTGCTCCCAAGCTTCCAATATGATGAGTCATCGCTGCTTGGAATAATCCCATTCCAGATAAACCATTTATAGTTTCAGCTGGTACAAGTAAAACTATAAAAGCTGTTGCACTACATATTATTAAAGTATCTATAAACACTCCGAATGCTTGAACCATTCCTTGTTTTGCTGCAATTTCTGTATCAACTGCTGCAGCTGCATAGTTAGAGTTTCCACTTCCTGCTTCATTTGAAAATAGACCTCTTCTAACTCCATTCATAACAATAGCACCAAATGTTCCACCTAAAAATTCTTTTCCTCCAAAAGCTTGATAAAATATATTTCCTATCATCGATGGTATTGCTGTTAAATTTGAAGCAAGTACATATAAAACTGCAAGTATATACATAACTGCCATTATAGGAACTATTTTATTCAATGAATTTATTATTGAGTCTTTTTTACTTTTACTAAAAAATATTATGTATGCTACCATAACAGCAACAATTATTGAAGATAAAGTTTGTATATTTAAACTTCCAATATTATAAGTGTAAACACTTGAAATTGATTCTGTTATAGAATTTGACATAATTTGAGTTACACCAAAATAACACACAACAGAAGCTAAAGCATAAATAACTCCAAGCCATCTCATTTTTAATCTCTCAGCTATAACAAAGGGAGTTCCACCAATGTATGTCCCATCTTCTTGTTTCTTTCTATAAATAACTGCCAAACTTGATTCGATAAAAGCTGTTGCTGAACCTAACATTGCCACAAGCCACATCCAAAATATTGACCCTGGTCCTCCAACAGATATTGCTGCAACGACTCCAGCTATATTTCCAGCTCCTACTCTACAAGCTGTTCCCAAAAAAAATGTTTCAAGGGAACTCACTCCATTTTCTGTTTTATCATTTTTAAATAATACTTTTATAATTTTAGAAAAAAGTCTAAACTGCATGAATTTTGTTCTAAAAGAAAAATAAATTGCTGCTCCTATCAACATAAAAACCAAAATATTCTTTCCCCACAAAATTCCATTTACAGCATCAACTATGCTATTTATACTTTCCATTCCTTCTCCCTATCCTTCTTAATTTTAATTATTTTAGAGTATAACATACTTATTATAAAAAAGTCTATTTTTTTTATCTTATAGGAAAGTATAAAATTAAATAGCAAAATTAGTCTCCGACGTCCGTATTACTCTGAAGAGCATTTCGATGAGCTCGGAAGAGTCATACGGCTGTCAGCAGACTTTATTTATTCATTGAGAAAGATAAATTCAAGTAGTAATATGATATTAGTCTTAATTTCAATACTAATTCATATAGGACTTTTATACATCTCTATTTAAAATAGCATATAAACTTTTCATATCTAAATTATCTCTTATGAGCTTTGCCAATTTCTTATATTCTCTATTTTTAAATTCTGAAAAAGACATTTCCACCTCTCTTAATGGAATATTTTTTTTAGCTCTTATAAGATTTAAAAAATCATTTGTAAACTTTGAATTATCAAAAATCCCATGAATATATGTTGCAAATACATTATCCTTACAAATAATTAGTTCTGTAAAAGTTGATACTCCTTGATGTATTTCATATCCCTCTATCTCATACCCATTGAAATTTTTTAATATTCCACTTTGATTTAAAATATTCTTTTTCACTTGAACTGTTTTTTTGATTTCACCAAAAGTAGTTTCATAATCAAAAAAGTTAAAACCATCTATTTCTGTTACAGAACTTTCCAAACATTTAGGATCATATATTTTTGCCCCCAACATTTGAAGACCACCACAAATTCCAACTATAATTTTCCCTTCTTTTTTTAGTTTTACAATTTTGTCATATAGACCTCTAGCTTTTAAATCTTGTAAATCTGTTATAGTATTCTTACTACCTGGAAAAATTATTATATCTTCGTTTCCCAAATCTTTTTCATCGTAGACATACTTTACTTTCACATCATCATATTGATTAAAGGCATAAAAATCAGTAAAATTCGACATTTTTTTTGTTTTTATAATACTTATCTCAATATATTTTTTATCTTTTTCTATTAAAGATTTTTTCTCGACCGTCATCTCTGTCAAGCTATCTTCTTCTTCTACTTTAAAATCTCCGTAAGGAATAAGTCCCAAAAATTTTATATCTAAACCTTGCTCCTTAAACTTTTTATCCATTATTTCTATTGCAGGTTTTAATAAATCTGAATCTCCTCTAAACTTATTTATTATGTAACCTTTTATTCTTGCTCTATCCTCTTTCTCTAATAACATAACTGTTCCATAAATTGAAGCAAAAACTCCACCTGTATCTATATTTCCTACCAAAACTACTGGGGCATCAACAAGTTCTGCCATACCCATATTCACTAAATCGTATTCTCTTAAATTTATTTCAGCAGGACTTCCTCCACCCTCAAGAACAGCTATATCAAAATTATTTTCTAAAATTTTATAACTTTCTAATGCTATTTGTTTTAATTCTTTTGATTTCGAAAAATAATCCTTAGCATTAGCTGTATAGGCTACTTTTCCATTAATTATAACCTGTGAGTTATTATCTGAATTCGGTTTTAATAAAATTGGGTTCATAAAAGCTCTAGGCACTTCATAAGCTGCCTCAGCTTGAACAACTGTTCCTCTACTCATCTCAAGCCCTTCAATATCAACAAAAGAATTTAATGCCATATTTTGTGACTTAAAAGGAGCTACTCTATAACCATCTTCAGCAAAAATTCTACATAACCCAGCAACAAGAACAGTTTTTCCAACTGAAGAGCCTGTTCCTTGTATCATAATATTTCTATGCTTTAACATTTTTTATTCTCCTTTTGAATAAAATTCTAAAAGCTACTATACTTAGCTAAATAAAAAATTATCTGGCTCTGTAATACTTCATAGCTTCCGGCAAAAATTTCTTTAGCTCTTCCACTCTTTTTTCACTTGAAGGGTGTGTTGATAAAATTTCTAAAGTTTGACCACTTCCACTCATTTTCATCATTCTTTCTTCTGCAATTATAGCTTCTTCTGGATTATACCCTGCCATAGCCATAAATATCATTCCGTATTTATCTGCTTCATACTCTTGTGTTCTATTAAATTTTAAAAGTCCTATTGCCAAACCTTTTTCTGCCAAATCATTGCTTACAAGTCCTGTCAACCCATTTGTTGCACTGTCCAATATTTTTTTACCAGCCATTATATATCCGGCGAAAGTTTGACCACTAGCTCTTTCAGCATGATGACCTCCAATAACATGTCCTATTTCATGCCCCATTACATAAGCAATAGCTCCATCTGTTTGTAAAACTGGTATTATAGCTGTATAGAATGCTATTTTCCCTCCAGGTAAAGCAAATGCATTTATTTGATTACTTTGAATTAAATTATATTCCCACTTTAAATTCTTTAATATATCTTGCATTTGATTTTCTCTTAAATATTCATCTACTGCTCCTGTTACTCTTCTTCCTATTTCAGCAAGTCTACGACCTTCTGCTGTATTGTTAGCAAGTAAATTTTCTTTTTTTAAATCTCCTATCATTTTATTATATTGTGCTGTTGAACTTTCAATAATACTTTCATCACTCACAAACTTTAATTGTTTTCTTCCTGTTAGTGGTGCTGTTGAACAAGCAACAAGTAATAATCCTAGTCCTAATATCAAAAATATATTTATTTTTTTCTTCATATTTTCACTTCCTTTTTTCTAAAATTAAATTATATTTATTTTTCATAAGTATATCATATTTATATACTTTATTGCAAAATTTAAAAATTGCTGAAATATATTTAATAATTAAATAAAAAAATATAAAAACACTTTTAATATTTTGTAAAAAATGATACAATTAAATACTATTTATAATTAAAGAGGTATAATATGATTTACTATATTTATCATAGTGGCTTTGCTATGGAGCTTGATACAAGCATTCTTATTTTTGATTTTTATAAATTTCCAGAAAATAAAATTTCTGAAAAAAAATATTTTTTTGATACTTTTATAAAAAGAACTGATAAAAAAGTATATATTTTTTCTTCACACAGTCATTATGACCATTTTAATAAGGAAATTTTATCTTGGCTAAATATTAATGAAAATATAAAATTTATTCTTAGTGATGATATAAAAACTTACAAACATAAGAATTTCTATTTTACTAAAGATGGTGATAATTTAAAAATAGATAATTTGAACATACATACTTTTGGTTCAACTGACCTAGGGTCGTCTTTTTATATCAATGTTGACAACAAAAATATTTTCCATTCAGGAGATTTACATTTTTGGCATTGGGAAGATGACACTAAAGAAGAAGAACAAACTATGTACAATAACTATATGAAAGAAATAGAAAAAATAAAAGCAATGAACAAAATTGATATTGCATTTGTTCCTGTTGACCCTAGACTTGGAGTTAACACCTTGGAGGGAGTAGAAATTTTTTATAAAAATTTAGAACCAAAAGTAATAGTTCCTATGCATTTTTCTGATAATTATAGTTTTATGGACAAATTAAAAAATATGTTTTCTAATATTGAAAATGTTAGTATTATTGAAATAAAGGAAGATATGAGTGTGATTTTAAAGTGATTGAAAATATAAGATATTATGTTTTAGTGGAAAAAGAAAATGGTCTATTCTTGAATTTATTTGATGAAAATAAAAATATGGTAGATAATTTTTTTAGCTTAAATGAAAATAAAATAAATAACTATATTATAGAATATCAAAATAAAAAAGCATTTTTTATAAGTTGGGACAAGTTTGATGAAGATAAAAATTCCCTGAAAGTTGAGGAAGACTTATTAGAATTACTTTTAGAATCAAGTGATTTAGTTGATGTAAATTTTGAAAAAGTTACTATAGTTGGTCTTAAAAACATTACACTTGTTGCAAGAAACAATCCAAAAAATAATGATAGTATTGATATATTTTTCGAAATAGATGATAATATAATCTCCAAAAATAATATTGTAGGGAATTATATATATTTCAAAGGTTGTTTTTATGAATTAAACATTATAAAAAATACTCTATTTTCTGTAAAAGATATTTTTGAAAATATAGATAAATACGATTTAGAAAGTTATTTTACATTAATTTTAAAGAATTATAAGAATATAAATATAAGATATGAGGATTATGACACAGTTAATATGACTCCTAAAAAAACAATTCCTCAGATTATAATTGAAAAAGTTTCTTTTGATAATAGCCTTTACTTAAAGTTTGACTCAATAGTTTCAACAATGGATTACCTTTTCTTCGAAAAGAATAAAATAGAAAAAGTTGCAACTATAAATGAAATAGAAAAAAAAGTTGAAATTTCAGATTTAAGCTTAGAAACATTAAAGTCTAGTATGCAAGAATTTGTAAAAGTTATAACACAACTACAAAAAAAAGCAGGTTTAAAATCTTCTTTTTATATAGATACTGAAAATTTTATTATCTTAAATGAAGATTTAGCTAAAGAATTTGTTAGAAAAGAATTACTTCAATTAGTTTCTAGATACAGTGTTATTGGAACTGACAAATTAAAAAAATATAATATAAAAGCTGTTAAACCTAAAATTTTTGGTAGCTTCAAATATGGAATTAACTATTTTGAGGGAGAAGTTAAAGTTGAAATCGAAGGAGAAAAAATTTCAATACAAGAACTTTTTAATAAATACAATAAAGATGAATACATTGTCTTAACAGATGGCACTAATGCTTTAGTCAATAAAGAATATATGAAAAAATTACAAAAACTCTTTAAAGATGAAGACGATAAAATTAAAGTTTCCTTTTTTGACTTGCCATTAGTTGAAGAATTATTTGAAAATATTACCTTTGAAAAAGAAAATAGTAACGAACTATTTTTTAAAGGAATAAATGAAATTTCTTACAATGAAAAAGATATTCCTAAATTAAATATCTCGTTGAGAGATTATCAAAAATATGGATATAATTGGTTAAAATACATTACTGACAATAATCTTGGTGCTTGTCTTGCTGATGACATGGGACTTGGAAAAACTATTCAAGCAATTGCTTTAATTACTAAACTTCATGAGAAGAAAAAGAAAAAAACTTTAGTTGTTATGCCTAAAAGTCTTATATTTAACTGGGAAAATGAGATTAAAAAATTTGCCCCTTTTCTAAAAGTCGGGATACATTACGGCTTAAATAGAGAATTTAAAAATTTAAAGTCAGCTGAAGTTATTTTAACTACTTATGGGACAGTTAGAAACGATATTGAAAGTCTTATGAAAGAAAAGTTCGATTTAATTGTTTTAGATGAAAGTCAAAATATTAAGAATGTCAATTCTCAAACTACAAAAGCTATATTATTATTAAATGCTCCTAAAAGAGTGGCTCTAAGTGGTACTCCTATAGAGAATAATTTGTTAGAACTTTATTCGTTATTTAGATTCTTAAATCCATCTATGTTTGGTTCAATCCATGAGTTTCAACAAAATTACATTCAACCAATACAAACTTTTTCAGATAAAAGTTCTATAAAAGAATTAAGAAAAAAGATTTATCCTTTTATTTTGAGAAGAGTTAAAAAAGAAGTTTTAGAAGATTTACCAGACAAAATCGAAAAACTTCTATATATTGATATGTCAGATGAGCACAGAAAAATATACGAAGAAAAAAGAAAACATTTCTATTCTTTATTAGAAAGTAATAAAAATAAAAACGGAGAATTTGATAGTTTTTTCATTATTCAAGCTATTAACGAATTAAGACATATCATAAGTTCTCCTGAATACATAAATAAAAAAGTTTTTTCAGAGAAAAAAGAAATTTTAGTAAACAATGTTACAGAAGCCGTAAAAAATGGACATAAAGTTTTAATATTCGTAAATTACTTATCTTCTGTTGATTCTATTTGTTCTTCACTTACTAAAAATAATATCAAATTTTTAAAAATGACTGGTGAAGTTAAAAATAGACAAGAATTGGTCGAAAAATTTCAAACTGATAACAGATATAAAGCCTTTGTTATGACACTAAAAACTGGAGGTGTCGGTTTAAATCTTGTTGCAGCTGATACTATTTTTATTTATGACCCTTGGTGGAATAAAACTGTTGAAAATCAAGCTATTGATAGGGCTTATAGACTTGGACAAGACAAAACAGTTTTTGCTTATAAAATGATTATGAGAAATACTATTGAAGAAAAAATATTAAAATTGCAAGAAATGAAAAGTAAGTTATTAGATGAGTTAATATCTGAAGATAATTTATATACAAAACATCTTACTCAAAGTGATATTGAATTTATTTTAGGAAATAATTAAAAATAAATAAAGTCTCTTAATAGCCGTATGAATTGAGCTCAATAAACATAGGCTCTTCGAACTAATATAAATATTAGAGACTAATTTTTGCTATTTAAATTTATACTTTCCTATAGAACAAGGAGCAAATAATGATTGATATTAATTATAACTATGAAACCTTAATAAGTCTATATAATAGGTATTTCATAGAATGGATAGCCGATGGTATTATCGGTAAAGACTTAAATATCTTTGATATTTCAAGCATTGGAACTAAAGATGAAAATAGAGAAAAAGATTATGAAACATTAAAGAATTTAATAAATGAGATATTTTCTGATGAAAAAGTATTCAATGTTATATATAAAACTTTTCCTGAAAAAGTTAAAGAAATTTTTTCATATACTGTATGGAAAAAGAACTATCCTATAGACCTTAATGAATTAGAAGTTTATTTTAATATTTCAAATAAATTCGATGCTGCAAGTTTTACACTTAAAGATGAATATCTTTTCTTTAAAGTTCTTAATAACCCTAACAATCAAGGAAAAGAGCTTATTTTAGACTATAAAATAGCAAGACTTTTAAGAAAATATACTGATAAAAAACCTAGTGAATATTTTATTGAAGCAGAAAATAATGAAAATGAAATAAATTTTAAATTTTACAAAGATAATAACGAATATGAATTTATAAACAATATGAATTTTTATCTAGACTTTTTTAACTCTGGAGAAGTTTCAATTGCAAGTAATGGAAAAATTTTAAAAGACTCTAAAAAAAATATGCAAAAGCATTGTGAAATTACTGAATATTATAACGATGTTAAGGGACTTGAGTTTTTAAAAACAGAAACTATTTGCTTATTATTTATTTTATTAAAAAAACAATATAGAGAAAAATCATATTTTAACTCTAAAAATATAAAAAATATAATTGAAGATTTTTTTAATACTAATTTATTTAATACAGAAGATAGTTACATTTATACTAATTTATTTTTAAATTATTTAAAAGGAACAAAAAATATTTGGAAAAATCCTGAGAAAATAAAAGAAACTACTTATACTTTAGTTCAACTTTTAAGAGAATTTCCTGAAAATGGTATTGTCAGTGTTGAAAAAATAATTAGAGCATATATTTTAAGAGAAGAAAACGATTTAATAGCTCCAAAAGATATTACAGATTATATTTATATAAATGAAGCAAACGGCCAAAGAGCTAAGATACAAAATGATATTGATTATGTTAACTATATTATTGAACCATTTGTAAAAAGCTATCTTTTCTTACTTTCAATTTTTGGAGTATTTGAAATTTTTTATGAAAAACCTTTTTTTAGAAAAGGACTTTTTTTAAAAAATAATTATCTTTCAAAATATGATGGCTTAAAATATATAAGATTAACTGATTTAGGTAAATATATTCTTGGTTATAAAGAGAATTTTGAAATACTTGATAAAAAAGAGAAGGTAGAAATTCACCTTGATGATAAAAGACAATTTATAACTATTGTTGGAGAAGCTCCTGCTAGAGTTATGTTTTTTGAAAAAATATCTATAAAAATTAAAGGAAATATGTTTAAATTTACCTATGATAGTTTTCTAAAAGGAATAAAAACTTATGAAGAACTTATTGATAGGATTGAGAAATTTAAAGAAAACACTACAAGAGAACTTCCTTTAAACTGGCAGGAATTTTTTGAAAATTTAGAGAAAAAATTCAATTCTATTAAATTAATATCTGATTATGTTGTTTTAAAATTAGATGATAATAAGGAGTTAATACAATTAGTATTAAAAGATTCAAGAATAAAGAAAATATGCTTAAAAGCTGAAGATTATCATCTTATTGTTAGCAAAGAAAATTTAAAAGAACTTGTAAAAATATTTGGAGAATATGGTTATTACTTAATTACTGATTAAAGGTGAGATTATGAGTACATCAAATTTTGTTCATTTGAATTTACATACTGAATACAGTCTTCAAAATGGAGTAAACAGTATTGATAGCTTTTTAGACAAAGCTGAAAAACTTGGTATGAAAGCTCTAGCTATAACAGATTATGCCAATATGTTTGGTGCTATTGAATTTTATCAAAAAGCAAGAAAAAAAAATATTAAGCCAATTATAGGTATTGAAGTTCCTCTTTACTATTCAGAACAAGGTGAAATCTATACCTTAACTTTACTTACAAAAAATTTTAATGGTTATAGAAATTTAGTAAAAATTTCTTCTGAAATATATAAAAATAGTTCTAATGGAAACCTAAAAGTAAATATTGATATTCTAAAAAAATATAATCAAGATATTATAGCACTCTCATCTTCTTTAAGTGGAGAAATTTCACAAGCCATATTAAAAAAATTACCTGATGAAACACTAATAAAAATTATTGAAAATTACCAAAATATCTATGGTAATGAAAATTTTTTCTTAGAAGTTCAATCTAATGAACATGAAGAGCAAAAAATAGTTAATGAAAAATTATTTGATATTGCTTCAAACAATAATATTAACTTAGTTGCTACAAATAATGTTTACTATATAGAAAAAAATGGATATGAATTACAAGATATAATTATATGTATCCAATCTGGAGTTAAAGTTAAAGATAGAAATAGAAAAAGATTTTTTTCAAAAGAACAATACTTTAAATCTGAAGAAGATATGAAAAATTCTTTTGATGATAAATTTCTAACTGCTATTAAAAATACAGTTATGATTGCTGAACTATGTAATTTAGAAATAGAATTTGGGCACTTACAATTTCCTTATTATATTGTTCCTAATGAATATAAAAATATGGACGATTTTTTAAGTAAACTTTGTCATAGTAATCTAAAAAATATCTATAAAGAAAATCTTACTAAAGAAATTGAAGAGAGATTAGAGTATGAACTTTCAGTAATATTTAAAATGGGATACTCTGGATACTTTATTGTTGTTTGGGATTTTATTAAATATGCAAAAGAAACTGGAATCCCTATTGGACCTGGTAGAGGTTCTGCTGCTGGTAGTTTAGTTGCTTATTGTCTAGGTATAACTATGATAGACCCTATAAAATATAATTTACTCTTTGAAAGATTTTTAAATCCTGAAAGAATATCTATGCCAGATATAGATATAGATATTTGTCGGGAAAGAAGGGGAGAACTTATAGAATATGTAACTAATAAATATGGTCGAAATAGAGTTGCTCATATTATAACTTTTGGTAGAATGAAAGCTAAAGCTGCCATAAGAGATGTAGGAAGAGTTCTTGATGTAGATTTAAAAAAAATTGATAAACTTGCCAAACTTCTTCCTGCTAATCAGGCTTTGGAAAAATCTTTAAAAGAGGAAGTTGAAGTAGCTAAACTTTATACTACGGATATTGAATTACAAAAAGTTATAGATATCTCTATAAAAATAGAAAATAAAGTTCGACACACATCTACTCATGCTGCTGGAATATTAATCACAAAAGAAAATCTTGATGAAACTGTTCCAATTTATTTAGATGAAAAAGAAGGAGTTATTGCAACTCAATTTCAGATGAAGGAATTGGAAGAACTAGGGCTTTTAAAAATAGATTTTCTAGGATTAAAAAATTTAACAAATATACAAAGAACTGTTGACTATATAAAAAAATATAAAGATGAAAATTTTAGCCTATACGATGTTCCAATAGATGATAAAAAGGTATACGATATGCTAAGTTTAGGAGATACAACTGGTGTTTTTCAATTGGAATCTAATGGTTTGAGAGCAATAATTCAAAGATTAAAACCTAATAAATTTGAAGATATTGTTGCACTTTTATCTTTATACAGACCTGGACCTCTTCAATCTGGAATGGTCGATGATTTCATTGATCGTAAAAATGGGATTGAAATAATTGAATATCCTCATAAGAACCTAGAATTTATTTTAAAAGAAACTTATGGGGTTATTCTTTATCAAGAACAAGTTATGAAGATTGCAAGTTTCATGGCTAATTATAGCTTGGGAGAAGCTGATCTTTTAAGAAGAGCCATGGGAAAAAAGAATTTTGAAATAATGCATGAAAATAGAAATAAATTTGTATTAAGATCTGTTGAAAATGGTTATAGTAAAGAAAAAGCCGAAGAAATTTTTGATTTAATTGATAAGTTTGCAGGTTATGGCTTTAATAAATCTCACTCTGTTTCTTATGCTATGATTTCATATTGGACAGCATACTTTAAAGCTCATTATCCTCATTATTATTATGCTGCTCTTTTAACTTCTGAAATTTCTGAAACAGGAAATATTGCATATTATTTTAACGATGCTAAAGAGCATAAAGTTAGAATATTTCCACCTAATGTTAATAGACCTAGTATTTATTTTGACATTGCAGATGATGGTATTACCTTTTCTTTAGCTGCAATTAAAAACTTAGGAATCAATATAGTTAAAAGAATAGTTGAAGATTTTGAGAAAAATGGAAAATATACAACTCTTGATGAATTTGTTAGAAGAAACAAAAAAAACTCTGTAAACAAAAAATCTCTTGAAGCTTTAATTTTATCTGGTGCACTAGATGAGCTAAAAGGAAATAGAAAAGAAAAGTTTTTATCAATAGATAAGGTTATAGAGTATACTCAGAAAAATTTAGTAGCATTTGATGAAATACAACAAATGAATTTATTTGGTGCTGCTCATAAAACAATAGATAGTTTTTCTCTAAGTTCATCTGAAGATTTTTCTCTTGATGATAAATTAAAGAATGAAAAAGAATTTTTAGGATTTTATATAAATTCTCACCCACTAGATAAATATAAAAATTTAGTCAATCTATATTCTTTAGATACTACTAACAAATGTAAAGAAATCTCAAATGGAAAAATAAAGACATTTGGCATTATTTCAAACCTAAAAAAAAGTGTTACTAAAAATAAAGAAAATATGGCTTTTTTTGATTTAGATTGCTATGATGTCCCTATTAATTGTATTGCATTTCCAAAAGTTTATGAGAATTATTTATCAGAATTTATTGAAAAGAATGTTGTTTTAATATTAGGGAATATTCAAATTGATAATTACAAAGGTAGAGAAACTAAAAAAATTATTGTTAATAAAATTATTTCTCTTAAAGATATATTTAATCTTAACGAACAAACTTTGTATATCATGCTAAGAAGTCCTAATATCCAAGATAAAATTAGTATTTTAAATGATTTATTAAAACAGAATAAAGGAAAAACTAAAGTAGTAATTTTTCAAAACAATAAAAATAACAAGTATATTTCTAATGAAAGAATCAATTTATCAAAACAATTCCTTTATGATTTAATTCGTCATGTTGGAATTGAAAATGTAAAAATTTCAATAAAAGAATAAAATAAAAAAGTCTCTAACGTCCGTATTAGTTCGAAGAGCCTGTGTTCATTGAGCTCGTAGAACTCATACGGCTGTCAAGAGACCAATTTTTATATTAAATTTATACTTTCCTATAAAAAAATAAAAATGGTGTTGATTTCTCAACACCATAATTTATTTATTATATTATTCAGCTGTTTCTAAAACTTGGCTTCCTTTGTAATCTCCACATTCTAAACAAACTCTATGTTGTCTTTTAGGAGCTCCACATTTTTCACATGTTACTAAACCAATTGAAGTTAATGCATGATGAGATCTTCTCATATTTTTTTTAGCTTTAGAAGTCTTTTTCTTAGGTACTGCCATTTCTTTCCCTCCTCTTTGTCCCTGTTAATTATACCATACTATAATACAAGATTTTTTGTTTTATGTCAAGTAAGTTTTTTTGACAAGCATCTTTTTCTGTTAATATTAATAAATTCTCTTGATAGCCGTATGAGTTCTACGAGCTCAATGAACATAGGCTCTTCGAACTAATACGGACATCAGAGACAAATTTTAGTTATTTAATTTTATACTTTCCTTATAAATTAATCTTACACGTTAAATAAAAATTCCATTAAATCTCCATCTTGAACTATATAGTCTTTTCCCTCTAGTCTTAAAACTCCATTTTCTTGAGATAGTTTCCAACCAGAATTTTTAATAAAATTATCATAAGATACAACTTTGGCTCTTATGAAACCTTTTTCAAAGTCTGAGTGAATTTCTCCAGCAGCTTTAGGAGCTGTATCTCCAATTCTTATAGTCCAAGCTCTAACTTCTTTTACACCTGCCGTAAAATATGTTTGTAGCCCTAGCAATTTAAATCCTGCTCTTATAAGTCTATTCAGTCCAGCTTCTTTAACTCCTAAAGTTTCTAGAAATTCTTTTTTACTTTCTTCGTCCATCTCTTGTAATTCAGCTTCAACTTTTGCCGAAACTATAACAACTTCTGAACCTATTTTTTCTGCATATTCTTTAACTAAATCTACATACTTATTTCCATTTGCTAAGTCATCTTCAGCAACATTGGCAGCAAATATCATGGGCTTTAAAGTTAATAATTGATAATTCTTTAAAATTTGTTTTTCATCATCTGTTAAATCTAAAGTTTTTAAAAGTTTAAACTCTTCCAAATGCTTTTTAGCTTTAGGTAATACAGTCATCAATTCAACAGATTCTTTAATTTTATTTCTTGCTAACTTCTCATGTTTTTCTATAGCTTTATCGACAGTTTCTATGTCAGCAAAAATTAACTCTGTATTTATTACTTCTATATCACTTAAAGGATCTACTGTCCCACTTACATGAATTACATTTTCATCATCAAAACATCTTACAACTTGACATATAGCAGAAGTGGCTCTTATATTTGATAAAAATTTATTTCCAAGACCTTCCCCTTTTGAAGCTCCTTTTACTAATCCAGCTATGTCTACAAATTCAACAGTTGCTGGGACTATTCTTTCTGGATTTATAATTTTTGCAAGTTCATTTAATCTTTCATCAGGAACAGTTACCATTCCTACATTTGGCTCTATCGTACAAAAAGGATAGTTAGCTGCTTCTGCTGCTCCTGCCTTAGTTATAGCATTAAATAAAGTAGACTTTCCAACATTTGGTAGACCTACAATTCCGATACCTATCATCAGTATTTTCCTCCAACTTAAATTTTATTTTTTATTTTCCTGCTTTTATTATTTCAAAGAAAGAATCTGCTTTTAAAGATGCCCCTCCAACAAGTCCTCCATCTATATCAGCTTGACTCAATAAGTCTTTTGCATTTTCTGGTTTCATAGATCCTCCGTATTGGATAGTTATTTCTTCAGCAACATCTTTACCAAACATTTCTGCTAATACATTTCTAATTTCTTTATGAGTTTCTTGTGCCATTTCTGGAGTTGCAGTCTTTCCTGTTCCTATTGCCCATACTGGTTCATAAGCAACTATCACTTTTTTAGCTTCTTCTTGACTAAGACCTGCAAGCCCTCCCTTAATTTGTCTTGTATTAACATCTAAAGTTTTTCCACTTTCTCTATCTTCTAATTTTTCTCCTATACAAAAAATTGGAGTCATTCCATACTCAAGTACAGCTTTTACTTTTTGATTGATAAATTCATCAGTTTCCCCAAAATATTCTCTTCTTTCTGAGTGTCCTAATATTACATATTCAACACCAATATCTTTTAACATTTTAGGAGAAACTTCTCCTGTATAAGCTCCTTCTTCTTTAGGATAAACATTTTCAGCAGCAATTTTTACATTTGATCCTTTAACAGCTTTAACTGCATCAGATAAGCAAGTAAAAGGTGCTCCTATTACTATATCCACAGTGCTCACATCTTTTGTTAAATCTTTTAATTGTGTTAATACTTCAACAGCCTCTTTATTAGTTTTATACATTTTCCAGTTTCCAGCTATAACAGTTTTTCTCATTTTTTCCTCCTAATTTTTCTTTATATTAAAACAATATTTTTTTATTTTCTTCTTCTTCTAATATAGTATTTTTATAGTAATCTATATTTTCACAAAAACTCTTCAAAATATCTGAAATACAAATATCTAAATTTAAAACATAGCCAATATAATCGTTTTTTTCTTTTAGCTCTAACAATACTTCTACTTCTTCCCTAACAGTGAATAAAATTTCTTCTAAATCTGAAAAAGGAAAAGTATAAGTTTCAGTTAATAAATAAATTAAGTCTGCAAACCAAACTAAAAAAGCATTTGTTTCTTCTATGTCAAGCATTGAGATTTCTTCATTTTCTTCTAATAATTCTTGCAAATTATTTTTTACTTCAAAAAATGTTTTTGTATATTCTTTCAAATTTTCAAGTGATTCCAATGTTAAATCTACATATGACTTTGTTTCTACTTCTATTATATTATTATCTTTAGTCATATCTATGACTACACCATCATACAACAAAGTTCCATTTATTGAAATACTTTTTATTATTTTTTCTTTTTTCTCTAGAGTTTTATTTATAGATTTTAATATTTTTTCAAAATCTTTAGTCCGTTTTCCTAATCTAGTTTTTTCATTATCTATATAAATATCCATTGTATCTCCTTAAATAAAGTGTTTTGATATAGCTATTGAAAATATAACTATCTCAACCCCCTCATTATTACTTTTTATTTCCTTACTTATTTCATTAATTGTAGCTCCACTAGTTACAATATCATCTACTATTAAAATTTTCTTATTTTTCAAATTTAATTCTATTTTAAAAGCATTTTTTATATTTTTTTCTCTCTTTTTATAGCTATCCAAAGAATACATATGCTTAGTATCTTTAACTCTCTCTATTTTTTTATAAGTTATTTGAAGAGTAGATAAAAGATAATCTATTTGATTAAAACCTCTTTCTAATTCCCTATTTTTACTTACTGGTACTGGAATTACAACATCTATATTTTCTTTTTCTATTAATTCTTTTAATGGTTTCTCTATTAAGTATGCTAAATCATTTACCATCGTTTTTCTATTTCTTAATTTATAATCAGATATAATTTGTCTTATTGCTTTATCGTAGATATAAACATAGAAAAAGTTGTCTTTATTTTTCAAGCTTGAATTTTCTTTTAATTTTTTTAAACAAGTATAACAGATATACCCATCTCTGTCTAATTCTTTATGACAATAAGAACAGTTATTATCAAAAAATATATATCTTAATACTTTTTTAAAAACTTCCCTCCAACTTAACATCAGCATCACACTCTTTTTTTATACTATCTTCATCAACAACTTTTGCCGAATAAAATTCTGTATATCCACAGTTTAAACAAGTTTTAGCATAATATACATTGAGTTCTATTTTTATTTTATTTTTTCTTTTTTCCGGTAAGATAATACTTTTCTCATCACATTTTCTACATCTACATTTAGGACAACTAAATTCCAATTTCATCACCCCATGTAATATTCTTTATCCAATCTAGCTCATCACCCAAATAGCTCATACAATCTATTCTAATGAAATAATTATTATATTCTTTTGACTGTAAATATAATTCAGCTAGTCTAAATATTTTTGTAATCTTTTTCTTATCCACAGCTTCATAGCCATAACCATAAACTTTGTTTTTTCTATACTTTACTTCAATAAATACAATATAATTTTCTTTTTTAGCAATTATATCAATTTCACCATATCTATTTTGATAATTTCTATCTAATATCTCATATCCACTATTTTTGAGAATTTCAACACTTTTATCTTCGTATTTATCCCCTACTTCTCTTTTATTCATAGTATTTTTGTTAAAAATGTTTTCCTATGAACATCTTTAATAACTCCAAATTTTTTAATTGCTTCTATATGAGCTTTTGTACCATAGCCCTTATGTTTTTCAAATTTATAATCCGGATAAATACTTCCTAACTCTATCATAATTCTATCTCTTGTTACTTTAGCAATAATAGATGCTGCTGCTATAGATAGGCTTTTACTATCTCCTTTTACTATTGGATTTTGCATATCATGATACTCTTTTATTTTAAGGTTTCCATCAACTAAAACAGTATAGGCATTGCTTTTGTTTATCTCTTTTTTTAATTCTTCTATAGCTTTTCTCATTGCTAAAAAATCTGCATTTAATATATTAATCTTATCTATCTCATCAACATTAGATATTCCAACTGCTACATAGAAATGTTTTTGTATTATCTCAAATAACTTTTCTCTTTTTTTTTCTGTTAACTTTTTTGAATCATTTATTTCATCTAATTCCTCTGAATAATCCTTTAAAAATACTGCAGCTGCTACAACAGGTCCAGCCAGTGGTCCTCTCCCAGCCTCATCTACTCCTATAACATTTTTATATTCTAAGTCAAATAAATATAATGGATTATCCATATTCTCCTCCAAAAAACTAAACCTTTTAGTTTTCTACAACATATCTCTGTATATTAAATTTTAATTTCTCAGCTATTTCAATAAAATCATCAAATAACTTTCCTTTAAAGCTATAATTCTTATTATCTAAAGGATTTAAAAAGTCAAGTTTGTATGCATGTAACATCTGTCTTTTAGCATTTTTATCTGCACTTCCATAAACAGAATCTCCTAGTATAGGGTGATTTAAACTTTTCATATGAACTCTTATTTGATGAGTTCTTCCAGTTTCTATAGCAACTTCTACTAAGGAATATCCCTGTACCTGTTCCACAACTTTATAATTTGAAATTGCAATTTTGCCATTTTTTTCAACAATTGCCATTTTTTTTCTATTTTTACTATCTCTTCCTATTAAATTCTCTATTCTTCCTGTAAGATTTTCTTCAGAAAAATTTCCTTTAACGATACAAAGATAAGTTTTATGTATAGTTTTATCTATAAACATAGAAGCTAGTTTTGCATGGGCTATATTGTTTTTTGCAACTATTATAAGTCCACTGGTATCCTTATCCAATCTATGAATAATACCCGGTCTCATATGCCCATTTAAAGAAGATAAATTATTTTTTGCATAATAAAGTAAAGCATTTACAAGAGTTCCATTGTGATTCCCATAAGCTGGGTGTACAACCATTCCATATTTTTTATTTATTACTATAAAATCTTCATTTTCATAGACTACATCTAACTCAATATTTTCTGGTTCAATATCTATATCTTCATCTTCAGGAATGGAAAGTTCAATTCTCTCTTTCGTTTTTATCTTTTTCCCACTTTTAGTTATAACCTTGGAATTAATCTTTGCAAAACCTTCATTTATAAGTTTTTCTATATAAGATCTTGTGGCTTCCTCAATCTGTTCTGCTAAGTATTTATCTAATCTAAAGCCTTCAAAATTTTCATCTACTTCAAATTCAAAAATTTCTTTTATATTTTCCATATTCCTCTTCCCAAAAATGTTATTGTTAGCCTTATTATTTATATTTACCTATTTTATCATATTTATTATATAATTTCTATATTTTCTATAATATCTGCTACGACTAACTTTAAATAATCTATTAATATTTTAGATTCAATTTCTATTTGAAGACCTCTCATTCCACCACTTACCAATATCTTATTATTGTCTAAAGCACTTTCATGAATGTAGGCTTTATGTTTCTTTTTTATTCCAATAGGAGAACACCCCCCTCTAACATAACCAGTTAAACTTAGTAAATCTTTTACATGAACCATTTCTAATTTTTTGCTCCCAGAAATTTTTGCTAATTTTTTTAAGTCTAGTTTTTCCATTCCTGGTATGCAAGCAACTATCATTTCTTTTTTTTCATTTAATAGAACTAAAGTCTTAAAAACTCTAGTTATATCTTCATTTGTTTTTAATGCCACACTCACAGCATCTAAATTATTTTCATCTACTTCATATTCTCTAACACTATGCTCTATCTTGTGTGTTTCCAACTCTCTGATTGCATTTGTCTTTTTCATTTTTTCCCTCATTATTTACTATAACTTACTCTATTGTTATATTAAATTTTTTCAATTTTCTCCACAATGTTGTTCTACTCATCCCTAAACTTTCTGCCGTTTTAGTTAGAGAAAATCCATTTTTCTTTAATCCATCTATCAATTTATCCCTTTCAACATCGTTCATTTGAACTTTATCCAAAACATTTCTTTCTAATTTACCTTCAGTTTCAAGGTAATTATTAATTAGATTTTCTATATTTGATAAAACTTTTCTTTTTAAGCTTTGAATTTCCAGACTCTCAAGCATTTGTCGTGCTAACTCTATATACATTTGAACTGAATCTTCGGATATTGAAACCTCACATGATAGTAATCCATATTTATTTGCATATCTTTGAGTAAGTACATTTCCTATTAAAATTTCATAATTTTTTCTTTTTAAATCTTCTACTATTTTTTCACATTCTTCTTCACTAGAAAAATTTTTAAAAACTATATTTTCTGAAATCATTTTTGATAATGATATAAGACTTGCTGGATATTCAATATAATCTACAAAAGCCACCTTTTTATTTTTTATATTTATTTCGCTTAAAAGCTCTATATAATCTGAAATATTATTCTCTACACATAATATTGGAACATCTATCTCTTCTTCAATTTTCATTTTTATTGCTAATTTTGTTAAAATAATTTTCACTCCATTTTCAACTATTTTTTTTGCTTCTTCAACAGAGTTATTCAAAGATGTTTCAACTACTAAAATTTCATCATCATCTAAATATTTTTTTATATTTTCTACTATCTTTTTACCAGAAACTAAAAAAGCTATTTTCTCTTTCATATTTACTCCTATTTTAATTTTGTTTCATTTTTGTTGCTTTTAATTATATCATATAAGTTTTTAAAAAAATAGAGTTTACTAGATACCATTTTCATATGAACTACTCTATAACTATCACAATATAAGGTTTATTATCTTCATCTAATTTTATATTATGAAAAACAGAAACTCTATCTTCTAACTTATAAATAGCTTAAGAATTAGTTTAAGCTCTTTGAAAAAATTATTTATTTCATATTTTTCTTTTTCCACTTTCTATATTCATCTATTGTTCCATTAAATAATAATTTTTTTGTATCTTGATTTAAGGTATCTAAAATTTCATTTATACTATATACTTGTACATATCTTTTAAATTTAAATGGAGGTATATTAATTCTTTTTCCATTTTCTAATTGAATTTTTCCTATATAAATAGTAAATGTATCACTATTTATTTTTATTCCCTGACTTAATATTTCTAAATTACTGCTTTTTTCTTGATTTTTTATTTTATATTTTTGCTCTCCTTCTATTATAATTTCTGGTTCTAAAAATTTTATTCCTTTATTAGTTGTCTCTTTTCTTTCAAATAATGAAATATAATCTAAATATGAGTTTAAATCAGAATTATTTTGTACATTTCCATGAAGTTCTATTGTTTCATTAATTATTTTTTCATTTTGACCTATTGTAATTGGATAATAATTGTTCCAAACTTTAATAGATGTACAACTTGTTAATATAAAAATTACAACAAATAAAAATATTAATTTTTTCATTTTTTACCTCCTTGAATTATAATTAAATTTCTTGTCTTTATCTATCATTTCTTTTATGATAAATGTAGTATTAGGAATAGGGTCTTTATTTTTATCAGTTTTCCTTTTATATGTTCTAGTTTCTTCATCATATTCATAATCTTTAAGATTATAGTTAGCAACTGGATGATTTTTCCCGTTTGAATTAGGTCTATTCCCTAAATATTTTGGAACTGGGTCATCTTCATTTACTTGTGTACTAAAATTTATTAATGGAAGTGCTTTCCATTCTTTTTTTCCTTTATTTTCTTCATTTAGTCTTTTTTTCATTAAATTTATAAAAGTGAATTTTGAATTTAAATCATTAACCATATTTGGTGTTATTGCAATTCCAACTAAACTTGAATTTTCTAAATTATATGCTAATAATTCTTTCCCTTTATCACTCTTATATAATGAATTTATTGCTGCCTTATATCTTATTGTTCCTTGACTATGAGCTTTAAAATTTTTCATTATTTCTGGCTTTTCTTTGAATATTTTCTTTACATCATTTCCAGCCCAATTAAGTCCTAATTTATTCCCAAATAATCCAATCCCTGCTTCTATTCCATCTACTACTATGCCGTTAGTTGGATTAAATACTCCAACTCTTTCTACTGTTTCTCCTCTTCCTATTCTTCTCATTTCATCTTCTGTTAGTGTTCCTGCTGCTAGTCCTTCTACAAAATCTCCTTTACTATTTCCTACTCCATTCATATATACTTGTGCATTTGGATTATTTCTTTTGACTTCTTCGTAGCCTTCATCTGTATCTAAGAAATGTATCATTGCTGCTGCTCCATATATTGAACCTTGGCTATACCAATTCATCGTATTTAATTCTTTAACAAGTAACCTAAGAAAATTCTTAGGCTACCTATAAAAAATTAATTATTTCTTATTTCTTTTGCTTCTTATAATCTTCAACTGTTCCACTAAATATTTCTTTTCCTCTTCCTCCTGCATTTATTGTATCTAAAATTACACTATATCTTTCTACATATACTGTCTTCTTAAATGAAAGTGGTGGTATATCTATTATTGTTCCATCATCTAACTGTACTTTCCCTATATAGGCTTTAAAATCATCTCTTATTACTACTCCTTGTTTATATATATGTATATTTTCCGAATTAGGAGTGGTAGCTATAATATACTCTTTACCATCACTTACTATTTTTATTGTTGAAGATAATATCTTAACATCATGAGGTTTTTCAGAAGAATCTCTTTTATCATATATCCATATGTAATCTAAAGGTGAGTTTTCTTTTTGATCATCTACTAAACCTGTTGATATAGAAATTCTACTATTATTATAATTTACCGAAGTAAACCTATACACATGTAATATACATGAAGTAAAAACTAATAAAGACGTTAAACTTATTAATATTTTTTTCATTATTTACCTCCATACCACTTTTTTTGAGCTCTTTTATCTTTCCATCTTTCTATTATACTTCTCATATCTTTTCCATCCATTTCGCCTATCTTATAGTTATAATTTGGTACTGCTATTTCTTCTTCCTTACCATTTCTCATTATTTTAATTGTTTTTCTTTTATGTATACTTGATTCTTTATCAAGTTTATAATTATCATCATTATACCCAATATTATCATGTTTATGTCCATTTGTGTTTATTGGCATTCCTTGAGCTGCTATAGATGATACCCAGTCTCCTATGTTTCTCATATAATATAATTGTGCTCCTGTATTTAGTTCTTTCATCCTTTTATCTAATTTTCCATAACCTAGTGCTGTTATTGCTATTCCTTTTATACCTACTGTTCCTAGATTTTTTCTTGCTATTGCTTTTCCTTCATCTGTATCTAAGAAATGTATCATTGCTGCTGCTCCATATATTGAACCTTGACTATGCCAATTCATCTTTTCCATTATCCACGGATTATCTTTAAACATTTTTTCTAGTTTCTTTGCTCCCCAGTTTTGATTTCCTAGTAAACCTCCGAATTTTGTTACTAACGTTTCTGTTGCATCTACTAAAAGACCTCCACTTTCATTATGAATCACTACTGATTTTATTGTCTTTCCTTCTAGTAATGCCTTATTTTCATCTGCTGTAATTGTTGAAGCTAATCCTCCTGCTATTGCCTCCATTTTATTATTAAATACTCCATTTAATGTTACTACTTTTCTTACATCTTTTTCTACTGTTTCGCCAGGTTTTAATTCTCTTGTTTTTATACTTAATAATGGAGTTCCATCTTTATCAAATATTATATTTCCTTTTTTGTCTTTCATTATTCCTTTTTCTGTTAGATATAATTTTTGTGTTCCATCAAAATAACGAATTTTAAATTTTTGTAATTGTCCTGCTATACCTCCACCATATTCCTTTGTTGGTATTAAACCTATAAATTTATTACCTAAATTATGATCTAGTACTTTTTCTACCTCAAATATAAAGTTTGACATACCATTAGATAGTTTATTCTCTAAATCATACTTTCCACCACTCATCTTATCTAAATCACTACCTAGACTCTTTCCATATTCTCCCATTATATCTGATACATCACTCCATTTTCTCCTATTATCTTTATACTCAATTCCAACTGTTCCAACATTGATATCTCTAGTTACTATTTGAGCCTTACTTTCATCTCTATTGATGTTTGGATTAACTGTATTTTCTCCAACTATTATTGTTCCTGCTCCTATTGTAGCTCTATTTATTTGTTCTCTATCTGTTGCTCCATAGTTTGCTCCAATAGACTTTGATATATTCCATTCAGCTTTATCATTTTTACTAAATGAAGCACTTCCATTAATACCAAAGTTATATCCTTTATCCTTATCATAAATATCTGAATATTCTAATTCAGCTGTTCTTAATGTAGTATTTCCTCCTCCTATTACCGAACCTATTAAATTTGTTTTTTCTTCAACAGTAATATTCGCACTATTCTTTCCAATTATTGAACTTTGTTCATTTACCCATGATTTATCTTTTCTTCCGTATTCTACTCCTGCTCCTACAGATGAATTTCCAACTGAAATATTGAAACCGTTATGTCTTGATTTCTCTTTATCTTGTAAACTTTCAAGATGTAAATTTGCTACATTTATATTTACATCATTGCCTATAATATTTCCACCTTTTATAGCAAAATCTTGTCCTTTAACTTTAATTTCTTAACAAGTAGCCTAAGAAAACTCTTAGGCTACCTATAAAAAATTAAATTATTTATTTTTTTATAATTTTTAAATTACCATAATTTTTCTCAAGATTATTATACATTTTTTTCAAAGTATTTGGATCCTTTGGATAATCTTCTGCCCAACCTCTATAATACACATCATAATTATTCCCATTTATGTCATTTACAAATCTTCTAAAAATAGTTTTTTTAAATAATATTGGTGGTATTTTAGTTCTTGGTCTTATTATTTTTCCATCTGTATCAATAATTTCTATTTCTCCTATATCTAATATATATTCATTATACTCTGTATTTGTTATTTCTATTGGTAAATCATAGAAATAATTATTATCAGAATATTCTCTTATTTTTTCTTTAGGCATTATGTATTCTTTTCCATTTACTGTCATTTTAAAGTCATTATAAAATTTTATTTCATAATTTTCATCACCTCCTTTAAGGGCGTATATTCGCTCATCATTTATAAATCGAATTCCATATTTATTATTTATTATATTATCCATTTTATCTATATCTTCTTTAGGTATTCCCATTCTATTTATCTTACCATCCTCTATTATTGCATAAGCATCTATATAAGTTCCAGTTAAAAAATGTGGTTTAAATAATCCCCAAAAATTATTACTAGAACAAGCACTAGTAGTCATAATTAAAATAATCGAAATTATAAATTTAAAACTATTTTTTATCATTTTTATCAGCTCCTTTATTTATTGTTGGATTATATTTTTCTTTATCAAAATATTCTTTTGGATTAAATAATCTTAATATTTTATCCACTCCTATTAATGGTAATTGCCATGTTCTATATTTTATTTTTGTAGTTATTTCTTTTAATACTCCTTCTCCATATTTTTCTTCTATATATTCCAATCCTGCTCTCCATTGTATATTTCCTTGACTAAACATTGTAAAATCATCTATTCTATCTCTATTTAAATATATTGTTTCTCCAACTTCTTTTGCTGCATTACTATATATTTTTCTTCTCCCTTTTATTCCAAACTTATCATAAGCACTTTCAACTAAATCACTCCAATTCCCATGAGTCTCATTTTGAAATAATATAAATTCTTTCTTTTCTCCATTTTTTAGTTCAGAATATTCTAATTCACCTGTTCTTAATGTGGTATTTCCTCCTCCTATTACTGAACCTATTAAATTTGTTTTTCCTTCAACAGTAACATTCGTATAACTTTAATCTCTTAACAAGTAGCCTAAGAAAATCTTTTAGGCTACCTATAAAAAATTAAATTATTTATTTTTTTATGATTTTTAAATCACCATAATTTTTCTCAAGATTATTATATATCTTTTTCAAAGTACTTGGATCTTTTGGATAATCTTCTGCCCAACCATTATAATATACATCATAATCACTTCCAGTTATATCATTTACATAAGTTCTATTTATGGTTTTTTTAAATAATATTGGTGGTATTTTAGTTCTTGGTCTTATTATTTTTCCATCTGTATCAATAATTTCTATTTCTCCTATATCTAATATATATTCGTTATAGTTTGTAGGTGTTATTTTTACTGGTAATTCTAAATCATAATCGTCTACTGAATAGCTTATTTTTTCTTTAGGTATTATGTATTCTTTTCCATTTACTGTCATTTTAAAGTCATTATAAAATTTTATTCTATAATTTTCACCACCTCCTTTAAGAGCATATATTCGATCATCATCTATAAATCGAATCCCATATTTATCATTTATTATATCATTCATTTTATCAATATCTTTCTTAGGGATTCCCATTCTATTTATTTTTCCATTTTCTATTATTGCATAAGCATCTATGTAAGTTCCAGTTGAAAAATGTGGTTTAAATCCCCAAAAACTTTTGCTATTACTAGAACAAGCATTAGCAATTATGACTAAAATAGTCGAAATTATAAATTTAAAACTATTTTTTATCATTTTCATCAACTCCTTTATTTATTGTTGGATTATATTTTTCTTTATCAAAATATTCTTTTGGATTAAATAATCTTAATATTTTATCCACTCCTATTAATGGTAATTGCCATGCTCTATATTTTATTTCTGTAGTTATTTTTGTTCCAGCTGTATAACTACTATGTGGCTCCCATATACCATATTTTATACCCTTATTTATTTTATCTTGTAGATTTTTATCTCTACTAACTATTGACATTCCATTAAATCCAACTGCATTTGCTACTATATCCAAATTATCATTTTTTATCTCTACATTTGTAGAATTAGGATTTTTTATCATTTCTTTATTTCTCAAAAACATTATTAAATCTTTTGCGTTATATGGAGAACCTAATGAATGATATCTCTTTGTTGTTATTTCTTTTAATACTCCTTCTCCATATTTTTCTTCTATATATTCCAATCCTGCTCTCCATTGTATATTTCCTTGACTAAACATTGTAAAATCATCTATTCTATCTCTATTTAAATATATTGTTTCACCAACTTCTTTTGCTGCATTACTATATATCTTTCTTTTTCCTTTTATTCCAAACTTATCATAAGCACTTTCAACTAAATCACTCCAATTCCCATGTGTTTCATTTTGAAATAATATAAATTCCTTCTTTTCTCCATTTTTTAGTTCAGAATATTCTAAATCACCTGTTCTTAATGTAGTATTTCCTGCTCCTATTACTAAACCTATTAAATTTGTTTTTCTTTCAACAGTAACATTCGTATAAATTTAATCTCTTAATAAGTAGCCTAAAAAAATCTTTTAGGCTACCTATAAAAAATTAAATTACTTATTTTTCTTACTTTCCCTAAAACTTTTTTGTAATTCTTCAATAGAATTGTATATCTTTTTCAAAGTACTTGGATCTTTTGGATAATCTTCTGCCCAACCTCTATAATACACATCATAATTATTCCCATTTATGTCATTTACAAATCTTCTAAAAATAGTTTTTTTAAATAATATTGGTGGGATTTTAGTTCTTGGTCTTATTATTTTTCCATCTGTATCAATAATTTCTATTTCTCCTATATCTAATATATATTCATTATAGTTTGTACGTCTTATTTTTATTGGTAATTCTAAATCATAATCATCTACTGAATATCCTATTTTTTCTTTAGGCATTATGTATTCTTTTCCATTTACTATCATTTTAAAGTCATTATAAAATTTTATTTTATATTTTTCACCACCTCCTTTAAGGGCATATATTCGCTCATCATCTATAAATCCAATTCCATATTTATCATCTATTATATTATCCATTTTATCTATATCTTCTTTAGGTATTCCCATTCTATTTATCTTACCATCCTCTATTATTGCATAAGAGTTAATATAAGTTCCAGTTAAAAAATGTGGTTTAAATCCCCAAAAACTATTGCTATTACTAGAACAAGCATTAACAATTATAACTAAAATAGTCAAAATTATAAATTTAAAACTATTTTTTATCATTTTCATCAACTCCTTTATTTATTGTTGGATTATATTTTTCTTTATCAAAATATTCTTTTGGATTAAATAATCTTAATATTTTATCCACTCCTATTAATGGTAATTGCCATGCTCTATATTTTATTTCTGTAGTTATTTTTGTTCCAGCTGTATAACTACTATGTGGCTCCCATATACCATATTTTATACCCTTATTTATTTTATCTTGTAGCTTGTCATCTCTACTAACTATTGACATTCCATTAAATCCAACTGCATTTGCTACTATATCCAAATTATCATTTTTTATCTCTACATTTGTAGAATTAGGATTTTTTATCATTTCTTTATTTCTCAAAAACATTATTAAATCTTTTGCATTATATGGAGAACCTAATGAATGATATCTTTTTGTTGTTATTTCTTTTAATATTCCTTCTCCATATTTTTCTTCTATATATTCCAATCCTGCTCTCCATTGTATATTTCCTTGACTAAACATTGTAAAATCATCTATTCTATCTCTATTTAAATATATTGTTTCTCCAACTTCTTTTGCTGCATTACTATATATTTTTCTTCTCCCTTTTATTCCAAACTTATCATAAGCACTTTCAACTAAATCACTCCAATTCCCATGTGTTTCATTTTGAAATAATATAAACTCTTTCTTTTCGCCCTTTTTTAGTTCACTTAACTTTGAATCATTTAAACTTCCCATTAAATGATGTTTTTCAATTTCTCTAAATGCATCATCTGAATTTGTATTCATTCCATTTATATGTACTACACTTCCTTTATCAAAAATTGCATTATCATCTAATCTTTCTGGATCATATTTTATTATGTTTCCATTTAAGTCTTTTTCAACGATATATTTATATCTTGGTGTATTTGATTTAAAAAAGTCATATTTTTCATATAATTTTAGTTTTTGATTTAGTCCTTCTATTGGCTCTATTACAATATTTTTTAAATATTCTCCTAAAATATCTTGAACACTACCTAGACTCCAATCTTTCGTATTGTCTGTGTATTCTAATGAAATATTTCTTACATTCACATCTTTTGTTATTTCTTGTGCTTTACTTTCATCTCTATTGATATTTGGATTAACTGTTTTACCACCAACTATTACTGTTCCTGCTCCTATTGTTGCTCTATTTATTTGTTCACTATCTGTTGCTCCATAATTTAATCCTCCATTTTTTGTTATTGCTATCCTTTCAGTTGTAGTTTGAGTCTTTTTATCCCATTTTCTTTTTTTACTAAATGAAGCACTTCCATTAATACCAAAGTTATATCCTTTATCCTTATCATGAATATCTGAATATTCTAATTCACCTGTTCTTAATATGGTATTTCCTCCTCCTATTACTGAACCTATTAAATTTGTTTTTTCTCCAACAGTAATATTCGCACTATTCTTTCCAATTATTGAACTTTGTTCATTTACCCATGATTTATCACGATTTCCATATTCCATACCTAAACCAGCTGAATATTCTTTTCCTATTCCTGAAGATGAACTTCCAAATGAAGCATTATACCCTTGATGTTTCGATTTTAATTTATCTTGTAAACTTTCAAGATGTAAATTTGCTACATTTATATTTACATCATTACCTATAATATTAGCTCCTTTAGTAGATAAATCTTTACCTTTAATATCAATATTTTCTCCTATTATTTTACTGTTTCTATAACTTTCTGCCTCTGATTTATCTTTTGTTATATTTGCTCCTATATTAAATTGATCTGTCAATAAGTTATAGCTTCCACTTAATGACTTTGTGCTTTCACTATTTTCTTCAGTAGACTTTCCAGCAGAGATATTAATATTTTTACCTGCATTAATAGAGATATTTTTTGAAATAACATCAACCATTGTTAAGTTCATATCATCTCCACTTTTTAAAGTAAGATTATCCTGAGATATTAGTTTACTTCCAACACTATTAGTTATATTTGAATTTTCTTTTGTATTTATGAAACTTCCACTTAGATATATCCCTGTTTCAGCATTCCCACTTTTAGGTCCATTAGCAATTAAGTTTGCCTCTTCTACTGCCTCTTCATTTCCTGCTAATGCTTCATTTAAATCTTTTCCACTTAATAGTTTTTGCGCTATTTTTGGCATATTTAAAAGTTCTTTTGAATTTTTAACTACATCTAATGAAGATTTTAAAGTTTCTTTTATCCCTTCAGTTTTTACTCCTAGTGCTAATTTTAGTTCAATTTCTTTTGAAGAATAATTTCTCTTAAAAGTATCTTTTTTATCAACTATATTTAATTGCTGACCAGCATTAATTAACATATTTTCACTACTAAAATTACCAGCTTGTATAGTTGTGTCATTTTCACTTTTAATATATAAATCTTTTCCAGCATTAATATTACTTGAAGCAACTGTTGTTTTATGTATTCCTTCTTTTGTTTGACTTCCTTTTATTTTTGCTCCTATTTCAAAATTTAAGCCTTTAAAATCTGCAAATAATGATGTTCTATATTTTGTTTCTTTTTTGTAATTTTCTTCAATATTATCTCCAGCCAATATATTTACATCTTTTTTTGCCAAAATATTAATATCTTCTTTTGAGGCTGTATTTGAAGCAACTATATTTATATTTTTTTCAGATACTAAATTTACTTCTTTTCCTGCTTCTACATTTGAAGATATATTTTTATATTTCAAATTATCTTCTAAACTCATTCTTCCACTTAATTTCATAAATCCTGTTTTAGTTTTTTGATGTACTTCTGATGAGCCTTGTTTTCCACTTATAATATTAATATCTTCTTTAGCTCCTATATTTAATTTATTCTCTGCTAATAGATTACTTCCTACTACTGTAGTATTTTTCTCACTTACAATATTAACATCCTTTCCTATTATTTGTGTTGGGACAAGTTTTTCATCATATTTGATATCTGTACTTGATTCTGAACGACCAAAACCTTTACTCTTACTATGGCTTTCTTTATGTAAAATAGAATCTTTTCCAGCTACTATTGAGATATCTCCCTTAGCTTGTATACTTGCCTCATTAGTTGCAACTATATTTGAACCATTTATCCCTATATCGCCTAATGATGTCAAACTTATATCCTTAGCTTTTAAATTACTTCCTACATTAGTTTTCTTCTCATCTAATACATAATCTTTTCCACCATCTCTTACCTTTTTATCAATAGCTTCAAGATTTCCTATAACTAGATTTTTTCTTGCACCTATTTCTATTTTATCCTGAGCTTTTACATCTGCTCCTGTATTCTCTACATTATTAGCAATAATAGAAATATTATTTCCTACAATATTTCCACTACCTCTAACATCAGTGTAAACATCATGATAATCGTTATCGTGAATTGATAATTTCTTACTATTCTTTATATCTCCATTTTCGCTAAAAATATTAATATCATTTTCTGCTAAAATATTTCCACCAATGTTTTCTATATTTTCCTTTGCTATTAAAGCTACATTATTTCCATAAATTCCTGTATCTGAATATGCTGCATTTTGATAAATATTTTTAGATTTTATTAATACATTATTTTTAGCTATTATTTTTCCACTATTATCTACAATAGAGGCATTATTTACAACAAAATTTCCACCAGCTTTAATAATATTACCTTGTTCTTCAACAATGGATTTTAGAGTATTTTCACTTAAATATAGCTTAGGTATTAAGACTTTTTCTCCATTGACTACTTCTTCCACATACCATAATATATCTGATTTTAAATTATTTATTTGTTCTTTAGATAGCGCTATTCCTAAAGATAAATTCAAATCTTTTTGAGCTGCTATTGCATTATCAAATAGTTTTTTTCTTTCTTCATTGACATCATTTGAATACAAATATCTTTTTCCAGTACCTTCTAATACTGCTCTAGTTATTAATCTATTTTCATAAAAAGAATCTCCTAAAAGCCTTATATCTCTATCAGGATTAAATTTTATTCTTGAGAAAAAATACTCCGAACTTAAATAGAATCCCTTATCTATCATTTTAGGATTTGTTTCTATTAAATATGAAAATTTTGGATTATCTACTTTTTTATTTACTATGAACATTCCATTGTCATTTTTTGGAATTTCTATATAGTCTTCTACACCAACAGCTGAATCTTTTTTAATTTTTTCTACTACTGAATTATTAGTTATTTTAAATGTGTCATCTATATTGGTATTTTTAATATTGCTATCTTTTTCTACTTTCTTTACATCATTAATATATCCAGATTTATGATCTTGATACTCTCCATTACCAACTTCTTTTGCATTAACAGTGAGATCTCCACCTGCAATTATCTGTGTTGGCTTATCTGAATATAGAGTTTGTTTATATGCAATTCCTGTAGAAAAGTTAGCATTCTTTCTACTATGTCTTCTACGAACTCTTTTCTTATAGCTATAGTTTCTTTTAAAATATAGTTCAATATCAACTTCTTTACCTTCTCTTGTATTATTAAGTTCTCCAGCATTGATAATAATATTTTTTCCAGCTAAAATATCTGCCTCTTGATTTAGAAGTTTATTTGTTATATTAAAAATTAAATTTCCTTCTGTCTTTAAATATGCTTTATTAGATTTATAATTACTTACTCCTACTTTAGCACCATCTAAATACGATTCACCTTCCCATCTTTTATGATGTCTACTACTTTTGTTCCATTCTTCTTGTAATTGTTCTTCTATCCTTTGCTTCATTTCAGAAGGCAATTTACTTATATCGACATTACTTTGAGCTCCATTAACTTTTTTATAGCTATGACTACCTGTTAAATAGCCTTTATTTGTAAAATTATTAGCTGTTATTTCTCCATCACCAGCAGCTTCTATAGTATTTAAATTTGTAATATCGCTAGTAAAATTCATATTTAAATTACCAAACGAAGATACTTCACCTTTATTTGAAAAGTCTTTTCCTTCTAATTTTAATAATTCTCTTGCATACAATAGTGAATTTTCATTGTTTTTAAAGCTATTATTTCCTTTTATTTCAGTGTTTCCACTACTTGCCATTATTGAATTATTTTCTAAATTATTGGCTTCTAACTTTAAATTTTTTCCAATTAGTTCATATTCATTTTTATAGTTTCCATTTACTTTTATATCTAAATCACTATTAGTTATATATGAGTTATCTCTTTCTAATTCATTTGTTTGTATTTTTAATAATTTTCCTGCACCTATATTTGTTGTTAAATTAACTTTACTTGAGCTTATATCTAATTCATCTTTTGAAAAAATGACTCCCTTAGTTTTATCATTTTCTAAAATGTCACTATTTATTATAGCTTTTCCATTAGTTACAATCTCATTTTTATTACTTAAGTTTTTACTTTCTATATTTAATTTATTTTTAGAAAAGACGATACCATTATTTTTAATATCTTTAATATTTATTTTTAAAATATCATTTGATTGAATTCTTTTATTATTTATTAGAGTTCCATCATTTTTTAAATTTTTATTCTTAATTGTTACATCATTAACAGCTAATATATCCCCATTATTCGTTATTGTATCTCCTACTAACATCATTTTTGATGCTTGAATAAGTGAGTTATTATTTAATACTCCACTATTTACAATCATATCATTTGTTGCTATTAATTTATCAGTACTTTCTAGTTTATCTGTCTCTATATTTACATTTTTTCCAATAAGTTCTTTATTATTTTTAATATCTTTTGAATTTATTAATATATCCTCATTGGATTGAATTTTTCCATCATTTATTATTTTTTTATTTTGACTAATACTCATATTACCAATAGAAAGGATATTACCATTATTCAATAAATCTACTGCTTTCAAATCAATTTCTTCTGATGAATATATCATTCCTTTATTTACTAAAGTTTTTGTCATAATATTTTGCTTATTTGCTGTTAATATTTTCGTATTATTATCTAATTTATCAGCTACAATTTCTAATTTTTTTGCAGTAAGTTCATTATTTTCTATATTATTAGCTATTAACTTGATATCCTTATCTGAATAAATTTTTCCTTTTGACTTTAACTCTTTTGTATTAATAGAAATATCGCCATTTGCAAGTATATTATTACTTTCTATGTCTGTACTGTCTATATTGATTTTACCAGAACTTGCTATATCTCCTGTATTATCTATTTTTTGATTTACTATTTTGTTTCTTTTCCTGAATAAATTTTTCCACTATTTGTTAATATTTTATTATTGATATTCAATGATTCTTTTGCCACTAATTTATTGCTATTATTTATACTATTTGACTTTAAGCTTATTTCTTTTTCTGCAACAATCATTCCTTTATTATCAATATTTTTAGAATTTATGTCTATATTATTTTTAGCTTGAATATTAGCAGTATTTGTCAAATCTCCTTTTATATTTAGATCTTTATTTGTAGAAATTAAATTTGAGCTATCTATATTTCCATTTATTGTAATATCCTTATTAGCTTGTATTTATCCGGAATTTGTTATTTTTCCACTTTCAATATTTATGCCATTTTCTGCAAGTAATTTTTCACTTATTTCTGTTTCTGTTGAAGATATTTTAATATCTCCTTTTGCTTGAGTATCCTTTAAATATACCTTTCCCTTAGAAGATATTACAACATCTCCTTTTTCAGCATACATTGGAGCTTCTGTTTTTACTCCCACTCCATCTTCATTTACTACTATATTTATTCTTCCAGCATAAATTGAACCTAGTTCTCTTGCATCCAGTGCGTATTCTGGTTTATTTGATTGTCCTTGACTTCCAAGTTTTAGATTTACTTCTTCTCCACCATAGATAGGTGCTGAAAGTTCTGCTACTCTTGCAATAAGTTCAGCTTTATTTATATTTCTTAAATCAAGACCTTTTCCAGCTATCTCTATTGTTCCTTTTTCTGGATTTTGTAAATTATTCTCACTTCCTGTTGTTAAAGTCACATTGCTAGTATTGATAAATCCTGCACTATTAACAAATATTCCATTAGGATTCGCTAAGATGTAGTTAGCTTTTTTACCTGCTATTTCTTGGTAGCCTTCTATTCTACTTCTATTTACTCCACTTACTTCATTTAAAATTGTATTTGCTTCTCTTCTCTCATTTTGAAAATTAGGATTACCATAAATCAATCCTCCAAGTTGCGAGTTTACAATATCAACTGAATTATTTAAAATAGCTCCTCTCCCATCAACATTATATTCTTTATATACATTGTGAGAAATTCCATTGTTATTAGGAGCTTCTATATTTACAAGAGGTACACCATTTATGGCTTTATCAACATTCAGATTTTTACTTCTATCTATGTCGGGAATTATTCCATCAGCTAAACTAACTATATGTAAAAATAGCATAAATATTGCTATTACTCTTTTTAAACTTCCTTTCATTTTTCCCCCTAGAATCTATATGTTATACTTGTATATGCTACTGGCTTATTATTTCTAAAATAGCTTGGTTTATCTATTGGCTTTGCTATACTGAAACTTCCTTCAAAACCTTTAAAATATCCCCTTATCCCTATTGCAACTCCTTGAAGAGTTTCTACTTTGTAATCATTTACTTTATTATTAAAAACTCTACCATAGTCATAGGCTATATATGGTTCTAGAAATTCATTTCCTTTATATCCTATTTCATTTCTAATATAGAAACCTTTATCTCCTTGTGTAGATTCATCTTTAAATCCTCTTACACTTGTGTCGTCGCCTATTCCTATTTTTTCTTGTGAATACAATATATCTTTTGAATACTGTCCTACAATATTTGTTTTATAGTAAAAATTATTCATTGGTTTATACCAAGATATATTCATATTGTATTTTCTAAATTGTGCTTTTGGTGTATATTCTTCTCTGTACCATTCTTCACTATCATTGTTAGCTGCAAATCTTTTTAACCCAAAGCTTACTCCTAAATTTGTATTCAATAGTCCTGAAAATATTCTTCCTGTATATGTTGTATCCACTGTTAAGACAGATAGTTTTCTTGAACTCAAAACCAATCGCACATCATCAATATAGTTTTTAGAATCTTTTAAGATTATTTTTGCTCCTATGTCTATTTTATGATTTTCATTTCTGTGTAACATTTTTCTTATTCCAAATGTCTGATTTTCTGTATTTCCTGTTGCTTTGTATGTTCTTCCTAATGCTGGGATACTTCTAAGATATTGAGAACTGTCATAGTTATAACTAAAAGTCCAATATTTAAAAGGAACAGATACTCCAAAACTGAAATTTTTAGTATCTCTTTCTTTGTATTGTCTTTGTAGTTTATTTTGATAAGAAAAAGCTAAACTTTCATTCAACCCAAATATATTATGAGTATTTAAGAAATATCTAAGTCTATGTCTTGAAGTCTCAAACTGTCCTAAATCATTATAGTTTACTCCAAAACTTATGGGCTTATTATCTCTTTTAATATATATGTTGCTATATCCATTTTTATCACTAGCTTTAATATCCAGCTTTGAATTATTCCCTAGATTATCAATTCCTTGATCCAAATCTTTAATATTTAAAATATCATTTTCTCTTTGTGGAAAAGTTATGAAAGTTTTTAATTTATTTTCTTTTTCATTATATATAACTTTAGCTATTTTTCCTTCTAAAACAAAAATGGATATCTTACCAACTTCAAAATCAGACTTGCTTATGTCAAGTCCAACTTTTGTAGTAATATATCCATTTTCAATATATTTATTTTCTATTTCATTTATCAATGTATAAACATTTTTATTTTTACCTATATATTTTCTTAAAATAGCATTTATTTGAAAAGACTCAAGTATAGTATTTCCATCTAAATCAATAGAATTTATATTTAGAATTAAATTATTTTCTTCTTTATCTTTGTTATTTTCAGACATATTAAAATTTTGACTTTTTATTAAGTTATCAAAACTTTGTTGTTCTTCTCTTCTTTTTTCTATATCTATTTCATCTACTGCATAAGTAAATGAAAACACAGATAAAAATATGAAAATAAATTTTCTATACACAAATTATCCCTCCTACCAATTATATGTTTTATGAATATTTGTGTCATTAATATATAATATAATTTAAAATTTGTCAACTTATTTCAAATAAAAAGCATTATTATATCCTTGTTAAAATAAATAAAATAATTATTTTACTCACTAAATTGTGTATTATATAAATTAGCATAAATTCCATTTTCTATCATAAGTTCATCATGGTTTCCTTGTTCAACTATATCCCCATCTTTCATAACAAGAATCAAATCGGCATTTCTTATAGTTGATAGTCTGTGAGCTATAACAAAACTTGTTCTTCCTTTCATAAGTTCTGATATTACAGTTTGTATATCTTTTTCAGTTTTAGTGTCTATACTTGATGTTGCTTCATCTAATATCATTACTTTAGGGTTAGGTAAAATTGTACGAGCAATAGTTAGAAGTTGTTGCTGGCCTTGAGATACCATTCCATTTTCACTTGTTATAACTGTGTCATAACCTTTAGGTAGTTTTCTAATGAAACTATCACATTTTGCCAACTTAGCTGCATTTATTATTTCCTCTCTTGTTGCATCTGGCTTTGCATAAGCAATATTCTCTGCAATCGTACCCTTGAGAAGCCAAGTGTCTTGCAATACCATACCAAAGTTTTCTCTCAATTCTTTTCTTGTAATCTTAGAAATATCTACCCCATCAAATAAAATTCTTCCTTTGTTGACATCATAAAATCTCATAAGTAAATTTATTAGAGTAGTTTTCCCTGCTCCAGTTGGACCAACAATGGCAACCATTTGTTCAGCTTTAGCTGTAAAATTAACATTTTTCATCAAAAGTTTATCTTTACTGTAACCAAAAGCTACATTTTCAAAAGTTATCTGACCTTTACTTTCTTTCAATAAATTTGTATCCTTTTCTAGCTCTTTTTCCTCTGGTAATTCTAAAATATCATAAACTCTTTCAACTGAAACTAAAGCATTTTGAATAGAATTTATAATATATGCTGCCGTTGTAATTGGTTCTGATATTTGAGTAACATACTGTAAAAAAGCTTGAGCAAGTCCTAGTGTAAGAGAACCATTAATTACCAGAATAGCACTTACAACAGCTGCTATAATAAAAGCAATTTGGGTTACAAATCTTATTGATGGAAAAATAGAAAATATTGTAAATTCTAAATTTTTCCCTGCTAAATACTGGTCATCAATGACTTTATCTAATTTTTCTAAAATATCTTTTTGTTTATTGTAAGACTGAATAACTAAATTTCCAGTTAATACTTCCTCTGTCATTGAGCTTAATTCTGATAATGTTGACATATTTCTACTAAAAATTCTTTGAGTTATCCCTGAAACAAATATAGTTAAAATAATACTTATCAATAATATTAGCAAAACTATTAGTGCTAACTTTATATTTATATACAATAACATTACTATAACCAAAGTTATTATTACAAACGAATATATAAATCTTGTAAAACCACTAACTATTACTTCTGCTACTTTTTCTATATCAGAAGTTACTTTACTTAATATATCTCCAACTTGATTTGTATCAAAAAAATTCATAGGTAACTTTGTTAATTTTTCACTCAATTTTTCTCTTAGTGATAGAGCTATTTGCTCTCCAATTATTGCTGATATATACTCTTGAATATAACTTAATATAAATATTGATATTGCTACTAATCCTAAGACAGAAACAGGTCTAGTTATTGCATTAAAAATAGCTGTCCATTTATCTAAAATTTGTTTATTTCCCATTATTTGAACAATTATATCAATTGCAATAGCTGATGTCCAAGGAATAGATACAACTAATATTGTAGAAATAATATTACATATAATAGAAATAAAAAATGGTATTTTCTTTTCACTTAGAAGTTTTATGAAATTTCTACTTGCTTTTTTTAAATCTTTTATAGAATCTTCATTTTTTTTGTTTTTAGCCATTACAACCCCCTTAATCTAAAATTCCCTGTGATTTTGCAAGTTCTATATACTCATTATTATTTTTTAACAACTCTTCATGAGTACCCATTCCTGTTATTTCTCCATCTTTTAAAACTATTATTTTATCTGCATCAATAATGGTATTTAATCTTTGTGCAATTATAATGGTTATTTTATTTTCTAAAAAGACTTTCAATTCTTTACGAAGTTTTGCATCTGTTGCATAATCTAGTGCAGAGAAACTATCATCAAACAAATATATATTTGCTTGCTTTGATAAAGCCCTAGCTATTGATAACCTTTGTTTTTGCCCACCAGAGAAATTTGTCCCTCCTTGAGATACAAAAGAATCAAAGCCCTTTTCTAAAGAATTTATAAATTCATAAGATTGAGCTACTTTTGCAACTTTCATCATTTCTTCCTCAGTAATATCTTTATTAGCAAACTTAAAATTATCTCTTATTGTCCCACTAAAAATGTATGCTTTTTGAGGAATATAGGCAATATTATCTCTTAAAACTTCCAAAGATAACTTTTGTATATCTACATTATTTACTAATATTTTTCCATTTTCTATATCATTTAATCTCAACAATACTTTTGCAATAGTACTCTTACCAGAACCAGTTGCTCCCACAATAGCAAATCTTTCTCCAGCATTTATTGAAAATGAAATATTTTTTAATATTTGTTTTTCTGCTCCCTTATATCTAAAACATACATTATTAAATGTCAAAGATATAGGATTTTTTTCTACTAAATCTTTATAATATTTTTCTTCACTAACATCATCTTCATCTTTTATTTCACTAACAGTATTTAAAACTTCTTCTATTCTTTCAATAGAAACAACAGCTTTTGGCATTTGTACCAACATCATTGACGACATAATTAATGCCCCTATCGTTGTTAAAGAATATTCTATTATAGCTGTTATTGACCCTATCTCTAAAGTTTTTGATGCTATTTTTAAGCCACCAAAAAATACTATAAGAGTTATTATAATACACATAAAAGCAAATGCCATTGGAGAAAGTATAGCAAACTTTTTATTTATAGTTATGTAATTATTTGTGTAGTCTGCTGATAAATTATTAAATTTATCTCTTTCTTTTTCTGAGTTATCAAAAGCTCTTATTATTTTTACACCAATAAATGTTTCTCTTAAAACTAAAACCATTCTATCTAATTTTTTTTGAACTTTTAAGATAAATGGTAATGATTTGTAGAGAGTAAAAATAATTGCTATTGCAAATGTAATTATTGCTAAAAATGGTATTAAAGCCAGAGTAGGTGATAATCTTATAGTTAAAAAGATTGAAATTATTGCCATTATAGGACTAGGCAATATCATTTGTAGGAAAGATGCTATCAATTGTTGAGCATTACTATTATCGTTTGCCACTCTTGTTACTAGAGAAGCTACTCCAAATTCACTAACTTGATCTAAAGTTAATGTTTCTATATTTTTAAGCATAGTTTTTCTATTCTTTTTTGAAAATCCTGTTGCAAATATTGCAACAAAATAGTTTGCTATAATTCCTGATAAAGTTCCAAAAACCAATATAGCTATCATTTTTATACTTATCGAATATACTTCTTCAATATTTTTTTGCATAATTCCATTATTTATCATATTTGAAATCTGAAATGGAATAGCTAAAGTTGCAAGTGTATTAAAAATTAAAAATATAATTGCAACCATTAAAATACCAAGATTCTCTTTTATATAAATTCTTAATATTTTCATAAATCCCCCTCTATATAAATAAAGTCCCTTGATAGCCATATGTTTTTTTAGTAGCTCTTTCAAGCAATACGGATATCAGGGATTAATTTTAGTTTTTTTATGCTTTCTTGTATATAAAAAATTTTTCTTACTTTGACCATTCGGTCATTTGAAATTATATTATCATACAATATTATTTATGTCAAGTTTTATATTTACAAAACCTATTCTTTTCATTCTAATAAATCAATTTTTTTACAATTTATACTTTCTATTATTAACCATTTTTTACATAAATAAAGTCTATGATATCCGTATTAGTTCAAAGAACCTGTATTTATTGAGACTTATACGGCTGTCAAGAGACTAATTTTTGATATTTAATTTTATCTCTTTTCTATAAAATAAAAAAATAGTGTCTCAAAACTTTTTAATAATTTATCAACACTATTTTTTATTTTAGTATAATTTTTAATATATTTTTTTGAAAACTATTTATTACTTACAATTTTTTTTAATTCTTCGACTTTATTTAATCTTTCCCAAGGAATATCTATATCAGTTCTTCCAATATGACCAAAAGCTGCTAAATCTTGATACTTAAATTTATTTTCTCTAAGTTCTAAAGATTTTTCTATTCCTCTTGGTGATAAATCAAAAACTTTTGCAACAGCTTCTGAAATTACATCTTCCGAAACAGTTGAAGTCCCAAATGTTTCAACTTTTATTGACACCGGATGAGCAACTCCTATTGCATAAGAAAGTTGTAACTCACACTTATCTGCAAGACCAGCTGCAACTATATTTTTTGCAACCCATCTGGCAGCATAAGCTGCTGATCTATCTACTTTAGATGGATCTTTTCCTGAAAAAGCTCCTCCACCATGTCTAAAATATCCACCATAAGTATCAACTATAATTTTTCTTCCTGTAAGACCAGTATCTCCATGAGGTCCACCTATAACAAATCTTCCTGTTGGGTTAATATAGTATTTTATATTTTCAGAACTTAAATTATATTTTTCTAAAACTGGTTTTACAACTTTTTCAATAACTGTTTCTTTTATTTCAACATTACTAACATTTTCATCATGTTGTACAGAAACCACTATAGAGTCTACATGATCAACTTTTCCATTTTCATCATATGCTAAAGTTACTTGAGATTTTTGATCCGGTCTAGCCCATTTAATTTCCCCATCTCTCATCATTTTAGTTAATCTTACTAAAATTTCTCTTGAAAGAACTAAAGCTAAAGGCATAAGCTCTTCAGTTTCTCTTACTGCTCCTCCAAACATAATTCCTTGGTCTCCAGCTCCTCCAATGTCAACTCCCATAGCAATATCTGGTGATTGTGAATGGATACTATTTAAAACTCCACAATCTGCATCAAAACCCATTCCTGTTCTATATCCTATTTCTCTAATTTTATTTCTAACTATATCTTGAACATCTATGTATGTACTTGTTGTAATTTCCCCTCCTACTATTACTTGTCCTGTTGTACAAAAAACTTCACAAGCAACTCTTGAATTTGGGTCATCTTTTAAACAAGCATCTAATATTGCATCTGATATTTGATCAGATACTTTATCTGGGTGACCAGGTGAAACAAATTCAGATGTAAAATATGTAAATTTTTTCATATATCCTCCTAACTTTTTATACAAGTAAACAACATCTCTTGACAGCTGTATGAATTCTACGAGCTTAGAAAACACAGGCTCTTCAAACTAATACGAATATCAGAGACTATTAATTATTAAATTTATACTTTCCTATGTAATAACAAAAAAATCTCTATCTTGAAAGATAGAGAATTAAAATACATTATCTCTTCTTCCATCTAAACAGGAATTAGCACCACACTTATGCAGGTTGCTGAGATATCTTTGGGCCTGTCCCTCAATCTCTCTTGATGGTTTTCTACTCATAATAATATCATTTTTTATTAAAAAAGTCAAAATTTTTTTATATTTTTTACTTTATATGTATATTGAAATCTTATGATTAATAAGGTATAATGACAAAATACAATTTTAATTTTAGGAGGTTCAAATGAAAAAGATTAGAGTTACTATTCCTGAAGATATTTGGGATATTATAAAAATCGATCAAGAAGATTATGGAATGAATAACAATAAATTCTGTAACTATATCCTAGAAAAATTAAAATTTAATAAAAAAATTGAAACAGAAAATCTTCTTCAATCTCAAGGTAGAACATATAAAAAAATTATTCAATTTGATTTGAATGTTAGTAATAAAGAAATATACTACGATATTTTAAAAACCAATGGTGTTGAAATAGAAGCTGAATACTTTAGAGAATTATTTGAAATTTATTGTGCAAAATTTAAATATCAAAGAGAACTTTTTATCTACGAGGATAGACTAAAAACTATTTTAGATGCTATAAAATCTGAAAATAAAATAAAAATAAAAAATTTTTCTAAAATTTTAGATGTTGAACCTATTTTTATACGTAGAGAAGCTAACGGAAATGAAAATTTTCTATTTTGCTATGTTGATAATCTAAGTTCTTATCAAAATTATAAGCTAAAAGAAACTGAAGTAATCTCCATTCTACCTGATAAAATTAAAAAGAGAGATAAAAAACTAATTGAAAATTTAAGAAAGAAATATGATCCTTTCTCTGCTAACACTGAAATAATAAAAGTTAAACTAACTTCTATTGGAGATAGCCTACTAAAAACCTTTACAGAATATAGACCTAAACTCATTAAAAAAGAAGGAACTATTTATTCTTTTGAAGCTTCAAAAGAGCAAGCTAAAATTTATTTTGCTGGTTTTTTAAAAGAAGTTGAAATTTTAGAACCTTTATCTCTAAGAGAAGACATAAAAAATGAGTATTTAGAAGCTATAAAAAATTATAACAGATAAAATATCTTGATATCTGTATAACTTTTACAATTTCAATAAACACGGACTCTTCGAACTAATACGGACGTCAGAGACTAACTTTTATTATTTAATTTTATACTTTCCTTATAAATAAAAAATGGAACTGCAATACACAGTCCCATTTTTTATATCAAACCAACCTTAATAACCTATATTTTTACTATGCTGTTTTATTTTTTTTAATATACCTCTTATAAAACTCATCAACATAAATTGCTATTGCATTATCTCCAGAAACATTTATAGCAGTTCCAAAACTATCTTGAGTTATATATAAAGCTATTAGAAGTGAACCTAGAGGTCCATCTGCATTTATACCTATTAGGAATAAGAAAGGCAATGCACTCATAACCGCTCCACCCGGTGCTCCTGGTGCTGCAACCATAGCTATTCCAAGCATACATATAAATGGGAACATTATTGACAATGAATGAGGCATTCCATTTAATAACAACACTCCCATTATACAACTTGTCAATGTTATCATACTTCCTGATAAATGGATAGTAGCACATAAAGGTACAACAAAATCTACTATTTCAGGAGTAGTTCCATTTTTTAAACCAGATTGAATGTTTACAGGAATAGTTGCCGCTGATGATTGAGTCCCTACTGCTGTAAAATATGCGGGTATTTGGTTTTTTATTAAAGTGAATGGATTTTTCTTTGAAACTCCACCTGCAATTGAGAACATCACAAGCATGTAGATATAGTGCATAGCAAATATACATAAATATATCTTTATGAAAACTGAAATTACAGTAAACACTTCACCTAAATATGACATTTCACTGAATATTCCTAAAATATGATATGGTAACAATGGAATTACAAATCCTGCTAATATCATAGTTATTACTTCTTCATATTCATTAAATAAATTAAATGTTACTTCGCCTTTTCCTTTAGTTCTCATAAAACTAATTGTTATTCCCATCATAAAGGCAAATACTATTGCTGCAGTTACATCTATAGGAGCTTTTAATGGTATTGTAAAATAAGGTGCTATTTCTCCTGTAAAATTTATATTTTGATGTGCTCCCCCTGCTAATAATTTAGGATATAAATTAGCTGCCACTGTATAAGAAAAAGTTCCAGCTATTATAGTAGAAATGTAAGATACTATTGCTGTAAACCCTAGAAGTTTTCCAGCTCCTTCAGTCAATTTTGCTATTCCTGATACTACATATCCAACTATCATAAGCGGTATAAAGAATGATAAAAACGATCCAAAGAATGTACTGAATGTCTTAAAAATTCTTACTATTCCTAGTGGCATATATTGTCCTATTAAAATTCCAACAATTATTGCAATAATCAGTCTAGGTACTAAACCTATTTTTTTCTTTTCCATAGTTTAACCTCCTACATTTAAAACTTCCTTTTTTAAATAAAAAATATAAATATAGTATGATTAATACACTATACATACATATTTTTTGTATCTATTTATAAAATATCATATTTTTAATTTTTAGTCAATCAGTTTTTCTCTTTATATTAAATATTTTTTATGATATTTCAATTATAGCTTTAACAAATAAATAAAAAATGATATAATTCTAAAGAAATAAAGTGTTTAAAAGTTAATCAATCTACATAAAATTTTTATTTTTACTATGAATTAAAAATTGTTTATAGTACTATATCATAATATATAAAAAAATCAAATACTTATTTTATGTTTTTTGAAAAAATTGGAGGGATTTTTATAATGAGAAAAGTAAATCTTGATTATTCTAATGTTTTTAAATTTGTTGACAAGAATGAGTTTAATAATATGAAAAATTTAACTGAAAATTTTGCACAAAAATTGCATTCAAAAACTGGAGCCGGAAATGATTTTTTAGGTTGGCTAGACCTTCCTATCAATTACGACAAAGATGAGTTTGAAAGAATAAAAAAATCTAGTAAAAAAATTCAAGAAGATTCAGAAGTTTTAGTCGTTATTGGTATTGGTGGTTCTTATCTTGGAGCTAGAGCTGTTATCGAATGTCTAACTCATAGTTTTTACAATTCTTTTAAAGGTAAAAAAACTCCTGAGATATATTTTGCCGGACAAAATATATCTGGAAAGTATTTAACTGACCTTATTGAAATTATTGGAGATAGAGATTTCTCAATAAATGTTATCTCTAAATCAGGAACTACAACTGAACCTGCCATAGCTTTCAGAGTATTTAAAGAACTAGCTGAGAAAAAATATGGAGATAAAGCAAGTGAAAGAATTTATGTTACAACAGATGCTAAAAAAGGTGCATTAAAACAATTAGCTGATGCTAAAAAATATGAAGAATTTGTTATCCCTGATGATGTTGGTGGAAGATTCTCAGTATTAACTGCTGTTGGTTTACTTCCAATAGCTGTTGCAGGAATTGATATCGATAAACTAATGGAAGGTGCTAAAGTTGCTAGAGAAGATTTTTCAAAAGATTTTGAAAATAATGATTGTTATAAATATGCAGTTATTAGAAATCTACTATTAAGAAAAGATTATAACATTGAAATTTTAGCTAATTATGAACCTAGATTCCACTTTATATCTGAATGGTGGAAACAACTTTATGGTGAATCTGAAGGTAAAGATAAAAAAGGTATCTTCCCAGCTTCTGTTGATTTAACTACTGATTTACATTCTATGGGTCAATATATTCAAGATGGTAGAAGAAATCTTTTTGAAACTGTTATTAATCTAGAAAGTTCCGATAAAGATATTATAATAAAAGCTGAAGCTGAAGATTTAGATGGACTTAATTACTTAGAAGGAAAAGGTCTTTCATTTGTAAATAATAAAGCATTTAATGGTACTTTACTTGCCCATATTGATGGTGGAGTTCCTTGTATGGTTTTAAATATCCCTGAACTTAATGCCTTCAATGTTGGATACTTAATCTACTTCTTTGAAAAAGCTTGTGCTGTAAGTGGATATATTTTAGAAGTTAATCCTTTTGATCAACCTGGAGTTGAATCTTACAAGAAAAACATGTTTGCTCTTTTAGGTAAAAAAGGATATGAAAGTCTTTCAGAAGAATTAAATAAGAGATTAAAAAAATAATTTTTTCAAATCAAATTCAAAAAAGTGTAATAAATTCTTTAATAAGAGTATTGCACTTTTTTATTTTTGATTATTTTATACTTCTCTACATAATAAAAAAATTTCTTGACAGCCGTATGAGTTCTACGAGCTCAACAAACACAGGCTCTTCGAACTAATACGGACTTCAGAGACTAATAACCATTTTTCTATAGAATAATAAAAACTGCATTTAAAATTTTTGTACACAAAACTTTAAATGCAGTTTATTTTTATCTATTTTTATTTATAGATAAATTATTATTTAGTTATTTCAGAAACAACTCCAGAAGCAACTGTTCTTCCACCTTCTCTGATGGCAAATCTTAATCCTTGTTCCATTGCGATTGGGTGGATTAATTCAACAGTCATAGTTATGTTATCTCCTGGCATTACCATTTCTACTCCTTCAGGTAATGTTACTGCACCAGTGATGTCAGTAGTTCTGAAGTAGAATTGTGGTCTGTATCCTGAGAAGAATGGAGTATGTCTTCCTCCTTCTTCTTTAGTTAATACGTATACTTCACCTTTGAAGTTTGTATGAGGGTGAATTGATCCTGGTTTAGCAAGAACTTGTCCTCTTTCAACTTCTTCTTTCTTAGTTCCTCTTAATAGAGCTCCAATGTTGTCTCCTGCTTGACCTTGATCAAGAAGTTTTCTAAACATTTCAACTCCTGTACAAGTTGTTTTAGTTGTAGGTTTGATACCAACGATTTCGATTTCTTCTCCAACTTTGATAACTCCTCTTTCAACTCTTCCAGTAACAACTGTTCCTCTTCCTGTAATAGTAAATACGTCTTCTATTGGCATCAAGAATGGTTGATCTACTGCTCTTTCTGGAGTAGGGATATAGTTATCTACCGCATCCATAAGTGCTAATATTTGGTCAACCCATTTTTGTTCTCCATTTAAAGCTCCTAGAGATGAACCTCTGATTACAGGAATATCATCTCCTGGGAATCCATATTCATTTAATAATTCTCTAACTTCCATTTCAACTAATTCTAGTAATTCTTCATCTTCAACCATATCTGATTTGTTTAAGTAAACAACTATGTATGGAACTCCAACTTGTCTAGAAAGTAAGATATGTTCTCTTGTTTGAGGCATAGGACCATCAGCAGCTGATACAACAAGTATAGCTCCGTCCATTTGAGCAGCTCCAGTTATCATGTTTTTAACATAGTCCGCGTGTCCTGGACAGTCAACGTGAGCATAGTGTCTTGTTGCTGTTTCATATTCTATATGAGCTGTATTGATAGTAATTCCTCTTTCTTTTTCTTCAGGAGCAGCATCGATTTGATCAAAATCTACTTTTTTAGCCCATCCTTTATCAGATAATACTTTAGATATAGCAGCAGTTGTAGTTGTTTTTCCGTGGTCAACGTGTCCAATTGTTCCAATGTTTACATGTGGTTTGCTTCTTTCAAATTTTTCTTTAGCCATTTTTTCCTCCTAATATTAATTTAAATCATTTCTTTAAAATTTTCACTACTAACTTTATTACTATAATTATACACTATTTTAGTAAAAAGTAAATTATTTTCCTCTTTCTTCTTGTATTGCTTTTTGGATAGAAGCAGGTACTTGAAGATATTCAGAAAATTCCCAAGAGTAAGTAGCTCTTCCTTGAGATTTAGATCTTAAGTCAGTTGCGTATCCGAACATTTCTGATAAAGGAACTTTAGCTGTTATTATTTTAGCCCCGTTTCTATCTATCATTCCAGATACCATTCCTCTTCTTGAGTTTAAGTCTCCAATAATATCTCCCATGTATTCTTCTGGAGTAGTTACTTCTACTTTAAATACAGGTTCTAATATTACTGGTTTAGCTTTTGCAGCAGCTTGTTTAAGAGCCATTGATCCAGCTATTTTGAATGCCATTTCTGATGAGTCAACTTCGTGGTATGATCCATCATATAATGTAACTTTTACATCAACTAAAGGATATCCAGCTATAACTCCTGATTCAAGAGCTTCTTTACATCCTTTTTCTACTGCAGGTATATATTCTCTAGGAATAACCCCTCCAGTAATTTTGTTAACAAATTCAAATTCTTTTCCTGGATTTGGTTCAAGGATAATTTTAACGTGTCCGTATTGTCCTCTACCTCCAGATTGTTTTGCATATTTAACTTCTTGATCCCATTGTTGAGTAATAGTTTCTCTGTATGCAACTTGAGGTTTCCCAACATTTGATTCAACCTTAAATTCTCTCTTCATTCTGTCTACGATGATTTCAAGGTGTAATTCTCCCATTCCTGAGATAATTGTTTGACCTGTTTCTTCATCAGTTCTAACTCTGAATGTAGGGTCTTCTTCTGCAAGTTTTGATAAAGCAATTCCCATTTTTTCTTGGTCATTTTTAGTTTTTGGTTCAACTGCAACTGAAATAACTGGTTCTGGGAATTCCATTTGTTCAAGAACTATTGGAGCATCTTCAGCACATAGAGTATCCCCTGTTGTTGTGTCTTTAAGACCAACTGCTGCAGCTATATCTCCACAGTATACATGTTCAATTTCTTCTCTTTTGTTAGCATGCATTTGAAGTATTCTTCCCATTCTTTCTTTCTTACCTTTAGTTGAGTTAAGAACAGTAGCTCCTTTTTCAACTATACCAGAATATACTCTGAAGAATGTTAATCTTCCTACGAATGGGTCTGTCATAACTTTAAATGCAAGTGAAGCAAAAGGAGCCTCATCAGACATTTCTCTGTCTATTTTAATTTCAGAATTTTTAGGGTCTGTCCCTTCAACCATTGCAACGTCAGTTGGAGCAGGCATATAGTTTACAATTGCATCAAGTAATGCTTGAATACCTTTATTTTTGAATGCTGTTCCACATACAACAGGAACTACTGTATTTTCTATTGTTGCGTGTCTTAATGCTTTTATTATTTCTTCTTTAGTAATTTCTTCATCAGCAAAGAATTTTTCCATTAGAACATCATCAGTTTCAACAATAGATTCAAGCATATAATGTCTTGCTTCTTCAGCTTTTTCTTTTAATTCTGCTCTAATTTCATTTACATTAAAATGTTGTCCATTGTCTGAATCTACTGGCCAAACAATTTCTTTCATTTCTATTAAATCTACTACTCCTTCAAATTGATCTTCTGCACCAATAGGAATTTGTATAGGTACTGGATTTGATCCTAATTTTTCTTTGATATCTGATACACACATATCAAAGTTTGCACCAATTCTATCCATTTTATTAAAGAATGCTATTCTTGGCACTTTATATTTATCTGCTTGTCTCCAAACTGTTTCAGATTGTGGTTGTACACCATCAACAGCTGAGAATACAGCAACAGCTCCATCTAATACTCTTAGTGATCTTTCAACTTCAACAGTAAAGTCCACGTGACCTGGTGTGTCTATTATATTTATTCTGTGTTCTCTCCAAAAACAAGTAGTAGCTGCAGAAGTTATTGTTATCCCTCTTTCTTGCTCTTGTTCCATCCAGTCCATTGTTGCTTGACCTTCGTGAACTTCTCCTAGTTTTCTTTCAACACCTGTATAGAATAATATTCTTTCTGTTGTTGTTGTTTTCCCAGCATCGATGTGAGCCATTATTCCAACGTTTCTAGTCATATCTAATGATACTTTCCTAGCCATTAAATTTTTCCTCCTCGATTAAATGAAAACATTTATATTATTATACTCTGTAGTGTGCAAATGCTCTGTTAGCTTCTGCCATTTTATAAGTATCTTCTTTTTTCTTTATTGTTGCACCTTCGTTATTTGCTGCTGCAATTAATTCTGCTGCAAGTTTTTCTATCATTCCGTATTCTTTTCTCGCTCTAGTATAAGTAGTTAACCATCTTATAGCTAAAGTTTGTTGTCTATCAGCTTTAACTTCAACAGGAACTTGATATGTAGCCCCTCCGATTCTTCTAGATCTAACTTCAATTTGAGGTTTTATGTTATCTAGTGCTTGTCTAAATACATCATACCCTTCTTGACCAGTTTTTTCTTTTATTAAATCCATTGCTGAGTAGAATATTCCTTCAGCTATTGATTTTTTCCCATCTAACATTATTGAGTTTATAACTTTAGTTACAACTTTATCAGAATATCTTGAATCAGGTAAAACATCTCTTTTTACCGCTGCTCTTCTTCTTGACATTTATTATTTCACCTCCTTAAATTATGCGTTTTTTGCTCCGTACTTAGATCTACCTTGTTTTCTTTTTGCAACACCTGCAGTATCTAAAGCACCTCTTATAATCTTATATCTAACCCCTGGTAAGTCCTTTGTTCTTCCTCCTCTTACTAGAACGATTGAGTGTTCTTGTAAGTTGTGTCCTTCACCTGGAATGTAACAAGTAACTTCTATTCCATTAGTTAGTTTTACTCTGGCAACCTTTCTTAAAGCTGAGTTTGGTTTTTTAGGTGTAGTTGTATAAACTCTTACACAAACTCCTCTTCTTTGTGGGTTTCCTTGTAAAGCTGGAGATTTTTTCTTTTCAGTTAAAGTTTGTCTTCCTTTTTTTACTAATTGACTTAGAGTAGGCATTTTACCCTCCTTTCTTATTTGATAATTATATTTTTAATAATAATAACTTATTCATTATAAACTTTTTATTTTTTATTGTCAATAGCACTTTTGATATTTAAGAAAATTTTTATCGATTTATAAAAAATTTTAAAAATAATTTCAGATATCCATATTAATTTTAAAACTTTTTTTATTAAGAATATAGAGCCATATAAAAGTTAGAATTTTTTCAATTTTTAAATTTGTACTTTCCTATAAAATAAATAAAGTCTCTGACGTCCGTATTAGTTCGAAGAGCCTGTGTTTATTGAGCTCGTAGAACTCATACGGCTGTCAAGAGACTAATTTTTGCTATTTAATTTATACTTTCCTATAGAAAAATAAAAGAGACTATTTAATAAATAGTCTCTTAGGTAAATTATTTGTTTTCCCCAGCTAAGTATATAAAAATATCACTATCTTCTAATGCTGTTGCAGATATACTTACATCTCCACCAAAATTTAAAGCTTTTTTAGGCTCCATTATATAAGTCTCTTTGTCATTTAAGTTAACTTCCATTTTTCCTGAAACAACTGTAAAGAAAAGTTCTTTATATTTATGAGTATGTGAAGGAATTTTTTCTCCTTTTTTTAGTTGTTTATGAACAACTAAAACTCCATCCTTATTATAAATTTTTCCATATTCTTTTAACTCTGTACCTACAGCTTTACTTTCTAACTTATTTGTTTGCTCAGTAGCTAGAGCAGTTGTTCCTATACTTACACATAGAACCATAATTTTAATAAGATTTTTAAATTTCATAAAAATTACCTCCTTAAATTGTTTACTAAAATTATAAACAATTTAATCACGGTTGTCAATTTTTATTTAATAAAAAAAGCTAATTGCAGATTTTTAAAAAAATCTTTTGCAATTGGCTCTCTTTTTCTGTAAAATTTATTTGGACTAAAACATACAGAAAGGACTAATATCTCATGATTAAAGAAATACTATCCATAGCAAATTTATCACAAATCTTAAATTTTATCAAGTCTTTTTTAACTCACAGCCATTTGGAGTACATTAAAACCTCTATCAATAAGTTTATGCTTTGTCGCGATACTAAAGCTGGTTTCATTAAATATACTTGTACTGAGTGTGGGCATTATCATACTATTCCTATTACTTGTAAATCTAGACTTTGTCCTTCTTGTGGATTTAAATATTCTGCTACTTGGACACAAAAGATGACTAATGATATTCTTAATGTTTCTCATAGACATATTCTTTTTACTATTCCTGAAGAGTTAAGACCTTTTTTCTTTTACGATAGAAACTTACTTTCTAAACTAGCTACTGCTGTCAATGAAACCATGGAATATCAATTTCATAATCTCTACAAGAAAAATAATAGAAAAAATAAACTTCCTAAATCTTCTTCAGATTATTTCACTAACTCTGATATCGTTCACTATGGACTTATCACTGTTATTCATACTTTTGGTAGAGATTTAAAATGGAATCCTCATATTCATGCGCTTGTTTCTCTTGGCGGATTTACTGAAAATTTTACTTTTAAAAAATTAGACTACTTCCATGTACCTTCTATTGCTGGACAATGAAAGTATCATGTACTTGATATTGTTAAAAATGGTAATTATCCTAATCCTAAAATTAAAAATTTAGCACTAAAAACTGTTTCTAAACTATATAAAGAAAA